>DOOI01000179.1 GCA_003512825.1 Paracoccaceae bacterium | reverse complement strand
TGCGCGTATTTCCTGCGACGATGGGCGTCGCCACCGCCCCCGCGCCGCAAGCCCCCGCCCGCGCCGCGCCTGCGAGGCAGGTGGCGAGCGCGCCTGCGCCAGTCTATGTCCAGCCTGCCGTCCGCCCGGCGCCCCTCGCCGTTGCTCGTGCGCCGATCTATGCTCCGCCAGCTGCTGCGACGCCCCGCATCATTGTGCCTGCGTCCCGCACGGTCGCGGTGCCCGCTGGGGCGCAATATCGCTCTGCTGCGGTGGGTTCCGTGGCCACCGGCTGTCCGAACCTGTCGCCTGTCGCACAGCGTTACGTCGCACCCAATGTGGGCGCGCGGTGCGGCCCTCAGGGCCAAGCTCCGACGGGCGGAACGAACTATCGCGGCACGACGGCAATCCATGGCACGCCCTACGCCCAAAGCGCCCTCAGCACGATCAGTCCAACCACCCGCGTGGTGCCGCGCCATGTCGCGGCAATTCAGGCGCAATCCACGGATGTCGGCCAGCCTCCAAAAGGGTGGCGTCGTGTCTGGGAAGATGACCGTTTGAATCCCAAACGCGCCCATCAAACGCTGGAAGGTCGCGCGCAGATGTATCTCCGCTGGACCCGAGAGGTGCCGCATCGCTTGATCGACACGCGCTCCGGCGCCGATGTGACCGCTTTCAATCCGGACCTCGTCTTTCCTTATGTGGACATGAGCGTTCAGCAGCAGGCTTACGCGGCCCAAGCCCAAGGCAAGCGCGTCGTCGTCCTCTCCACTCAGTCGGGCCAGCCGATCAAATCGACATCCCCGCGGATCAGCTCTTCCGCGCCCCGTGAAGACCGCGCTGTAGCGGCCCGCGCGGACAAGCCCCGCACACAATATCTAGCATCCCAAACCGCCAAACCCGGCGCCCGCTACGTCCAAGTCGCAAGTTTCAACATCCCCCAAAACGCACAAACCACGATGGGGCGGCTACAGGGTATGGGTCTACCTGTAGCGTCGAGCAAAGTGACACGGGGCGGCAAAGGCTTGCAGCTGGTCATGGCGGGCCCCTTCGCCAATGAGATCGAGGCGGCACAAGCCCTAGGTGCGATCCGCGTGGCCGGTTTTCGGGATGCCTTTCTGAGGTAAGTTGTGCTTGCAGGGGCGTTTAGTTGCCGCAAATCCCCTGCAACCTTACCCAGTCGGCGTCATCCAATACCGGGCGCGGTGCCGCTTCTGGATAGGGGTCTTTGGCCTTGAGGGTTTGGATTTCGGGATGCCCTTCGGGCAGACGGTTTGCAAAGGGAGTAGACCGCACTTCGTTGCGACGGAATGCCCCCAATAGATCCGTCGGATGGATTGGGGGCCAAGGTGCGGCCAATAGGGTCTCGGAATATTCCCGCATTGCGTCTGGCGGCAGTTCTCCAGTTGTCAAAAGCTGGAAGGTGGCGACAATTCCAGAGGACTCCAAAAGTCCCTCGAGTGGCGTTTTCAAGCGACTGGCATCCATTGCCGCTAGAATATAACCGGCAAGCGCATCTGGCGCCTCTTCTTCCTCAATCAAGCGGCGATCCACAAGCAATAAGCCGCCGGGCAGTGCCTTCACGCCCGTGACGCCTGTAGAAATCACGGCCAAGGTAGGTGCCTTGCCAGATGCATCTTGTAACCGATTGGCCAATCGGCCCAAAGCAGGCAAGGCAGAGGCCTCGGTGCAGCGCGGTCCGGTCATCCGGCGCATTTCATCGAGCATTGCCTCGCCGATTGTCGCCTTGCGTGCAGCAGGAACCACGCTGAGGGCATGGCGAACCATGGCATCTGGCAGCCAAAATACACCCAAAGCGGCAATTCCTGAAATGATGGCCCCAAAACTAACTGCGCGGAGCCGCCCGGGGCGTGGCCTGCGCCGCGCAATTGCGCCCCGAAGCTTTTCCATCGCCGCAATCATTTCGGCGGCCTCTTCACCTAGTTCTAGTGTTTCGCCGACATCGCCATCGGGGTGAAAAATGGCAGGAATACCGCCCGGGTTTGCCCGAGCGACCGCTGCTATAGACCAATGCGCGAGCGGTTTGTCAGAGGAATCGGAAATGACAATCGTGGCATCGCCCAAAGACACGATGACCTCCCGACGCTGCACGTCAGGTGAGACGCGCCACAGCCCTGTGGCCTCAAGGCGTTGATATTCGGTGAGGGCGGTCATTTGGGCGTCTGCTCAGCCTCTGTTTCATCTATAAGTTTAGCAGGCCCACGCCGTGCGAGCAATGTGCTGCACAGCGTGCGCGTGGTTCGTCAGTATCAAAGTGTCTTGGCGACTTTGCGAAGCTCGAACTTTTGGATCTTTCCAGTCGAGGTCTTGGGGAGTTCGCGGAAAACAACTTTCTTAGGGCATTTGAACCCTGCCAGCCGCTCTCGCGTGAAGGCAATCAAAGCGGCCTCGTCAGCGATCTCGCCGTCCTTCAATTCTATGAAAGCACATGGCACTTCGCCCCATTTGTCGTCAGGCTTGGCTACGACCGCGCAAAGAAGCACTGCAGGATGCGCCATCAAGACGCCCTCTACTTCGACAGATGAGATATTCTCACCCCCCGAAATAATGATGTCTTTAGCCCGATC
The DNA here is from genome assembly GCA_003512825.1 of Paracoccaceae bacterium. Lineage (GTDB taxonomy): Bacteria > Pseudomonadota > Alphaproteobacteria > Rhodobacterales > Rhodobacteraceae > UBA9554. The sequence continues at coordinate 15,293 of DOOI01000179.1, read as the reverse complement.
TGCGATTTGCAAATACGTGTCTGGATGCTGAAGCGCTATATCGCCGGAATGAAACCATCCCCCTTTAAAGGCTTCCGCCGTGGCTTCCGGGTTCTTTAGGTAACCCTTCATCACCCCATTCCCGCGGAACATCACCTCGCCTTGCTCGATCCCGTCCATTTTGATTGGGGTCATCGTAGGGTCCATCACTGCGACGCCCTCCATAAAGGGCATTCCCACGCCTTGACGGGCCTTGATCGCGGCGCGCGCGTCCCCTGTAAGGTCGTCCCATTGAGGGCCCCAAGTGCATTCGGTTGCTGGGCCATAGGTCTCGGTGAGCCCATAGACCTGAGTGATGTTAAATCCCATGGGCTCGATCTTGGCCAAAGTTGCAGGTGCGGGCGGTGCGCCTGCGGTGAATACCTCGACCACATGTGAAAATGCGCGCCGCTGCGCCGCGGGCGCATTCACAAGCATATTTAGCACGATGGGAGCACCACCAAAATGCGTCACACCCTCGTCGGCAATCGCATTGAAAATTGCAGGCGCAGTAATATCGCGACAGCAAACAACGGTGCCTCCAACGGCGGGCATCATCCAAGTGTGGCTCCAACCGTTGCAGTGGAAAAGTGGCACGATCGTCAGATATTTAGGCCGCAGTGTGATCCGCCATGATAAAACTTGGCCCATGGCATTCAGATAGGCACCGCGATGATGCGCCACCACACCCTTGGGGCGACCGGTCGTGCCTGATGTGTAGTTGAGCGCGATGCTTTCCCACTCATCGTCGGGCCGGATCCATTCAAATTCAGGATCTCCTCCAGCAATGAACTCTTCATATTGGGGGTAATGCCCATGCCCGTGGACACCAGCATGATCATCGGGCACTTCGATCACAATCGGCGCAGCCCCCGCCATGCGCTCCATCGCTTCCGCAGCAAGGGGAAGGAATTGCGGGTCCACCAACAACACCTTGGCCCCGCCGTGATCCAAGATATAGGCAACAGTATCGGCCTCAAGGCGCGTATTGATTGTGTTGAGAACCGCGCCACAGGCAGGCACGCCGAAATGCGCCTCCGCTTGTGCGGGAATGTTTGGCAAAAGCGTCGCAACCACATCGCCTGGCTTCACCCCTAACCCTACCAATGCAGAAGCCAACTGGCTCACGCGCGCATGATATTCGGCATAGGTCTTGCGATGCGGTCCATATACGACGGCTAACTCATGCCTATAGACGGCTACTGCACGGTCTAGATACGACAGAGGTGTGAGCGGTACGTAGTTTGCCGCACATTTTTCCAAGCCACGCTCATCCGCCAACCAACCCATCATTGTCCTCCCAAGTGCGGCGCGTGCCGCTTTCTGGACAGACTATTGCGGTACACTGGGGAAAGGGAAGGGGAGGAGGACCAAAATGCAAAACAGACCCTTGGCTGCGACCCTATGGATGTTGATGGCGATGCTGATGATCGGCCTTATCGACAATTTGATTGCGGGTATTTCTAGCCGCTTGGGACTGTGGCAGTTTTTCGTTTTGCGAACGATCATCGCGGTGCCCGCTATTTTGTGTCTGCCGTTCCTTGGCCTTGGCGGTCTGGGCGTGCAGCGGATCTTTTGGGTGCTTGGGCGTTCCGGCATCGTCGCGGGGGCAATGCTTTGCTATTTTGGCGCTTTGGGCATTATGCCAATCGCACAGGCTTTGGCAGGCCTATACACTGCTCCGATTTTTGTGCTGATTTTTGGTTTGCTGATGGGACGGCGGATCGGCCCATGGAGAATGCTGGCCGTGGGGATTGGTTTTTCTGGTGCATTACTGGTGTTGCAACCCGGCGGCGGTGGCCTGTCTTTGGCGCTGTTATTGCCCATTTTCGGCGGCGCACTTTATGCGGTGGGGGCACTGGTGACCCGAGAAAAATGCAGCGAAGAGAGCACGGTGGTGCTTCTTTTGGGTACAATGGGGTTACAAGGGGTGATCTCGGCCCTTGTGCTTTTGACGTTGTGGCTGGGAGGCTGGGCTGGCGACAGCTATATCAATCGAGGGTGGGTCTGGCCACTCGACGGCCTTTGGGGCGTGATCTGGGTTCAGGCGCTCGGGTCGATTGTTGGCGTTTATGGCATCGTCAAAGCATATCAGTTGGCAGATGCCAGTTTGGTGTCTGTCATTGAATATTCCGTGATGATCTTCGGGCCTCTTTTTGGGTGGTGGCTCTTTGGGCAGAGTGTTTCGCCGCTACAAACTGTAGGCATAGGCCTCATTGTGTTGGCTGGTTTGTTGATCGCATGGCGGGGCAGGGTAGCGGAGCAAGCTTTGCTTGCGTAATCTGCCGCCATGATAGTGTCACCTGGTCGCAATTTCATTTTTGTTCATATCCCGAAAACGGGTGGAACCTCTTTGGCGCTCGCACTGGAAAAACGGGCGATGAAAGATGACTTGATGCTTGGCGATACACCCAAAGCCATCCGTCGCCGCGCACGTTGGGACGATCTGCCTCCGGCACAAGGGCGACTGTGGAAGCATTCCACCCTTGCGGATGTTGCAGGTGCGCTGCCAGACAATCTTATTCGCGAGGCCTTTACCTTTGCCTTGGTTCGCAATCCTTGGGACCGGATGGTGAGCTACTATCACTGGCTGCAGGGGCAACGCTTTGAACATCTTCATGTTGCCTTGGCGAAGACACTGGATTTTGGCAAATTTGTCGAACATCCGGATGTGGGCAAGTCCATGCGCGCATCTCCTGCGCGGAGTTATCTCACGGATCGTTTCGGTGCTGAGCGGGCCACTCTATATATTCGGTTAGAGCGTTTCGATGCCGATGCCGCGCCTCTTTTTGCCCATCTGGGCTTTTCGTTCAGCTTGTCACATTCCAACGAAAGTGCGCGGTCACGCGATTGGCGGACATTTTTTAGCGATTCGCAGGTAGAGAAAGTGGCAGAAATCTGTGCGGAAGATGTTACCCGCTTCGGATACTCATTCGATCCACGTTAATTTCCTCCACCAAAAGCCGTCATTTCTGAAACAATGGCCGTTATGCCGGGGATTGCCTTTCGCTGTGTGAACAGTGCCCCAATTTAGTCCCTTTTCGGGCCAACGGATGTCCTCGGAATCACTTCAATTGTCCTTGCTGCACGACACCGGGTCACTCACGAACCGGGCGCTACCAAGGGACAAAGAAAATGGAAAAGCTGTTCGGAAAGATCGCAACCGCACGTAAGACAGAACTTTCTGCCGCGTATGACGGTGGGGCGCATTCTGCAACCAGCGGTCTCGTGAGTGGTACCCGCGTTGCGGGTCGGATGGGCTGGCGCCCAGTTGAGGCAGTTGCCGTTGGCGACGAAATCCTGACCTTTGATGATGGTCTTCAGAAGGTTGTCCGCATTCGGCGCACGCCTTATTGGACGGGTCATGGTGCCTGCCCCGAAGCCCTTTGGCCCCTGTTTGTCCCAGCAGGAGCTATTGGCAACCGTGTGGAAATATGGCTTCTTCCAGAACAACTTGTGATCATCGAAAATGACGCCGCAGATGAATTGATGGGCGACGCTTTCGCGATGATCCCGGCACACACCCTCGAAGGCTATCTTGGCATTGAGCGTCGTGCTCCTTGTGCAGAGTTTGAGTTGGTGACGCTATACTTCGAAGATGAGCAGGTTGTTTTTTCAAACTGCGGCGCGCTGTTCCATTGTCCTGCCGAAACGGACATCGTGATTGACTTGTTCCGTCCGTCCGAACGCCGCAGCTATAAACGCCCTTCCCTCTCAATCGCCCGTCAGATTGCGGAATGCATTGCCATCGAGTTTGGCGCCGAGCTTTGCTCGACTTCTGACAAGATCGCAGCAGCTTGATATAGGCTTCCCAGTGCCTGCCCAAGGCTGCGGATGGCGGCGCACCCTTTGGGGTGCGCCGTCAACTTTTGGGAATTATCGCAAGTTGGGGATGCCCCCAGGGCCGTGATGGCGCTCGGTAACGCCAGCGCGCAGGCTTCGGCCGATCCGATGCGCCAAGGCGGACCACGCGGCAGCCTGCTCTGGCATCAACTCAAGCCGCAAGGTGAGATCAAATAGGCGTAGCCAGCTGTCAAACATGCCCGGCCTGACATTGCCTGCGTTTGTATGGGCAACCATAGGGCTGCCGTCATAATCGCGCTCGCCCAAAATCGCATTGGCCCAAAATCGCACAACCCGCTCCTCATGCGCCGGCCAATCCTCTACATGCACTGCGAAAATAGGTCCAAGCCCAGGATGCTGGCGCACTGAGGCGTAAAACACCGCGACCACCCGAGCGATTTCGTCGCGCGTGATAGGGAATTTGGGTGGGATAGCGGTTTCGATCATGCACAAGATATGGTCTCCGCGGCGCCGCGATGCAATGCGCGTTTCTGTCCCTCTGGACGCGCCCCACCACCCCGCATATAACGCCCGCATGACGGTCCGGGTTTCAAACATCCTTCGAATTACCGGCCCGGCGCGCTGAAACGTTCAGCCGCCGGGAAAAGGCGTATGAGGTTTCTGCGCTGCCAACCCCCTTTTTATTTTCCAGACTGAAGGACGCTCAAAGATGTGCGCCGAGACCCCTGACTACAAAGCCACGCTCAATTTGCCAAAAACCGATTTCCCCATGCGGGCAGGCCTGCCACAGCGCGAGCCGGGTTGGCTGGAGCGTTGGGCAAAAATTGGTGTTTATGACCGCCTGCGCGAAAATAAAGGGCGCAGCTCGTTCACGCTGCATGACGGCCCTCCCTATGCAAATGGTCACCTTCACATTGGCCACGCCCTCAACAAAGTGCTCAAGGATTTCATCGTCCGGTCGCAGCAAATGTTGGGGAAAGACGCACGATATATCCCGGGCTGGGATTGTCACGGTTTGCCCATCGAGTGGAAAATCGAAGAGCAATATCGTGCCAAGGGTCTGAACAAGGACGAAGTCGACCTCGTCGCGTTCCGTCAGGAATGCCGCAAGTTTGCGGAAGGCTGGATCGAAGTTCAGCGGGAAGAGTTCAAGCGTTTGGGCATCACGGGCAATTGGGCGCAACCCTATTTAACAATGGATTTTCACGCCGAGCGCGTGATCGCAGAGGAATTTATGAAATTCCTCATGACGGGCACGCTTTATCAGGGTTCAAAGCCTGTGATGTGGTCGCCTGTCGAGAAGACTGCGCTCGCGGAGGCTGAGGTGGAATACCATGACCACACAAGCCATCAGGTTTGGGTGCGCTTCGTGCCCGTGCGTGGGGCTGAAAAAGTCTCTGAAACGCCTTTTAGTGTGGTCATCTGGACGACGACGCCTTGGACGATCCCACAAAACCGTGCCGTTGCGTATGGACCGACGATTTCTTATGGCCTCTACCGTGTGACAGAAGTGCATGAGCATTCGTCAGCGCAGCCCGGTGAAGTCGTGCTTTTGGCCAATTCTCTCGCGGAGAGCGTGATGGTCGGCGTACGGGTGACGGGCTTTGAAAAGGTCGCCGACGTAGATGGAGCGGCACTTGAGGGAATGGTCCTCGCGCATCCCTACCGAGGAATCGAAGGCGGTTTGGCAGAGTGGGACTATGACGTGCCGATGCTGCCGGGTGATCACGTCACAGAAGAGGCGGGCACGGGATTTGTGCATACGGCTCCTTCGCATGGCGATGATGACTACCAGCTGGGTCTAAAATTTGGCCTGCCAATGACCTACAACGTCACCGAAGATTCTTCTTATCGTACTGACCTGCCGATCTTCGCGGGCCAGCACATCATCTTGCCTGATGGGAAAGAAGGGCCAGCAAATGTGTCCAACATCAAGGCGATGGCGCTCTCCGGGGGGCTTTTTGGCAAGGCCAAGCTAAAGCACAGCTATCCGCATTCGTGGCGTTCCAAGGCTCCCGTGATCTTTCGTAATACGCCCCAATGGTTTGCATCGATTGATCGTCCTGTGGGCGACGGCCAGGATACCTATGGCACGTCAATCCGTGAGCGTGCGCTGACCTCGATCGACAAGTTGGTACAATGGACACCTCAAACTGGGCGCAACCGTCTATACTCGATGATCGAGGCCCGGCCAGATTGGGTGCTTTCTCGTCAACGCGCGTGGGGCGTTCCTTTGACATGCTTCACCAAAATGGGTGCAAAGCCGACGGATGCCGACTTCTTGCTTAGAAATCAGGAAGTTAATGCTCGGATTGTGGCCGCGTTTGAGGCCGATGGCGCAGATTGTTGGTATGTCGCGGGGGCAAAGGACCGTTTCCTCAAGGGAATAGTTTCGCCGGATGATTATGAACAAGTGTTCGACATTCTGGATGTTTGGTTTGACTCGGGCTCAACACATGCCTTTGTTCTTCGCGATCGTGATGACGGCTCGGAAGATGGCATTGCCGACCTTTATCTTGAGGGGACCGATCAGCACCGCGGTTGGTTCCATTCCTCAATGCTTCAGGCTTGTGGCACCATTGGGCGCGCACCGTATCGCGGCGTGCTAACGCATGGCTTCACGCTGGACGAGAAGGGCAACAAGATGTCCAAATCGCTCGGCAATACCGTGGCGCCGCAAGAGGTGATTGACGAATACGGCGCGGATATCTTGCGGCTTTGGGTCGCTCAATCCGACTACACGGTTGATTTGCGTATCGGCAAAGAAATCCTGAAGGGCGTGGCTGATAGCTATCGCCGCCTTCGCAATACAATGCGCTTCTTGCTCGGCTCATTAAGTGATTTCACCGAAAGTGATCGCGTGGACCTTGCAGACATGCCCGAGTTGGAGCAGTGGGTTCTGCATCGTTTGGCTGATTTGGATACCAAGGTGCGCCAGGGCTATGCGGCCTATGACTTCCAAGGCGTTTTCCAGGCGATTTTCACTTTCGCCACGGTCGATCTATCTTCCTTCTATTTCGACATTCGCAAAGACAGTCTTTATTGCGATGGCGACACCTCGCGTCGTCGCGCCACGCGAACAGTGATGGATATTCTTTTCCACCGATTGACCACATGGCTTGCGCCGATCCTCGTCTTCACGATGGAGGAAGTCTGGTTAGAGCGCTATCCGGGCGAGGAAACATCGGTCCATCTGACCGATATTCCGGAAACACCGTCGGCGTGGCGCAACGAGGCATTGGCCGCGAAGTGGGCAAAGATCCGGGCAGCGCGGCGCGTAGTGACGGCGGCCCTCGAAGTCCAGCGGACTGCCAAAGTAATCGGTGCGTCGTTGGAAGCCGCCCCGACCGTGTACGTCGAGGCGCGCGCGCAGATTGGTGAGCTGTCGGAAGCTGATTTTGCCGATATCTGCATCACTTCCGGTATCGTGGTTTCGACAGAGACAGCGCCCGAAGGTGCCTTTGTGCTTGAGGACGTGCCTGGGGTTGCTGTTGTCTTCCACGAGGCTGATGGCGAAAAATGCGAGCGCTGCTGGAAGATCCTTCCGGATGTCGGCACGCATTCTCATGCAGGCACCTGTGCGCGCTACGACGAAGCATTGAGCTGACATAAAAGATAACGGGGCGCGCGCGCCCCGTTATACGTCGCGGTTTGGCATCAGGAAATGGCCAGAAGCCTGTGCGAAAGGGCGCTCGCGATTATCTTGCCATGCTTCGACATGAACGCTGGCATAGCGCCGACCAGATCTGTTGACTTGCGCCCGAGCATAGGCATCACGCGGCAGTCCGGACCGAAGATAATCAACTGTAAAGCTTACAGTCTTGGGCAGCCGGGGGATTTTCCCATCAACCAGTCGTTCCGGATCAAAGGCTCCGGCTTCGATTTCTTCCCAAAGGGTCGCCCATGACAAGCAGATCACAGCGGTAATTTCCAGAAATGCCGCAGTTACGCCGCCATGAATCGCGGGCAGAATTGGGTTCCCAATCAGTTTCTCATGAAATGGCAGTACCGCAGTCAGTTCATCGCCACGGCGATCAAATTCCACACCGAGAAATTGAATATAGGGAACGCCGTGAACAAGCGCGCGCAGGGCGGCGTCGCGGCGCTGCTTGACCACCTGTACAGGTTCGGGGCGCTTGCGCGACGTCATGCCAAGCCCTCTACCGTAAAGCTGCCAGATGCCGTTGCGACGGGCAGGTCATCATCGTCATCGGTTGCGGTCGCGCGCACAAAAGCGACATTGCGCGTCACATGATAGCACTCAGCGCGTGCGCGGATGCGCTGCCCCGGTGTGGCGGCACGCATGTAATCAATCCGCAGGTCAATTGTGGCGGTGCCGCCGGGGCTACGGGCATGGCTCATAACGGCGGCACCAGAGCAGGTGTCGAGGAGCGCAAACACCGCGCCACCATGAATTACTCCAGTGGCGGGATCACCGACAAAGCGTTCATCATAGGGCATAGACATCACAGCGATGCCATCAGTGAGATGATCAAGAAACATGCCAAGCTCACGGGCATGTGGAATAGCCGTTATAAACTGACGTGCGATTTTCGTTTTATCCACGCGGTAGCTCCCCGAATGGCGATGGTGCGGTCCGTTAAATGCGTTCGAGCGCGAAATGCCAAGGTCTAGTTTCCAAAATGCAAGATTGGCGCCCCTGTGCTTGGGTGGGAGGGACATGTTGGATCAACAGGCAGGTCGCATGCTGGGGCTGGAACCTCACTGCACGATGCGGCACAGTGGGAAAGGAGAAGGAGCAAAACACGGATGTCTGACAAAAAGTTGTCGTTCAAGGAAATGTGCGCGAAGTTCGACGTAACTCCTCGGACCCTTCGGTATTACGAGTATATCGAGTTGCTTTTCCCCGAAAGAGACGGTCGTGCACGTTGGTATGGACCGCGTGAATGCGCGCGCATGACATTGATTTTGCGGGGACGTAAGTTTGGTTTTGCTCTCGAGGAAATCCGCCAATGGCTCTTGATCTATGAAAAGGAAGGTACGGGCGCGCAGATGCGGGCATGGATCAAGATGGCGGATCGCCAACTTGGTGAACTAGCCGATCAAGCGCGTCAGATTGAGGAAGCGCGCGCGGAATTGGCCACGCTTCGCGACAATATAGCGAAAGATTTAGCTAAACTTGAAGGTTAGGGTTCGCTTGTAAATTGGCGCATATAACCCGGTTTTGAACGAATTTGACGGCGACTTGCCTCGTTCTTCCGATTGATCACCGTGACTTTCGGCTTGCTCATCCGCAAGAAAATTTCCCTAATCACGCATTGACGCGACCTGATCTTACGTCAACCAAAAAGTGACGCAGCGTATCGCTTACGTCACTGCGAAACCTTGTTGTATCGACTCAAGAAAATTCACATCTCAACGTCGAACCCTTTGTCAGAGGCCCGACAATGACTGAAAAACTTATGACGATTAGAGAGATGTGTGACGCATTTGAGGTCACGCCACGTACTCTACGCTTTTACGAGGCCAAGGAGCTGCTGTTTCCGATCCGTGAGGGCCAGAAAAGGCTTTTCACACATAGAGACCGGGCGCGCCTCAAGCTGATCCTGCGGGGCAAGCGCTTTGGTTTCAGCCTTGAGGATATCCGCCAGCTATTGGAGCTTTACAAAAGCGGTGGCGAGCAAGTGACCCAATTGGAAAAGACATATGAGGTCGCGCAGCAGCGGATGGATGAGCTGGTGCGGCAACGCCAAGAACTGGACGCCGCGATTGCCGATCTCGCTGAGCAGATGAAATGGGGCGAGCGCATGATCGCCTCGATGAAACAAACCCGTGCCGCCGCCGAATAATCCGACAACACCGCATTGATCTTTAGGGAGAGAATTATGCCCAGCTACACCGCCCCAGTGAAAGACACGCAGTTTATCCTGCACGAAGTTCTCAAAGTGACTGCCTCCGGCATCCCCGGCTATGCGGACCTTGAGGCTGACTTCACTGGTGCCGTGTTGGAAGAGGCTGGCAAGATTTGCTCTGAAGTTTTGGCGCCATTGAATGCCATTGGTGATCGGGAAGGCTGCCAGATTGAAAACGGGATCGTGCGGACGCCAACTGGTTTCAAGGCGGCATTCGACCAAGTGCGTGAGGGGGGCTGGACGGCGCTCGACATGCCCGAAGAGTTTGGCGGTCAAGGATTGCCGCATATTATGGGCACTGCTGTTGGTGAGTTCTTCTCGGCTGCCAATCAAGCTTTCACCATGTATCAGGGGCTCACGCATGGCGCGGCCTCTGCAATTCTCGCACATGGCACGCAAGATCAAAAAGAGACCTATCTTCCCAAGATGACATCTTGCGAATGGACAGGAACCATGAACCTGACCGAGCCGCATTGTGGGACTGATCTCGGGATGATGCGGACAAAGGCGATGCCGCAAGGTGATGGAACCTATAAAATTTCGGGGCAGAAGATTTTCATCTCTGCAGGCGAGCATGACATGGCGGGCAACATTATCCATTTGGTGTTGGCAAAAATCGCAGGCGGCCCGGAGGGGATCAAAGGGGTCTCGCTGTTTATCGTTCCGAAGTTTCTGGTGAATGCCGACGGATCGCTTGGGGCACGCAATGGTGTTTCTTGCGGCAAGATCGAAGAGAAGATGGGCATTCATGGCAATTCGACATGCGTGATGAATTATGACGAGGCCACGGGTTTCTTGCTTGGCGAGGAACACAAAGGTATGCGCGCCATGTTCACCATGATGAACGAGGCGCGTTTGGGCGTGGGCATGCAAGGCTTGGCTCAGGCCGATGCCGCGTATCAAAATGCACTTTCCTATGCCAAGGATCGCTTGCAAGGACGCGATGTCACTGGCGTGAAAAACCCCAATGGTCCGGCGGACCCATTGATTGTTCATCCCGATATTCGCCGCTCCCTTATGGATCAAAAGAGCTTCATCGAAGGGGCGCGCGCCTTCATGCTGTGGGGGGCCGGAAAAATTGACCGCGCTCAGCGCAACGAAGATGCTGCCGCAGACGGTCTGATTTCCTTGCTAACGCCTATCATCAAGGGTTTCCTCACGGATGAGGGCTATGAGATGACCGTGAAGGCACAGCAGGTTTATGGTGGGCACGGCTATATCGAAGAATGGGGGATGTCTCAATTTACCCGCGATGCGCGGATTGCAATGATCTACGAAGGCGCGAACGGCGTTCAGGCATTAGACTTGGTCGGTCGCAAACTCGCGCAAGATGGTGGCAAGCACGTCATGGCTTTCTTTGATCTCGTGAAAGGGTTCATCAAAGAAAATGAGGGTGATGAGTCTCTCAAGAAAGATTTCCTTGATCCATTGAAAGCGGCATCGAAGGATCTTCAGGCTGCAGGTATGTTTTTCATGCAGAACGGAATGAAAAACCCCAATGCGGCGCTCGCTGGATCGTATGATTTCATGCACATGTTTGGCCATGTTTGCCTTGGTTTGATGTGGGCGATGATGGCAAAGGCCTCATCGGAAGCTTTGTCCTCTGGAACCTCCGACGTGACGTTCCACGAGACGAAGCTCGCAACAGGGCGTTATTACATGGCGCGACGGCTTCCGGCCACGTCCCTGCATCTTACCCGGATCAATTCCGGCGGAGACACGGTGATGGCTCTGGATGCGGCCAATTTCTAAAGCGAGTTTGGCGCAGTTCGCGCCTGACTTTCGCACTAGGCGGGGAGGCCGGTGATGACAACTCACATTTCTTCATGGATGACAGAAGACCATAAAATGTTGGCCGAGATGACCCAGCGTTTTATCCGTGAAGAATGGTCATCGCGGTTTGAGACATGGCGCAAAGCCGGAATTATGGAGCGCTCTGCTTGGACTGAAGCGGGCGCTCAAGGCCTGCTTTGCCCCTCAATCCCCGAGGAATACGGCGGCGCAGGAGGGGATTTTGGCCATGAAGCGGTAATCTTCATGGAACATCCGCGTGCAAATCTTGCCAGTTGGGGTGTGCCTATCCATTCAGGCATTGTTGCACATTATATCCTTGCCTACGGCACCGAGGATCAAAAACAACGTTGGCTGCCAAAAATGGCATCAGGAGAGTTTGTCGGCGCGCTCGCTATGACCGAGCCGTCGACCGGATCTGATGTGCAGGCCATCAAGACGCGGGCCGTACGTGATGGAAACGTCTATCGTTTGACTGGACAAAAAACATTTATTTCCAACGGTCAGCATGCCGATATCGTCATTGTTGCTGCCAAAACTGATCCGACAAAAGGCGCCAAAGGTGTTTCCTTGATTGTCGTTGAAACAGCGAATGCACCGGGTTTTGCCCGCGGTCGAAATCTCGAGAAAATTGGCATGCACGCGGCAGACACTTCGGAGCTATTCTTCGATAACGTGCCTGTTCCACCGGAAAATATCCTTGGCCTCGAAGAGGGCAAGGGTTTTGGCCAGATGATGCAACAATTGCCCCAAGAACGACTGATCATTGCTTGCGGTGCCGTCGGCGCGATGGAAGGGGCGGTCGAGCGCACAATCGCTTATTGCAACGAGCGAGAGGCTTTTGGTGGCCCGCTGACCCAATTTCAGAACACGCGCTTTGTTTTGGCAGAATGTTTGACCAAGACTAAAGTGGCCCGAGCCTTCCTTGATGAATGTATCACCGAACATTTGAACGGCGCTTTGTCAGTTGAGAAGGCGGCCATGGCAAAATGGTGGACGACAGACACGCAGGGTGAGGTGCTGGATGCCTGTCTGCAATTGCATGGTGGCTATGGCTTTATGCAAGAATACGCTATCGGCGAAATGTGGGCAGATGCGCGCGTTCAGCGGATTTATGGCGGCACCAACGAAATCATGAAAGAACTGATTGCGCGCGGATTTTCGGCCTCGGGCAAGCGATAATTGCGGCCGTAAGGCGCGCATTCACCGGATTTGGGAGACGGACTATGACCATCAAATTGCATTGTTTCGGCGAGAGTGGGAACTCTTACAAGGCCGCGTTAGCTTTGGAGTTGTCCGGCCTCGATTGGGAGCCTGTTTTCATTGATTTCTTTGGCGGTGCTACCCGCAGCCCGGAATACCGAGAGAAAAACGTCATGGGGGAAGCCCCGCTTTTGGAAGACGGCGATCTGGTTCTCACGCAATCGGGCGTAATGCAGATGTATGTCACAGAGAAAACCGGAAAGCTTGGGGGAAAAACCGCAGCAGAAGCGCGTGAAGTGATGCGCTGGATGTTTTGGGACAACCACAAAATGTCCAGCCAAGCAGGGATGACGCGCTTCTTGATGAACTTTCTGCCCGAAGACAAGCGCCCCCAAGAAGTGATCGGATTTACTCAAGGCCGTTTGAAGGCGGCCTATCAAACGCTGAACGCAGCCCTTGAAGGGCGCGACTGGTTGGTTGGGGATGCAATCACCAATGCTGATATTGCCTGCTGTGGCTATCTTTTTTACCCAGAACCCTTTGGCTTTGATCGTAAGGAATGGGCCAATATCGACCGCTGGATGAGCAATATTTCGGCTCAACCCGGCTGGAAACATCCCTATGACCTGATGCCGGGCAACCCCTCGGATCGTGCGTGAAAAAGGAGAGTATGATGACTGACGCTTATATCTACGACACGGTGCGAACGCCGCGCGGCAAGGGTCGCGCCGATGGGAGCTTGCATGAGGTTACGTCCGTGCGTCTTTCGGCACAGGTGCTCGATGCGCTTAAAGAGCGCAACAACCTTGAAGGCCATGCGGTTGAAGACGTGATCTGGGGTAACGTCACCCAAGTGATGGAGCAAGGCGCTTGCCTCGCCCGGTCAGCCGTCCTTGCTTCTGGGTTGGACGAGTCGATCCCCGGTCTGGCAATCAACCGTTTTTGCGCCTCGGGCATGGAAGCCGTCAATCTGGCGGCGAACCAAGTCAAAGGCGGCGCGGGTGACGCCTATATTGCAGGTGGCGTCGAGATGATGTCACGGGTTCCTATGGGCTCTGATGGTGCTGCAATCGCGGCTGATCCAAGTTTGGCCATGGAAACCTATTTCGTGCCACAAGGCATTTCGGCAGACTTGATTGCAACCAAATACGGTTTCTCTCGCGATCAAGCTGACGCTTTGGCTGTCGAGTCGCAAAAACGCGCCAAGGCAGCATGGGACGCGGGTCATTTTGACAAATCTGTTATTACAGTGCGCGATATCAACGGCCTTGAGATTTTGTCTTATGACGAGTTCATCCGGCCCGGAACTGACATGCAGACCTTGGGCGCGCTGAAGGCATCCTTTAAGGATATGGGCGAGATCATGCCCGGTTTCGACAAAGTTGCCCTTTTGAAATATCCACAATTCGAGCGGATCAACCACATTCACCATGCAGGCAATTCTTCCGGCATAGTAGACGGCGCAGCAGGTGTCTTGATCGGGAGCAAAGAGTTTGGCGAGCGGATGGGCATCAAGCCGCGTGCGCGTATCCGAGCGACTGCAAAGATTGGCACAGATCCAACGATCATGCTGACCGGTCCTGTGCCTGCCACTCAAAAAATCCTCAAAGATAGCGGGATAGCCATCTCAGACATCGACCTTTTTGAGGTGAATGAGGCCTTTGCCGCAGTGGTTTTACTGTTCCAGCAAGCCTTCGATGTTGATCCAGCAAGGGTCAACGTTAATGGCGGATCGATTGCAATGGGGCACCCTTTGGGCGCAACGGGCGCCATCATTATCGGCACTCTTCTCGATGAGTTGGAGCGTCAAGATAAAGAAATGGGCCTTGCCACGCTTTGTATCGCATCCGGTATGGGTGCGGCGACCATCATTGAGCGCGTCTAAGGCGCGAGGGAGAGACGGAAATGACCGATTTCACCATGAAAACTGACGCTGATGGCGTCGCATTGATTACTTGGGATTGCCCGAACAAGAGCATGAACGTCATGTCGGGCGAGGCGCTTTTGGAGTTGGATGTTTGCGTCGACGCAGCTTTGGCTGATCCCGCAGTCAAGGGGATTGTAATCACCTCTGGCAAGAAGGATTTTGCGGGCGGCATGGATTTAAACGTGCTGGCCAAGATGCGCGAAGACGCTGGAGACAACCCGGCCAAGGGTCTGTTCGATGGGATCATGCAGATGCACGTGCTCCTGAGGAAGATTGAGCGCGCGGGCATGGACCCAAAAACCCTGAAAGGGGCCAAACCCGTAGCTGCGGCACTTCCCGGCACTGCGGCGGGTATCGGTTTTGAATTGCCATTGGCATGCCACCGGATTTTTGTGGCGGATAATCCAAAAGCGAAAATCGGATTGCCAGAGATCCTTGTCGGCATTTTTCCCGGAGCAGGGGGCACCACACGTTTGGTTCGCAAGCTCGGCGCAATGATGGCCGCGCCGTTTTTGCTCGAAGGAAAAATGGTTGATCCGAAAAAGGCAAAAAGCGCAGGCCTCATTGATGATGTCGTGACAGATCCTGTCGCTGCTGCAAAAGAATGGGTGCTCAAGGCGACAGACGCTGATTGTGTTAAGCCGTGGGATGCGAAGGGCTATAAAATGCCCGGCGGC
>DOOI01000084.1:1673-5574 GCA_003512825.1 Paracoccaceae bacterium | reverse complement strand
GGCGCTTTTGAGATGGCCATGTGGTCTTTGCTGGGCGAACGCCCGGCGCAGATGGTCGCTTGGGAAAGCTTTGGCGCCGGCTGGGTCAGCGATGTGGTCAAACAGTTAACGATTGACGCCTCCGAACATATCGCCCCCTATGGCGAGATTTTCGACATGACGACTTTGAATTATGATCATGACGTTTGTTTTACCTGGAACGGTACGACGTCCGGTGTGTGTATGCGGGATGGGTCGGCCATTCCAGCGGATCGGGCAGGGTTGACACTTTGCGATGCCACCTCTGCGGCCTTTGCAGTGGATCTGCCTTGGGACAAGCTCGATGTGACGACGTTCAGCTGGCAAAAAGTGCTGGGCGGTGAAGCGGCGCATGGGGTACTGATCTTGTCACCGCGCGCGGTGGAACGGCTTGAGACTTACACACCGGCCTGGCCCATGCCGAAGATTTTCCGCCTGACCAAGGGCGGCAAATTGATTGAGGGCATTTTTCGGGGCGAGACGATCAACACGCCTTCGATGCTCTGCGTTGAGGATTATCTGTTTGCGCTAGATTGGGCTGAAAGCCTTGGTGGTCTCGCAGGGTTGATGGCCCGAGCACAGGCCAATGCCGCGGCGGTTTGGGATTTTTGCGACAGCCGCGACTGGATTGAAAATCTTGCACAGGATCCGGCCACGCGCTCGGTGACTTCGGTTTGTTTGAAATTTACCGATCCGCGCATTCAAGATCCGGCAGGCTTTGCCAAGGCGGTCGCCAAACGTTTGGAGGCGGAGGGCGCGGCCCTCGATGTTGGTGCCTATCGCGACGCGCCAGCAGGCCTGCGCATTTGGTGCGGCGCAACCGTTGAAACCGCAGATGTTCTGGCGATGTTGCCCTGGTTGGAATGGGCTTACCGCTGCGAGCTCGACGCAGAATAATTTTAGGTGGGGCCAAGCGCCCCACTCTCTTTTCTCATAAAATAAGGAGCGCCGATATGGCCCCGAAAGTACTCGTATCTGACAAACTCTCTGAAACTGCCGTTCAAATCTTCCGGGATCGTGGCATAGAGGTGGATTTTGATCCCAGCCTTGGCAAAGACAAAGACAAATTGCTCTCTGTCATTGATCAATATGATGGCTTGGCCATTCGCTCGGCGACCAAAGCCACAGAAAAAATTATCAATGCGGCCAGCAATCTCAAGGTGATTGGCCGGGCTGGCATCGGTGTGGATAATATCGACCGTGCCGCCGCCTCCAAAAAAGGCGTGATCGTGATGAACACGCCCTTTGGCAATATGATCACCACCGCAGAACATGCCATCGCGATGATGTTCGCTGTGGCGCGGCAAATTCCTGAGGCCAGCGCCTCGACCCACGCGGGCAAATGGGAGAAATCCAAATTTATGGGGGTGGAGCTGACGGGCAAGACCCTTGGCGTCATTGGCGCTGGTAATATTGGCGGCATCGTCTGCGAGCGCGCCCTGGGCCTTAAGATGAAGGTTGTGGCCTATGATCCTTTCCTCTCGGAAGAGCGGGCTGAAAAATTGGGTGTGCAGAAAGTGGAGCTGGACGATCTCTTGGCGCGGGCTGATTTCATCACCATGCATGTGCCGAAAACTGAGCAGACCAGTAATATCTTGAACGCAGAGGCGATTGCCAAGATGAAACCGGGCGTGCGGGTCATCAACTGTGCCCGCGGTGGTTTGGTCGATGAGGCCGCTCTGGCCGAAGCGCTGAAATCGGGTCATGTGGCCGGGGCAGCCTTCGATGTATTCGAAGTGGAGCCAGCAACGGACAGCCCATTGTTCAACTTGCCCAATGTGGTCTGCACCCCCCATTTGGGCGCGGCCACAACGGAAGCGCAGGAAAACGTCGCCGTGCAAGTGGCCGAACAAATGTCTGACTATCTGCTGACGGGCGCGGTGACCAATGCGTTGAATATGCCGTCAGTCACCGCAGAAGAGGCCAAAACTATGGGGCCATGGTTGGCACTGGCCGGGCATTTGGGCGCTTTTATTGGGCAAATGACCTCCGAACCGATCAAGGCGATTAATATTTTATATGATGGCGCGGTGGTTTCGATGAATCTCGCAGCGCTCAACTGCGGCGTTGTGGCAGGGATCATGAAAGCGGGCAATCCTGATGTGAATATGGTGAGCGCTCCTGTGATTGCCGAAGAGCGCGGCATTAAGATCAGCACGACCAATCAAAATAAATCGGGCGTATTTGATGCCTACATCAAAGTCACTGTGGTCACGCAAACGCGAGAGCGCTCTGTCGCCGGCACTGTGTTCAGTGATGGCAAGCCGCGCTTTATCCAGATCAAGGGCATCAATGTAGATGCAGAAATTGGCCGCCACATGCTCTATACCACAAATAATGACGTGCCGGGCATTATCGGTATATTGGGTTCCACCATGGGGGCAAATGGCGTGAATATTGCGAATTTCACATTGGGCCGTGCGGCGGAAGGTGGGCAGGCAATCGCCTTGCTTTATGTCGATGCGCCGGTCTCTGATGCGGTTTTGGCTGATTTGCAGCAGACTGGAAAATTTAGCCAAGTCAGCCGCTTAGAGTTTGATGTCTCATGACTGCGCTCTATGCAATTGGTGACATTCATGGCCAATTGGCGCAGCTGGTCGAAGCGATAGACTGGATTGAAAAAGATGGTGGGCCTGCGGCCCCCATCGTATTTCTTGGGGATTATATTGACCGGGGGCCTGACAGTCGGGGCGTATTGGATCTTCTGATCCAAGGTCGCGATGCCGGACGAAATTGGACCTTCTTAAAAGGCAATCATGACCGGATGTTTGAGTGGTTTTTGCAAACTCCAAGCCGGGCGGATCCTCATCTTTTTACCGATTTGAGCTGGCTGCATGAGCGGTTAGGCGGGCAAGACACCCTGCGCTCTTACGGGCTGGATTTCAGCCTGCGCCGGCGGCTCAGCACGGTGCATGATGAGGCGTTGCGGGCTGTGCCAAAGGCACATCGTGATTTTCTTGCGGGCTGCCGCTTGACCTTTGAGACAGGAAGTTTGTTCTTTTGTCACGCGGGTATCCGCCCTGGTGTCGCGCTGCGCGATCAGAAGGACGAAGATCTTTTGTGGATTCGCGAAGAGTTTTTGGAGTTCGAAGGAAGCCATCCAAAGCTCATCGTTCATGGCCATTCCCCGGTCGAGCAGCCCTGCCATTATGGCAACAGAATAAATCTTGATAGCGGTGCTGGCTATGGCCACCCGCTGACGGCTGCGGTCTTTGAAGAGCGAAATTGCAGCATTTTGACTGCGCAGGGCCGGCAGAAAATATCAAAGGCCGCATAGCTCCGCCGGCGAAGGCCGCGGTCACAGGCTCACAGGTCGCTGACAGGTCAGGAATTCTCGACAATCAGAAACGCCATCGCCCGACCGTCGGGTGCGCGTATGGCATGGGGGCAATTGGCATCATAGCGCGCCGTATCACCGGCCTGTAGCAGGGCGGTGTAGCTGCCCGATGTCACCTGTAGCGTGCCGGTGATAACGGTCAATTGTTCACGGGCTTTTGGCCCATGGGGCGCACTGTCCAAAGCGCCTTGCGGTTGAAATGCGAGCTCATAGACTTCGTATTGCCCCGTCTGCGAGGGTGGGTTGAGAATGCGAATGCGGCACCCTTCTCCCAGGCTGCCGATGGTTGGGGTTGAGGCCGCAGGCATGACCTCAATGCCACGCGATTGCACGGGCTCCTCAATCAATTCGGCAAAGTCAATCTTCAGCGCTTGGGTCAGGTTCCAAAGTGTTGAAACAGTGGGGCTGCTTTCACCGCGTTCGATTTGGCTGACCATAGAGCGCGAAACGCCCGACAGTTTGGCCACCGCATCCAGTGAGAGATTTTTTGCCTTGCGCGCGTCTTTGAGGCGCAGGGCCACGCGGCTTAAAACATCCTTGGTTGAT
>DOOI01000084.1:0-1365 GCA_003512825.1 Paracoccaceae bacterium | reverse complement strand
CGTGGCCGCCTTTAAGATAGGTGCTCTTTAAATGCGGCGAGCACAGAGCGGTAGACATCGCGCTTGAAAGACACAATTGCAGCGGGCAGCTCGGCAGGGGTGATCCATTTCCAGGCCGAGAATTCAGGCTCATCGGTATCTATATTGACGTCTGAATCTTCGCCTAAAAAGCGCATCAAAAACCATTTTTGTTCCTGACCGCGGTATTTGCCGCCCCAGAGCTGTGGGATCAAATCCGCAGGCAACTCATAGGGAATCCAGCCCGGTGTTTCCGCCAAGATCAGCACTTTATCCGCTGGAACGCCGGTCTCTTCTTCCAGTTCACGCAGAGCAGCCGTGCGGGCATCTTCGCCCGGATCAATGCCACACTGGGGCATTTGCCTTGCTTGCGAATAGTGTTCGAGCCTTTGCGCCACAAAGACCAGGCCCGCACGGTTGATGAGCATGACGCCGACATTGGGCCGATAGGGCAGCTGTTCAATAGGTGAGGGTTGCATCTTCTATTGCGCCGGTTGGATGGTGGACAGACCCTTGAGCAGATCAATCGCATAGGACAGCTGGAAATCTTCATCGCGCAGCTTTGCCGCTTCCTCGGCGCGGGCGCGCTCTTGCTCAATTTGTTCGCGATCTGCATCCGACAGGCTGTCGTTATCGAGAGATCCACGCAAATCAGCCTCAGTGCGTGTGGCGCCTTCCACCTCAGCGGTGTCCTCTTCGGTGCTGTTGGGATCTTTTCGAGGCTGCTCGACAATGATGTCGGGCGAGACGCCAAGCGCTTGGATGGACCGGCCTGATGGGGTGTAGTAGCGCGCGGTGGTGAGGCGCATCGCCCCATCGCCGGCCACAGGCATGATGGTTTGAACAGAGCCTTTGCCAAAGCTCTTCGTGCCCACGACAATTGCGCGGCGGTGATCTTGCAATGCGCCGGCGACAATCTCAGAGGCGGAGGCTGATCCACCGTTAATCAAAACCACAATTGGCTTTCCTTGGGCCAAATCGCCGGTTCGAGCGTTCCACCGGTCCCCATCTTCGGGCGCGCGTCCACGGGTTGAGACGATCTCACCCTTTTCTAAAAACGCGTCCGAGACTTTGATTGCTTGGCTCAGCAATCCGCCGGGATTGTTACGCAGATCAACAACAAAGCCGTTGATATTTTCAATACCGCCTGCCGCTTCAATTTGCTTTGTTATGCCGTCTTCAAGATTTGGGTAGGTTTGATCATTAAATGTACTGACCCGCATAACAATGGTCTCGCCAATTGTCTTGTCGCGCACGGCGGTCAATTTGATGGTGTCGCGAATGATTTTGATGTCGAAAGGCTCAGGTTCGCTTTCGCGCACGACGGTGATCACGATTTCCGAACCG
>DOOI01000060.1:17789-18954 GCA_003512825.1 Paracoccaceae bacterium | reverse complement strand
AGACCTTGCGGATGCGGGCCATGGTTTCGCGAGAAAACCGGGTGCGATTTTCCAGCGATCCGCCCCATATTCCGGTGCGTTGGTTGGAAAACGGTGTCCAGAACTGGTCGGGCAAGGCGTGATAGGCCGCCCAAAACTCAACCCCGTCAAAGCCAGCCTCTTTGCAGCGCCGGGCGGCCTGCACATAGCCCTCGATGGTTTCGTAGATTTCGGCCTCGGTCATGGCATGGGAGCCGTCGTTGTCGTGGTAGCTGGGGCCACCAGAGGGGGACCAATTGGCGTGAAACGACAGGTCGGCATCGCCATGGGCGCCGATATGATAAAGCTGTTGGAGGATCACCGCGCCCTCTTCGTGCACCGCGTCGGTGACGCGTCGAAAATGGGGGATGACCTCATCGGTCGAGTGGCGGAAGTTGCCGCGGGTGAGCACAGCGGCGGCATGCACGGGCATTGGTTCCATTACGATCATGCCTGCCCCGCCCATGGCGCGTTCGCGGTAGTAGGCAATATGCTGATCCCATGGCAGCCCGTCACGGCTCATGTTGGTGGTGTGGGCGCCAAAGACCACGCGGTTTCGCAGGGTTTTATGGCGCAATTGCACGGGTTTGAGCATATGGGCGTAAGCGGTCATTCGTGGCCCCATGTGTCGGAGAGTTTATAGCCTTGCGGCCATGGGTCTGAGGGATCGAGCATGTGTTGGTGGGTGCCCGTGATCCAAGCGCGGCCAGAGATTTCCGGCAAGATAGCGCGGGTTTCGCCGACCAAGGCTTCGCCCAAGATCCGCCCGGTGAATTCGGAACCGATGATGGAGGTGGCCACGAAGCGGTCTTGGGGGGCCATGTCGCCTTTGGCGGCCAGAACAGCCATACGCGCCGAAACGCCAGTGCCTGTGGGGGAGCGGTCGATCTTGCCGGGACGGATCGCCACGGCAGAGCCTGCGCGGAGCGTTTGGCCTGCGCCGTCCGTTGCAGGCGATCGGGTGACGGGGCCTGCGAACAGACAAAAGGAGATGTGGCGCCAGTCCGGCAAGGCCGGATGATGAAAGCCCAGTTGCGCTGTTGCAGCGTCAGAGATTTTCACGCCCAGCCGGGCGAGATCACGCGCCTCATGGGGGGCTATGGCGAAGCCAAGGGCGGCGGCGTCAACGATCACGAAGCTATCGCCT
>DOOI01000060.1:0-17528 GCA_003512825.1 Paracoccaceae bacterium | reverse complement strand
CACCAAAGGCTGTATCGACGGTGAGCGTGCCTAAGCCTTCGACTGTGATCTGTGCGCCAAGATGGCCCGCGAAAGACGGCAGGTTTTGCACATGGATGCGCTCGGCTTTGCCATTGCGGCATTCGGCGCGCACCTTGACCAGACCGCCCGGCGCTTCGAGCACCAATTCGGTGATAGGCTCTTGCATGGGCAAGATGCCGCTATCGAGAAGCGCCGTGGCGACGCAGATCGCGTTGGAGCCAGACATCGGCGGAGTGTCTTCGGGTTCCATGATGAGAAAGCCCATTTGGGCACGGTGGTCTTTTGGCGGCACCAACAGGTTGACGTGGCGAAACACCCCGCCGCGTGGTTCGTTCAGCATGAAGCGGCGTAGCGTTTGATCGGTGGCGAGAAAGCGCGATTGTTCCCAGAGCGTGTCGCCCGGGGGTGGGGCCACGCCCCCCACGATCACATCCCCCACCTCTCCTTCGGCATGGACCGAGACGGTGTGGATGACCCGAGAGGCGCGCATTTCAGAGGTCTTTTACAAGGCGCAGCGCGTCATAGACTGCGGCATGCGTGTTGCGCGCTGAAACGGCGTCACCGATGCGGAAGAGTTGGAACGTGCCTTTCGGATTGGTTTCGAGCGCTTGGCGGCGGCCATTGATCAAGGCATCTTGATCCACCTCGCCGCGGTTCACCGACAGTTCCTTGAGTGCGAAGTAGAGATCGGCATTGGGCAAGGTGCCGTGATTGACGACGATTTGGTCGTAGTGCTTGGCTTGGGTGTGTTTGGAGTAATCGGTGCCAATCGTTGCCTTGAGACGGTTGCCATCCTTTTCTGCTGACATCAGCCGCCATGTGACCGTGAATGTGACGTCTTTCTCTTGCAAAGTCCGCATATAGGGCACGAGGTTCATCGCCATGACATCGGGGGCGAAGGTGCGATCCGGGGTCATGATTTCGAGCGTGGCTCCGGCGGCGGCGATAACGTCGGCAGCTTGTAGCGCGCTATGGTCGCCCGCGTCGTCATAGAGCAGCACATCGCGTCCCGGTTTGGCATCGCCTGAGAGGATGTCCCATGTGGAGACGACAAGATCATTGCCGGAGGTCAGGATTTCGGTGTTCGGCAGGCCGCCAGTAGCCACGATGACCACATCCGGGTTGAGCGCCGTGATGTCGTGGGGTTCGGCCCAAGTATTGAAGTGAAATTCGACGTCACGGGCCGCGCATTGGGCCATGCGCCAGTCAATGATGCCGATCATCTCGGCGCGGCGCTTGGTTTGCGCGGTAAGACGCACCTGCCCGCCCGGTTGATCGGCGGCTTCGAAGACGGTCACGCTATGGCCGCGCTCGGCGGCGACGCGGGCCGCCTCAAGACCAGCGGGACCAGTGCCCACGATGACCACGCGCTTTTTCTCGGTGGCGGGGGGGATGTTGTGCGGCATGGTCAGTTCGCGCCCAGTGGCGGCGTTATGCAGGCAAAGCGCGTCGCCCGCCTGATAGATACGGTCGAGGCAATAGGTGGCGCCGACACAGGGGCGGATGTCGGCCTCGCGGCCCTCGATGATTTTCCGCACCAGATGGGGGTCGGCCATATGGGCGCGGGTCATGCCGACCATGTCGAGCTGGCCAGAGGCCACAGCATGGCGCGCAGTGGCCACATCGGGGATCCGTGCCGCGTGGAAAGTGGGCAGGCCCACCTCGGCTTTCACGCGACCGGCGAAATCGAGATGCGGCGCTGATTTCATGCCCTGGATCGGGATCACGTCGGTCATGGCGGGGTCCGTATGGATCTGGCCACGGATGATGTTGAGAAAATCGACCTGACCGGACTCGCGCATGATCTTGCCAAAGGCGATGCCGTCTTCGGGTGTAATGCCGCCCGAGGCATCTTCGTCGGCGACATAGCGCACGCCCAGCAAGAAAGAGGCGGGCACTTGTTTGCGGATCGCGGCGATCACCTCCATCGCAAAGCGGGTGCGGTTTTCGAGGGAGCCTCCATAGGGGCCTTCCAGCGTATTTGTCAGCGGCGACACGAATTGATCAAGCAGGTGGCCGTAACATTCCAACTCGATCCCATCGAGGCCAGCAGCGGCCATGCGCTCGGCGGCATCCGCGTAATCTTGGATAATCCGGGCGATGTCCCAGTCTTCGACCACTTTGGGAAAGGCACGGTGGGCAGGTTCGCGGAAGGGACCGGGAGAGACCGAGGGCAGCCAATCGCCCTTGTTCCAAGTGGTGCGGCGGCCAAGGTGGGTGAGTTGGATCATCACCGCGCAGCCATGGTCGTGGCACTCGTCCGTGAGTTTCTTCATCCAGCCGACGACTTCGTCCTTGTAGGCAAGGATATTGTTGAACACCGGAGGGCTGTCTTTGGACACGGCTGCCGACCCGGCGGTCATCGTGAGCGCCACACCCGCCTTGGCGCGCTCTACGTGATAGGCGCGGTAGCGATCTTTTGGCATGCCTGCTTCGGGATAGGCGGGTTCATGGCTGGTGGTCATGATCCGGTTTTTCAAGGTCAGGTGTTTGAGCTGATAGGGTTGCAGCAGCGGATCGTTAGACATGATGGGCTCTTTTCGTGTTCTTAATACCAAGTGTCCGGCATGGAGGCTTTTTTCTGGGCAATGAAGTCTTGCAGGGCTTCGTCGATCCCCTCGTCGAGGGGCGGGGCCTCGTAGCGGTTGAGGAGGTCTTTCCAACGCGTGTTGGCGCGGGTGGCGGAATCGATCGCGCCGTTTTCGGACCATGTTTCGTGGGTATCGTTATCGTCCATCTCGCTGTCGTAATAAGCCTTTTCGTAGTATTTCAGCACATGTTGAGTTGAAAAGAGGTGCACGCCCGGGCCCCCTTCGGCCAAGGCATCGACGGCGAGCGCGTCGTCTGAGAAATCAAGGCCGCGCATGTAGCTATGCAATTGGCCGCAGAGATCGGTGTCGAGCACGAATTTTTCGTAGGACATCGACAAAAGCCCGTCCAGAAAACCAGCGCAATGCAGGATGTAATTGGCCCCGCCCTGGACGGCGGACATGACCGACATCATGGATTGGGTCATCGCTTGGGCGTCTGGCATTTTCGAGGTCGAAAAATTGCCCGCGCAGCGCAGAGGCAAGTTGAGACGGCGCGCGATCTGACCCATGACGAGGCTGCCCAGCGCAGGTTCGGGGGTGCCAAAGGTGGGCGAGCCGGACCGCAGCGACATGGATGACAGGAAGCCCGCCAGAAGCGCGGGCGCGCCGGGGCGGACCAACTGGGTGAGGGCCACGCCCACCATGGATTCGGCGACGCATTGGGCAACCTGCCCGGCCATGGTTAGTGGAGCGACCGCACCGCCCAAGAGGAAGGGCAAGAGAATGGAGCCTTGGCCTGCTTCGGCATAGCGGGTGATGCCTTGGGTGGTGATGCCGTCCCACACCAAGGGGGAGGTCGAGTTGAAGTTGCCCATGATGACGCAGTTCTTTTCCATGAACTCCGCGCCGAAGACCATGCGCGCCATGGCAATGCTGTCGGCGGCGCGGTCGGGATGGGTGATGGAGCCGAGAAAGGCACGGTCTGAAAAGCGGATATGGGAATAGACCATATCGAGATGGCGCTTGTTCACAGGCACATCAGTGGGTTCGCAAATCGTGCCGCCGGAATGGTGCAACCACGGCGAGGATTGGCCAAGTTTGATGAAATTCTGGAAATCCTCGATGGTGCCGTAGCGTCGGCCCCGGTCAAGGTCTATCACGAAGGGCGAGCCATAGGAGGGGGCAAATACCGTGGCCGTGCCGCCAATTTCAACCGTATTGGCCGGGTTGCGCGCATGTTGGGTGAAGCGTGCAGGCGCCGTGCGGCAGAGGTCGCGGATCATGCCCGGTGCGAATTTGATATTCCACGACTCGGGCGTCAATTGGGTGACGTGCCCCCCTGCCCGGCGGAAGCGTTCGACGGTTTCGGGATCATCGCGGAATTCGATCCCGATCTCGGCGAGGATGCGATCCACCGCAGCCATGACGCGATCGACCTGCGCTTCGGTGGCAATGTCATAGCTGGGGATGCCGCGTTCGATGAAGGGCGTGCGAAGCCAAGCGTTGGGACCACCAAAGGCGGAGCCTGCGCCACCGCTGCGTTCAGCACGGCGCGCCCCTCGACCTTTGCGGGCAACAGGGGCGGAAGAGGCAGCGGCAGCAGGGTCGACAGAATCGGCGAGGTTCATGATTGGCTCCGGCAAGATCTCTTGACAACACTGTCAGGTTGACTGACACTTGCGTCAATAACTTTCCTTTTTCCGCCATAGAGGCGTCTTTCTGCGACATGACCGCCATGACCCGCACCGATACGTCGCAAGCCGAAGCCTTCTTGGAGGCCGCCTATGCGCGGCTGATCGAAGGGGGGGTGGATGCGGTAAAAGTAGCCCCTTTGGCAGAGGCGCTGACGCTGACACGAACGGCGTTTTATTGGCACTTCAAGGATCGTGAGAGCCTGTTGGAAGCGCTTTTGGCGCGTTGGGAGGCCAAGAACACCGGCAATCTGATCGCGCAGGCCGAGGCCTTTGCCGAGACGATCAACGAAGCGATTTTGAACCTGTTTGATGCGTGGCTCTTGCCCGATATTTTTGATGCGCGGTTTGATTTTGCCATTCGCAATTGGGCGCTCTCGGATGCGGCTGTGAAGGCGAAGGTGCAGGCCAATGATGCGCTGCGGATTGATGCCCTGACGGCGATGTTTGCGCGGTTTGGTTATGATGCCTTGGCCGCCGAAACCCGCGCTCGTGCGATCTATTACACGCAGATCGGTTATATCTCGATGATGGTGGTGGAGACGCGCGCGGTGCGTTTGCAGCGCATGCCGTCTTATGTAGAGACCTATTCAGGGCGAGCGTTGAAAGAGGCCGAATGGACGCGGTTTTTGGCGCGCCATTCGACCTGAGCCGGGAGTTCGCTACGGGCGACCGATTGGATCAGACCGCGAGTGCCGCACGATTGGGCGCGAGATCGGCTGGGTTGAACCCCTCGCTTTGCAGCACCTCGGGGAGATCTTGGCCCAAGATTTGAGCGGCGGCGAAAGCAGAAAGCGCGGGCGCGGTCTGGATTCCATAGCCGCCCTGCCCTGCCAGCCAGAAGAAGTTTTCGGCGCGGGCGGACCAGCCTGCGACAGTGGCTTTATCCGCGACAAACGAGCTCAAACCCGCCCATTTGCTTTCGATCTTGCTGATCTTGAGGTCGGTCGCTTCTTCGATCCGCCAGACACACAAGGCGATGTCATAATCATCGGGCTGGGTGTCGCCGGGGGTTTCCAGATCTTCGTTGGCGGGCGAGAGCAGGAGGCGGCCTGCGTCGGGCTTGATATAGAATTCCTCGTCGACATCGAGTGTCATAGGCAGGCCCGCTGTGTCGAGCCCACTTGGGGCGGCGACGGTCAGGGCGGTCCGTCGTAGAGGCTTGAGGCCAATTGGCTCGGCTTGGGCCATTTGACCGAGTTGGTCGGCCCAAGCGCCTGCCGCATTGACAACGATGGGAGCCGTGAACGTGCCTTGGCGGGTCGTGGCGTGCCAAAGCCCTTTTTGGTGTTCAAGCGCTGTGACGGTGGCATTGGTGACAAGGCTGCCGCCTGTGGCTTTGAACAGTTTCAAAAACCCTTGGTGGATGGCATCCACATCAAGGGCGCCAGCGGCTTCGGTCAGAAGAGCGGCTTTGGTCCAGCCCTTTTTCAACACCGGCATGCGGGCTTCCGCCTCGGCGGGTGAAATCCTGACTTGTTTTGCGTCGGGCATTGCGGCCAGTTCCTCGGCGATCCGGTGCTGACGTTCTTCGGGGGCGACAGTGAGGATGGCGAGGGGCGTCATCAGCGCCGCATCTGTGAAACCTGTGGGAGGAGCTGTAAAAAAGGCCGCAGAGGCGCGGGTGAGTTGGCGGATGGCAAGGGGGCCATAAGCGGGTTCCCAGACCGCAGCAGAGCGACCAGTGGAGTGATAGCCCGGGTGAGTTTCGCCTTCGATGAGGACAATGCGACGCCCTGACTGGCTCAGACGCGCAGCGACCGAGGCGCCCGCTATGCCGCTGCCGATCACCAAGATGTCAAAGATTGCAGTCATTCTGGTGGCCCTTCCTTGCACGTTGCGCTGGGCCGTATCGGTGGCAGGTTCGCGGGGGGGCGTCAATCTGTGTGGTCGGGCTTGGCCCCGCGCAGAGAGCCCTTTTCGGCGGCAATTGGCGCCGGCGGGCGACGCCTCGCCTTCGTTGCGATAACCCGATGTCCACGGGCAGAGCTGCGCCGGAGGCATCGGACTGGCCCCGATCCGGGTGGCCTGTTGCCCGTGCCGATTTTGGCAGGTCGGTTGCAGAAGGCAAAGGTATGGGCGAAAAGGCGGTGCGGGATTGCGGAGAGGTGCGGGAGAAGCCTTGACGCCCCTTGTGATTCCGCCTAAACGGCCCAAACAGAATTTGGGGCACCGCTTTGTGTGGTGGCCAGTAGAATTGCAGGGGCCCGCGCGGCCCCTCTGATCCAGACGAGGTGAAAGAGATGTCGCGCCGTTGCGAATTGACCGGAAAAGGCCCAATGACTGGCAACAATGTCAGCCATGCTAACAATAAAACGCGCCGCCGTTGGCTGCCGAACCTCAATGAGGTGACGCTGCAGTCCGAATCGCTCGGTCGTGGCATCAAGCTGCGGATTTCCGCTGCGGCGCTGCGCTCGGTCGATCACCGTGGCGGCATCGATGCTTTCCTCGCGAAAGCGCGTGATGAAGAGCTTTCGCCCAATGCGCTGAAGGTGAAGAAAGAGATCGCAAAGGTTCAGGTTACCGCCTGATCCAGTTGTGAAGGATTTTAAACAGCCCTCGGCATGTGCCGGGGGCTGTTTCCTTTTGTCACGTGCAACTTCCTGTCTGTGAGATTATCTACGTCGCATGAGATTTCTGCGCGCGCCCTTGCTCGGCCTGTTGATGGCTTTGGTTCTGACCCTGACGGGTCAGGCGATGGCTGTGGCGCGGGCGACGGCGGGGCCTGCGGGCTTTGCCGAATTGTGCATCGGAAGCGGCGCGCCTTTGATGGTGGCTGTTGACGAGAACGGGGCACCGACGGGGCCCGCGCATATTTGCCCGGACTTCGCGCTGCATGGGTTTGACATTGGGGCAAGCACCCCGTTTTTGCCAAAGCCACCGCAGACGGTGTCGCGATTGGTGCTTGTTGCTCAGGACCTCGTGAGTCTGGCGCGCTCGGCACCGAGGCCGCAAGCCCGGGGGCCGCCGACATTCCTTTGATCGCTTTTCCACTTTGATGATCAAATAAGGATGACACAGATGTCTGTAAGACCACTTCTCGTTGCGGCGACTGCCGCTTTTCTGGCTGTTCCCGCCTTTGCCGGGGAAATTTCAGTCATGGACCCCTATGCCCGCACCTCGACAATGAAGGCGCAAACCGGTGCGGCGTTCATGATGATCCATAACAAGGGCGAGGCAGACCGATTGATCGGCGTCACCTCACCCGTGGCGGAGCGTGTGGAATTGCATACGCACAAGGAAAACGCCCAAGGCGTGATGCAGATGATCCATGTCGAAGAGGGTTTCGAGATGCCCGCCGACGGGATGATCGTGATGGAACGTGGGGGGCATCACGTGATGTTCCTCGGTCTGACCCGCTCTCTTAAGCAAGATGATATCGTGCCTGTGACGCTGATTTTTGAAAAAGCTGGCGAGGTGAACGTGGATGTACCTGTGGATCTCGAGCGCAAGCCGCAAGAGGGCCATAAGATGCAGCACGGGCAGATGAAATCGGGCGGCTGATGGTCTGTTGATAGATCAGGGCCGCTTCCAAGAGATTGATCAATAAGCAATCCGGCGCGGCGGCCTTTCGTCCTTTCTGTCGTGGGAAGGACCAATTTCTTGCAAGAAATTGGCGAGGTCCCTTGCAAGGGACCTTGGCCTTTCCTTGCAAGGAAAGGCCTGTGGTGTCGGGGGTGGTTGGCGCAGGCAGACCCTATGGTGCAGCGGTCCGATTCGGGGGTTTTCATTCGAAACCAAACCCGCTATACGCCCGGCTTCACGTGGACATACAGCCTTGGAGGATGTCCACAACAGCAACAAAAGGATTTGTGACATGGCTGGAGAACTTCCTGATCTTCACGCGCACGTCCGGACGGGGACTGGCAAGGGCGCCGCTCGTCAGGCACGTCGGGACGGCATGGTGCCGGGGATCGTTTATGGCGGCGGGAAAGACCCGATCGCGATCAACATGCCTTTCAATGCGCTGCTCAAGCGCCTCAAGCAGGGACGCTTCCTGTCCACGCTTTTCAACCTCAAGGTTGAAGGCGAGGAAGACGTCCGCGTGATCTGCCGCAACGTCCAGCGCGACGTTGTCAAGGATCTGCCGACCCACGTCGACCTGATGCGTCTGCGTCGTACGAGCCGGATTAACTTGTTCATTCACGTCACTTTCATCAACCATGATGCGGCCCCTGGCCTCAAGCGTGGCGGTGTTCTGACGGTCGTGCGTCCTGAAGTAGAGCTGGAAGTGCTGGCGGGTGACATTCCGGATCACGTGACGGTTGATCTTGCAGGCCGCCAGATTGGCGACGTGATCCACATTGGTGACATCGCTTTGCCAGAAGGCGCGAAGCCGACTGTTCAGCGGAACTTCGTTGTGGCCAATATCTCGGCACCTTCGGGCCTGCGCTCGGATGACAATGCCGGAGATGGCGAAGACGACGCGGAATAATCTTTCCGCTTTGGTGAGTTTGGAAAGGCGCAGCCAGCAGGCTGCGCCTTTTCCTTTTTCTGCGGCGCGGCTAGACTTCGGATCTGTGAAGGAGACAGCGCATGCAGCTTTGGGTCGGACTCGGCAATCCGGGGGCAAAATACGCGGGCAATCGCCACAATATTGGGTTTATGGCGCTGGACCGGATTGCTCAGGATTTTGGATTTGCGCCGTTCAAGGCGAAGTTTCAGGGCCAAATCAGTGAAGGGCGGATTGGCCCGGAGCGGATCGTGCTGTTGAAGCCCGAGACATTCATGAACCTGTCGGGTCAATCGGTGGGGGAGGCCATGCGGTTTTACAAGCTGGCACCAGAGGATGTGACGGTGTTCCACGATGAGTTGGACCTTGCACCGTTTCGCACGCGGCTCAAGCAAGGGGGCGGGCATGCGGGGCATAATGGATTGCGCTCGATGCATCAGCATATCGGTGAGAGCTATGCGCGGGTGCGGTTAGGGGTGGGGCACCCCGGCCACAAGGATAGGGTCGCGAGTTATGTATTGGCAGATTTTGCCAAGGCCGAGGCAGCGGGGCTGGACGATCTGCTGCGCGGCCTTTCGGAGGGGGCTTCGGCTTTGGTGGCAGGAGATGGGCCCGGTTTTTTGAATGCGGTGTCGCTTCGCACGGCACCGGCGCGCAATGCCGGGGCGCAGGGCGGACGGTCGGCGGCGTCTGATGGCGCAGCAGGGGAGAGCTCTGGGGCCAGCCCGGAGGCGGGCAAAGCCAGCCCGGATCTCCGAAGCCCGATGCAGAAGTTGATGGACCGATTCAAATGACCGCTTTGCGCGCCGCATTTCTGGAACAAGCCCGGCATTGCGCCGGTTTGGACTCGCCCTTTATGGCGCGGCTCATGACGCTGGCGGCAACGCATTGGCCATTAGACGACCGGGTTGCGGGGCAATTTGCCGATTGGGAGGGCGAGATTGGCCCAAAAGGGGCGTCGTTGCCGCTTCGTTGGGCGGGGGCTTTGCATGCGTTGGTCTTGAGCGGGCGCGCACCCGGTTTGGCGGCGGTTTATCCGCCTCAGACCTGCACGGATGCGGCGCTGCTTGGGGCCATTCGCTCCGCGATGGAGCAAGAGGCGGCTTTTGTAGGTGCATGGGTGCAAAGCGCACCGCAGACCAATGAGTTACGCCGAGCAGCAACGCTTCTGCCCGTCGCGGCTTGGTTGGCACACCGTTTCCCTGATGCTCCGCTTATATTGTCAGAGCTTGGGGCGAGTGGTGGGTTGAACCTGTTATTTGACCGCTTTGCACTGGATGTGGCGGGGGTAACATTGGGGGCGGTGAATTCGAGTTTGCGGCTTGCACCGGAATGGCGGGGAGATGCGCCAATAGTCGCGCCGATCACAGTCGTGGAGCGGTGCGGTGTGGATATCAACCCCTTGGACCCGAGGAGCGAAGGCGATGCGCTGCGGCTCTTGGCCTATCTTTGGCCCGATCAGCCGGACCGGATGAGACGCACCAAGGCCGCCATTGCGCTGGCCCATGAAACCGCACCGCAAGTGGCTGCGGCGGATGCGGCCTTGTGGCTGAAGGCCCGGCTTGGCGCAGAGATGCACCCACAGGCCCCGGTGATCCACCTCGTTTATCATACGATTGCGTGGCAATATTTTCCGGCGCAGTCCCAAGCACAGGCGCGCGAGGCCTTGGAGGCGGCAGGGGCGCGCGCCACGCAAGACAGGCCTTTGGCGTGGTTTGGCATGGAAGCGGATTCAAACAGTCCCGGTGCGGCGATGACCCTGCGGCTTTGGCCCGGCGATCATCGGTTTGATCTGAGGCGGGCGGATTTTCATGGGCGGTGGGTCGACTGGCGCACGCCGAAGCCTATGTGACCTCTAAGAAAAGGAGTGCTGACGCATGTCTCTTATCCCTGCCCCGTCTGTCAACGTGCTTGGGGGCCCATTGGAGGGCTGTTCGCGAACACCGCTTACCGGATTTTTCCGGGATGGGCATTGCAACACCTGTGCGGCCGATAGTGGCAGTCACACGGTCTGCGCGGTGATGACAGCGGAGTTCTTGGCCTTCTCGAAATATGTGGGCAATGATCTGTCGACGCCGCGCCCGGAGTTTCAGTTTGCAGGCCTCAAGCCCGGCGATCGCTGGTGTTTGTGTGCGTCGCGGTTTTTACAGGCGCATGATGAGGGCTGCGCGCCGGAGGTTCATTTGGCGGGCACTCATCAGCGCGCTTTGGAGATCGTGCCGCTGGCGGTGCTTGAAGAGCATGCAGCGCCTTAAGCGGCCGTGACAGAAGAGGGCTCGGGCGCAGAGGCGGCAGTGTCGTCCATCAGGTCTTCGATGAATAGAGAGAGCAGCTGGGGCCGCCCAGTGACACCCGCTTTTCGATAGATCGCTGCGGTTTGCGCCTTGATGGTGCCCTCGGATGTGCCGCGCAATTGGGCGATTTCTGCAGTCGAGAGCCCTTTGATCGCGAAGAGCGCGACATCGCGTTCTGCCGTGGTGAGACCCCATTCTGAAAAGCGCTCATCCATCAGGTCTAGAAAGGCCGATGAGGCGCGACGCAGTTTTTCCGCAGCGGCCCGGCCTGCCCTTGCGGTGCGACGAAAGACAATCCAGCCCAAGATCATTCCCAAGCTGAGGCCGAGGGCTGCACCCATTTCCAACAGTTCGCGGGTTTGCCAGCTGATTGGTGCGACGCGCAGACCAACAATCGTCAACAAGATATCAGAGACAAAAAAGAACGCACAAAGTGCCTGAATGGCGACGAGGCCCGCGAGGAAGATTGGTGGGATCATTGGCGGGCCTTTGGACAATCAATCATCGCCGCCCCCATCACTGTCACTGTCACTGTCACTGTCACTGTCGCCGCCGCTATTGCCGCTCCCACTATTGCCGCTGCCACTATTGCCGCTGCCACTATTGCCGCTACTGCCGTGGCCGCTGCTGTCATGGTCAGAATCGTCCCCTTCGTCCCCGTCACTGTTACTGTCACCGCCGCGCCCACGGTTTTGACGATCATCGCGGCTCGTCGCGCCCAAAAGGCCCGGCCCCGATTGTGAGCGGCCACCATTGCTGGAGCCTCTCGATTCTGAGTAATCCCGCAAAATCTCGCCTGTTCGGGGGTTTACGATGATTTCCCGTTCCCAATCGCGGCTTTTTGCTTCTATCCGCGCCCGGCCCAACCAAGTGTCGGATACTTCGATTTTGGAAAACCCCTGCGCGCGCAATTGACCGGTAATTTGATCGATTACCGACTGGGCGCTTACTGGTTTGCTCACCAGCAAGACGAGGAAGAGAAAGGATAGTTTGATCAGTCGCATTGCCGCTCTCTCTAGCTTGGCTGGCTGT
This sequence comes from Paracoccaceae bacterium, assembly GCA_003512825.1. GTDB lineage: Bacteria > Pseudomonadota > Alphaproteobacteria > Rhodobacterales > Rhodobacteraceae > UBA9554. The sequence goes on along the minus strand of DOOI01000060.1, from coordinate 5,506 downwards.
GCTCGTGGTGAAGCGCAGCAAGCGCCGCACCCCAAAGGGATGCGGCGGGGCAATATTGGACAGGAAAGCCCAGATTGCACAAGGGTTTCAATCAATCCCGCCCGCGGCCGCTGTCATCGCCACGCCCGCTGTCGTGATCGCTGTCATGATCGCTGTCATGGCTGTTGCTATGGCTGCTGTCGTCACCACCGCGGCGACCGCCACGATCGTCCTCACCGCGATCATCAGAGCCGCGCCCCCGCCCACGATCGTCTGAGGCTGTGCGATCATCGGAGGAGCGGTTTTCTCTGACGAAGTCTCTGTCGGAACGGTCGCGCGTGACAATCCCGGTGCGGGATTGGTCGCGGAGGCTTGCTTGTTCAATTTCGGATTTCATCACAGTGCCTGTGGCACGATCGAGGACTACTTCCATCTTTTCGGTGCCACGAACGGCTTCAACTTTTGATTGGGTCGCGCCATTTTGCACCTCAAAGGCGGTGTAGCCCTGCGCTTGGAGATCAGCGATGAGACCATTGACCGTGGATTGGGCGAATGCGGCCGATCCGGTCAGGGTCAGGGCGGCAATAATTGCAAGGGAGTGCAGGTTTTTCATAGCAGTCATTCCTTTAAAAAATTGGCTTCACAGTTCATTCACAAGAGCGAGGTGCTCCAATCGGGCGGCTTGAGCCCGATACCGATCAACGTGCTGTGGGCAGGACCACCTGATTGCTCGTTGCGGCATGGGACCAAGACAGCGCAAAGCCGCGCCCTGGGCTATTCGTCCAAGGGTTATTTCGGGGCCATAGATCGGAGGGTGATGGCAATAAACGGAAGTTTATGGCCGCGAAAAAGTATAACGCACTGAATAATAATGTTAATTTACTCAGACCACAGAGCGCGCGGCAACAAAAAGGGCGGAAGATTTCTCTTCCGCCTTGTGCAATGTCATGGCTGTTTTCCTCGCCCTAAACTTTAGGCCGAGAGGCTGGTCAGATCTTCATGTCGAAGCCAAGATGTTTGGCGACTGTGAAGATGTCTTTGTCGCCGCGTCCACACATGTTCATCACCATGATATGGTCTTTCGGCAGCGTGGGCGCGATCTTCATGACATGGGCCAAGGCGTGGCTTGGCTCTAATGCCGGAATGATTCCTTCCAGTTTGCACGACAATTGGAACGCCTCGAGTGCCTCAACGTCCGTGATCGAAACATATTCGGCGCGGCCAATATCGTGGAGCCATGCGTGCTCGGGGCCGATACCGGGATAGTCTAGACCGGCGGAGATGGAAAAGCCTTCAAGGATTTGTCCGTCGGTATCTTGCAAGAGATAGGTGCGGTTGCCATGGAGGACACCGGGGCGACCGCCTGTGAGAGAGGCGCAGTGCTCCATCTTCTCATCCACGCCTTTGCCACCGGCTTCGACGCCAATGATCCGCACAGATTTATCGTCCAAGAAGGGGTAGAAGAGGCCCATGGCATTTGACCCCCCACCGATCGCCGCGATGACGGTATCGGGAAGGCGACCTTCGCCCTCTTGTTCGGCCAACTGCCAGCGCACTTCCTTGCCAATAATGGATTGGAAATCACGGACCATGGCGGGATAGGGATGCGGGCCTGCAACGGTGCCGATGCAATAGAAGGTGTCGCGCACATTGGTGACCCAATCGCGCAGGGCATCGTTCATAGCATCTTTGAGCGTGCCGCGACCCGACGTGACGGGCACGACTTTGGCGCCGAGAAGACGCATGCGGAAGACGTTGGGCGCTTGGCGTTCGACGTCATGCGCCCCCATGTAGACCACGCATTCGAGACCAAATTTGGCACAGACCGTTGCGGTGGCCACGCCGTGCTGTCCCGCCCCTGTTTCGGCGATGATGCGCGTCTTGCCCATGCGGCGGGCGAGAATGATTTGGCCGAGCACGTTGTTGATTTTATGCGCGCCGGTGTGGTTGAGCTCGTCGCGCTTGAGGTAGATCTTGGCGCCGCCCAGATGCTCGGTCAGACGGGGCGCGAAATAGAGAGGTGACGGGCGCCCGACATAGTGCTTCCAGAGATCTTCCATCTCGGCCCAAAAGGTTTCATCGGTTTTTGCGATCTCATATTGCTCTTCCAAGGAGAGGATCAGCGGCATCAACGTCTCTGAGACAAACCGCCCGCCGAATTGGCCGAAACGGCCTTTCTCATCGGGTCCGGTCATGAAGCTGTTGAAAAGATCGTTGGACATGGTTGCGCGCTCCGGGAAAGGTCTTTGCCTACGTAGAGAAGGGCGGGGGGAGGTGCAAGCGCCCGGCGGGTTTCGCGGATTTTCTTGCAAGAAAATCGCAAATCCCCTGCAAGGGATTTGGCCCGTTCTTGCAAGAACGGGGGTTACTCGATGAGGAAGATGGGCTCGCGGTTGCAAAAGATCACATAGTGACCGCCGTTGAGAACCGCACGGTATCCACGCCAACGGAGTTCGTGTTCAAAGGCAGCATGACCCACGATCCGCTCAACATCAGAGGCTTTGCGGCGGACGATGCCGCCATCTTGTGCCACTTGCGAACCAAAGATCTGGCGCAACCAAAGCCGCGCATCGAGGTGCGGTGGCCCACCGAGCGTGGCATGGATGGGTTTGGGCGGTTTTGGGGTGGGCGGCTGCCAGGAGAAAAGATCACTCATGGACACAGTGTCGCGCCCTTTGGTTAAGAAAGAGTTATTCGCTGTAACCGCGCGGGACGCCGTCAGTTGCCCGATTGAGCGGCTGCGATGAAGTTTTGGATCAGCTCGGGATCTTTCACGCCGGGCGCGGATTCGACGCCAGAAGAGACGTCAACTTGCTGTGCACCAGTCAGGCGCACGGCTTGCGCCACATTTTGCGGTGTCAGTCCACCGGCCAGCATCCAAGGCTTGTTCCAGCTTCGGCCAGCAAGCAGGCGCCAGTCAAAAGCCAATCCGTTGCCTCCGGGCAGATCGGCGGTCTTTGGCGGTTTGGCATCTACGAGAAGTTGGTCGGCCACCATCTCATAGAGGGCGAGTTGATCCAGATCTGCCGCATCGGCGATGCCCACGGCTTTCATCACGGGAAGGCCGTAACGCTGACGCAGGGCTTGCACCCGCTCTGGGGTTTCGTGACCGTGAAGTTGGAGCATGTCCAGCGGCACTTGGGTTACGATTGCATCCAGCGCGGCATCATTTGCGTCAACCACAAGCGCAACTTTTGCCACCCCGATCGGGGCCTCCAGCGCCAAGACGCGGGCGGTTTCGATCTCAACATTGCGGGGGGATTTGGCAAAGAAGACAAAGCCCACGTAAGCGGCACCAGCCGCGCTTGCCGCGTGAACCTGTTCATGCGTTGTCAGGCCGCAGACCTTGACCCGCACAGCGCGCGCCGCGTTCGGGCGTTGCAAAAGGACTCCCATTGACGGTTCAGCGCCCGTCGTCGAGTAGGGCCAGCACGTCGTCGCGGCCATCGCCGGTGCGGCGCTTCACGCGGTGCAGTTCTTTTTGCAGCCGGGCGGCTTCGGCCCCCTTGGCTGCGGCCTCGGCGCGGTGTTTGTATTCGCGCAGCCATTCCCAAACGAAGCCAATCAACAGACCGGCCAAGATGCCGCCGAAAATAACCAAGAACAGCGGCAGCTCGATTGAGGGGTTCAGGCCTGCAATTTCTGCCAAACCATCAGGCAGCAGCTTTAGCCCCACGACTTGCCGATTGGCCAAAGCCACAGCAATCAGGCACAGAGCCAAAGCCCCCATGAAGGCATAGCGCAGGTAACGCATCGTTTACTTCCCGTTTAGACGGTCGCGCAGAAGCTTTCCGGTCTTGAAGAACGGCACATTCTTTTCTTCCACATCCACCGGGTCCCCTGTTCGTGGGTTCCGACCTGTGCGGGCATCGCGGCTCTTGACGGAGAATGCGCCAAAACCGCGCAGCTCCACTCGATCTCCTCGCGCCATGGCTTCGGTGATTTCGTCAAAAATCGTATTTACGATTTTTTCAACGTCTCGCTGAAACAGATGTGGGTTTTCTTCGGCAATCTTCTGGATCAATTCGGAGCGGATCATCCGCGACCTCCCCCAAGGCACATGAGATTGGGCCCTTTGGGCCTCACTTAGACTTAGACTATAGGAGGTAAATTTCGGTCTGGGAATGCGAAACACGCCCAACTTTCCTTTTGAGGGCACTCTAATGCCCTGAAAAGGAAGCCATAAGCCGCTTTTTGTAACGATTTGGCTAAATTGGCCGCACTCCTGCCGGATCTTTTCCCAAAACGATTCGGCGGCCTCTCCGCGTGGAGCCTTGCCCTATTAACAAGAAAACCCCCGCGCGAAATGACTCGCACGGGGGCAATTTACAGCGTCAGAGCACGCAGAGCGCGATCTGATTAAGGCGTTCTTAGTTGCCGCCCTTGAGCGCTGCACCAAGGATGTCGCCCAGCGACGCGCCGGAGTCCGAGGAGCCATACTGTTCGACGGCTTCTTTTTCTTCCGCAATTTCGCGCGCCTTGATCGACAGACCCAACTTGCGGGTCTTGGCGTCGATATTGGTGACGCGGACGTCGATCTTGTCGCCAACACCGAAGCGCTCGGGGCGCTGGTCGGCACGGTCACGGCTGAGGTCAGAGCGGCGGATGAAGGACTTCATGCCCTCGTATTCCACTTCAACACCACCATCTTCGATCGCGGTAACGGCAACGGTGATCACCGAGCCACGCTTCACGCCGCCAACAGCATCCGCAAAGCGGTCGCCGCCAATGGCCTTGATCGAGAGCGAGATACGCTCTTTTTCCACGTCGACTTCGGAAACAACGGCCTTGACCATGTCGCCCTTGCGGTAGTTCTGGATCGCGTCTTCGCCACGTTCGTCCCATGACAGGTCGGAGAGGTGAACCATGCCGTCGATATCGCCGGGAAGGCCAACGAACAGACCGAATTCGGTGATGTTCTTGACTTCGCCTTCGACTTCCGCGCCCTCGGGATGGGTCTCTTTGAAGACTTCCCATGGGTTACGCTGCGTCTGCTTGAGGCCAAGGGAGACGCGACGCTTGGAGGCGTCGATCTCGAGCACCATGACGTCCACTTCTTGCGAGGTGGAAACGATCTTGCCGGGGTGCACGTTCTTTTTGGTCCAGGACATTTCCGAGACGTGAACGAGACCTTCCACACCAGGCTCCAGCTCCACGAAGGCGCCGTAATCGGTGATGTTGGTCACGCGACCCTGATGCACCGAGTTCAGCGGGAACTTGGCGGCTACGAGATCCCATGGATCGTCTTGCAGCTGCTTCATGCCGAGGCTGATGCGGTGGGTGTCCTTGTTGATCTTGATGACCTGAACCTTGANNACCGAATTCGGTGATGTTCTTGACCTCGCCCTCGACCTCGGTGTTTTCCGGGTGGGTCTCGGCGAAGACTTCCCACGGGTTGCGCTGGGTCTGCTTGAGGCCAAGCGAGACACGGCGCTTGGCGCTGTCGATCTCGAGAACCATGACTTCCACTTCCTGGCTCGTCGAGACGATCTTGCCGGGGTGAACGTTCTTCTTGGTACAGGACATT
>DOOI01000020.1:4819-13267 GCA_003512825.1 Paracoccaceae bacterium | reverse complement strand
GCCCAATTACCGGGCGGTTTGATTGCCCCGAATTCGGCGTCGCCTATTCGCCCGCCACACGACGCGCAAGCATTGTGGAGGCCGCCTTGAGCGTCGCCCGTAGTTTGGCCGAAGAAAATGCCTTCGATGACTTGATGATGCAGCCCTAAAACATCACTAACGCTATTCCTTGCATTTAATGTGGTTAATCGCACCACAAAACGCTGTTTTCCACGGGATAGGCGCAAGCTAGCCTTTTCTCAAAATAACAGGACAACAGGGAGTCCACCTATGAAGCTCATGACACGTCTGATGGGGGCTGCGGCGATTGCCGTATCCGCCATGACTGCAACGCCGATCTGGGCCGATGGCTCGTTGGTCATCTTGTCGACGCAAACACCGCGCCACCTAAACGGTGCTGTGCAGTCAGGGATCGCGACGGCTGTGCCCTCGACCCAGTTGTTTGCCTCGCTTGTGCGCTATGATAGCGGCTGGGAGCCGCAGCCCTATCTGGCGAAATCTTGGGAGACCAGCGAGGACGGCCGGACAATCACCTTCCGGATGGTGGATAACGCGACATTCCACGATGGCACGCCAGTGACCTCGGAAGATGTGGCCTTCTCGATCATGACCATCAAGGCCAATCACCCATTCCAAACCATGTTTGCGCCTGTTGAAGCCGTGGAAACACCTGACCCGCATACGGCCGTCTTCAAGCTGAGCCAGCCACACCCCGCCTTGATGTTGGCCCTATCGCCTGCCTTGGCGCCGATTTTGCCCAAACATGTCTATGGCGATGGCCAAGACGTGAAATCGCATCCCGCCAATAGCGCGGTGATCGGGTCTGGCCCCTTCAAACTGAAGGAGTTTACCCCCGGCGAAGCTATTATTCTGGAGAAGAACCCGAACTTCTTTATGGAAGGGCGTCCGGTACTTGATGAGATCCTGATCAAGCTGGTCAAAGATCCGTCTGCTTTGCTGATCTCGATGGAGAATGGCGAAGGAGATATGTATCCCTATATGGCCGGAAGCCAGGAAATCAAACGTCTTCAAGAGGTTGAGGCGCTTGAGGTAACAGACCAGGGCTATGCCGCCATCGGTCCGATCAACTGGCTGGCTTTCAACACGGCCTCGCCAAAACTGTCTGACAAACGTGTGCGTCAAGCGATTGCTTATGCCGTGGATCGCGAGTTCATCGTCAAGGCGCTGCATCGGGGTGTCTCGACCGCGCAACGCGGCCCGATCATCGAAAGCTCACCGTTCTTTGATGCGGGCATCGAGCCCTTTGCGGTGGACCTCGAAAAATCGAAGGCGCTCTTGGCAGAGGCCGGCGTGGCCCTGCCATTGGCACTGACCATCGACTATATCCCCGGCCCGAAAGAACAGCAGCAATCGGTGGCGGAATACCTCAAATCGCAGCTCAAGAAGATCGGGATTGAGCTTGAAGTGCGCGCCGCGCCAGACTTCCCGACATGGGCAGGCCGCGTCGGTGGGCATGATTTCGAATTGAGCATGGATGTGGTGTTTAACTGGGGCGACCCCGTAATCGGTGTGCACCGCACATATCTGACGTCGAACATCCGCAAAGGCGTGATCTGGTCCAATACACAGAGCTATTCCAACCCGAAGGTGGATGAGATCCTTGCTGCCGCGGCTGTGGAGCCGGATATGGCCAAGCGGACAGCGCTCTACTCCGAGTTCCAGAAGATCGTTGTGGAGGATGTGCCAATCACCTTCATCAACGCATCGCCCTATCATACCGCCTACAAAGACGGTCTGGAGGGCGCTCCTATGGGAATTTGGGGGCCGATGCATCCTATGGATACGATGAGCTGGAAAAAGTAACCATCTGAAATAACGAAGAAAGAGGTCGCGCGCCCTGACGCGCGGCCTTCAAATACTAAAAAAGGGGTGGGCTGGATGAACGGTTCCTTTTTGATCCGGCGTGTCTTTTACGGGCTATTGTTGATGCTCGGCGTGGTGGTGTTGAACTTCCTTTTGATCCGGCTGGCGCCAGGGGATCCGGCGGTGGTGATCGCTGGGGAAATGGGAGGGGCGACCGAAGAAATGCTGGCGCAGATCCGTGCCGATTACGGCTTGGATAAGCCTGTGTTGGTGCAGCTCGGGATCTATCTTGGCAACGTGGTGCAGGGCGATCTCGGACAGTCGTTTTTCTTCAATCAGCCCGTGGCGAAACTCATCGGTTTGAGGATTTGGCCGACGATCCTCTTGGTCTTGACCGCGCTGACACTGTCGACAGTGCTCGGAGTGATCTTGGGCGTGCTGGCCGCGCGCAAACCCAACGGGCTGATGTCTGCCTTCGTCGCGGTTTTTGCCACTGTAGGCTATGCCGTGCCGGTGTTTTGGACCGGGATCATGTTGATCATCCTTTTTGCCAGCATCCTTCCGATCTTCCCGGTAGAAGGCATGCAGAATGTCAGACTGCGCGACGCGAACCTTTTCGTGAAAGCGCTGGATATCGCGCATCACCTGATTTTGCCGGCCTTTACACTGGCGGTAATTTATCTGGCACAATACGCACGCCTGAGCCGTGCCTCTATGCTGGAGGTGCTGGGCTCGGATTATGTGCGGACTGCGCGCGCAAAAGGCGCATCGGAACGCTCTGTGCTCTTCAAACACGCGCTTCGGAATGCGGCACTGCCGATCCTGACGGTGGCTGGACTACAATTTGGTAATCTCATCTCGGGCGCCTTGCTCGTAGAGACCGTGTTCAATTGGCCAGGCATGGGACGCTTGGCGTTTGATTCGATCCTGCGGCGCGACTATCCCACCATCATGGGCGTCTTGTTCTTCGCCTCGGCCATGGTGGTGGTGGCCAATATCTTGACCGACATCAGCTACCGTATCGCTGACCCCAGGCTGAGGGGGAAATGATGCGACTGACGGTTCCCCGTGGGGGCGCTGCCCCCACACCCCCGGGATATTTACCGCAAGAAGATAAAGAATGCGCTGTCTTTTTGCCGAAAAATATCCCCGCCGGAGGCATCCCTGAGGCGACGCGTGAGCGGCGCCGAGGGAAGGGTCTTGCCGCAAAGCGGCGCAATCGAGTTCAAAAAATAGCGCAGAGGGTGGGCCATGAGTGAGGCTGTGAAAATGGCGGAGGCGCAAAGCCCGGCTTTGGAAGCGTGGCGGATGTTTCGGCGTAATGTGCCAGCTTTGTTTGGGGTGGCGATATTGGCGACCATTGTGGGGCTGACACTCTATGGTCGGTTTTTCTATGGGGGTGATCCGTTCGATGTGGTGTGGGCGCCGCATGAGCCGCCGGGGGTAGAGCCGGGGTTTCCATTGGGGACGGACTATTTGGGGCGCAGCATTCTTGCGGGTATCTTGACCGGAGGCGGTCCGACATTGGCGGTTGGGGCGGCTGCGGCGGTGCTGACGATGGTGATTGGCATTAGTTTGGGAGCTTTGGCGGGGTATTATGGTGGTTGGGTGGATAACCTCCTTATGCGTGTGACCGAGTTTTTCCAAGTTTTGCCGGCGCTTCTGTTTGCCATGGTTTTGGTCACGCTTTTCAGCCCCTCTTTGGTGACCATTGCGGTGGCGATTGGGGTGGTGAGTTGGCCGCAGACGGCGCGTTTGACCCGGGCGGAGTTCCTCAAGATCAAAGAGCTGGAATATGTGACGGCTGCGCGGGCGATTGGTGCGAAGAATGGTCGGATCATGTGGCGGGGGATTTTGCCTAATGCAGCCCCGCCGTTGATTGTGTCGGCGACGTTGACCATCGGGGTGGCGATTCTGTTTGAGGCGGGGTTGTCGTTTCTTGGCTTGGGTGATCCCAATGTGATGAGTTGGGGGCTGATGATTGGGGCCAATCGCGATTATATTCTGGATGCTTGGTGGCCTGTGACCTTCCCGGGGCTGGCGATCTTTCTCACGGTTTTCTCGGTCAGTTTGATTGGGGATGGCCTTAACGATGCTTTCAATCCGAAGCTGAGGGAAAGATGAGCGCGCTGTTGGAAATTGACGATCTCAAGGTGACGTTCAACACGCGCTATGGGCAGGTGACGGCACTGGATGGCGTGTCGCTCAAAGTGAATGCGGGCGAGACTTTGGGGGTGGTTGGGGAGTCTGGTTGTGGCAAGTCGATTACGGCTTTGGCGACGATGGGACTGATCCCGATGCCGCCGGGACGGATTGCCGGAGGAGAGATACGGCTGGCGGGGGAGAACCTTGTGGGGGTCTCTGATGCACGGATGCGGTCCTTGCGGGGGGCCGAGATTGCGATGATTTTTCAAGAGCCGATGACCTCGCTCAATCCTGTTTTCACAGTGGGCGATCAGATTGCCGAAGCGATTATGCTGCATCAGAGGGTGAGCGCGGATAAGGCGTTCAAGGATGCGGTTGCTTTGTTGGACCGGGTGGGAATTCCAAGTCCTGACGTTCGGGCGCTGGATTATCCTCATCAATTGTCTGGCGGGATGCGCCAGCGGGTGATGATTGCGATGGCGGTGTCGTGTCGTCCGAAGGTGTTGATTGCTGATGAACCGACGACGGCATTGGATGTGACGGTGCAGGCGCAGATTTTTGATTTGCTCAACGAAATTCAGCGCGATTTTGGAGCGGCGATTGTGCTGATCACCCATGATATGGGCGCGATCAGTGAAATGGCAGACCGGGTCGCAGTGATGTATGCGGGGCGGGTGATTGAAGAGGCGCGCGCGGATGATGTGCTGGATCATCCCCAGCATCCCTATACCCGTGGTTTGATTTCCTGCATTCCCAACATCGCCAAGGATGAGGGCAGTTTGCGTGAGATCCCTGGTGTGGTGCCGCCCTTGCATATGCTGGGGGCGGGGTGCGCCTTTGCGGAGCGGTGCGCGCATGTGCAGGGGAGATGCCGGGAGGAGAAGCCAGTGTTGCGGACACATGGGCATCATCCGGCGGCATGTCATGCCGTTGAGGAGGGGCGGGTATGAGCGTGCTTTTGGATGTGCAGGATCTGACTGTGCGGTTTGCGCTGCCCAAGCCGTCATTTTTTGCGGAGCGGCCGTATCTGGAGGCGGTGCGGCAGGTTTCATTCCGTCTTGAGGCAGGACGGGCCTTGGGGATTGTGGGGGAGAGTGGCTCGGGCAAGACCACAACCGCCATGGCGGCGATCCGGTTGGTTGAGGCTGCGGGTGGTAAGGTGCTCTTCGACGGGGAGGACCTGCTGACTTTGCCAGCAGAGGAGATGCGGCTGCGGCGCCGGGATGTGCAGTTGATTTTTCAAGACCCCTATTCCTCGCTCAATCCGCGGGCGCGGGTGGCGGATATTGTGCGCGAGCCCATGGATTTGATGGGGATCGGCACGAAGGAAGAGCGGCAGGCGCGGGTGGTGGAATTATTCCGTCTTGTCGGGTTGCGGCCTGATCAGCTCAACCTGTTTCCGCATAAGTTTTCCGGGGGGCAGCGCCAACGGATTTCTATTGCGCGGGCTTTGACCACCAATCCGCGGCTGTTGGTTTGTGATGAGCCGGTGTCCGCTTTGGACGTGGCTATTCAGGCGCAGATATTGAACCTTTTGGCCAAGCTTAAGACCGAATTGGGGCTGTCATATCTGTTTATCAGTCATGATTTAGGTGTGGTGCGGCATGTCTGCGACGATGTGGCGGTGATGTATCTGGGCAAGATCGTGGAGCAGGCGCCGAAGGTGGCGCTTTTTGAGGCTCCACAGCATCCCTATACACAGGCGCTTTTGTCGGCGGCCCCGAGTTTGGCGCGGCGTAAATCCAAGGGATATGTGCGGCCTTTGAAGATTGCAGGAGATCCGCCGTCGCCGATCAATCCGCCGAAGGGCTGTGCTTTTGCCGAGCGCTGCCCCTTGGCGCAGGAGGTTTGTCGCGCGGTGCCGCCTGTTTTGGAACACAGGGGCGCTGGAGCGGTGGCCTGTCATTTTCCCCAATAGGGCCGGACCAGATTTTTCATCGCAGTTATTGACAGGCGTGATTGTTATATACCTTAACTATGCCAGGCGGTCTCGGGAGGAGAGAGCCTGTGTAAGAATTTTGCCCGCTCTAACGGGCATGTTGGGGAGAAGAAAAATGATCAGACGACATTTGATGAAGACCGCAGCGGCAGCCGTGCTGGTAATGGGGCTGGCTCCGGCAGCAATGGCGCAAGAGGTGACGTTGAAGCTGCACCAATTCTTGCCACCGGTTGCGACTGTACCTGCGAAGATCCTCAAGCCGTGGGCGGCGAGTGTGGAAGCCGCCGCAGGTGGCAAGGTGAAGATTGAACATTTTGATGCGATGGCGCTCGGGGGCAAGCCCTCGGATTTGATGGATCAGGCGATCGATGGTGTGGCGGATATCGTGATGACGGTGGTGGGCTATACACCGGGCCGTTTCCCCAAGACCGAAGTGTTTGAGTTGCCCTTCATGATGACCGATCCAGTGGCGACCTCTAAGGCGTTTCAGGAACTCGTCGAGACCGATTTGCAAGCTGGCGAGTATTCTGCAGTCAAGGTGTTGGGCGCTTGGGTGCATGGGCCGGGCTTGATCCATTCCAAGGAGCCGATCACCAAGCTGGAAGATCTTGCAGGCAAGAAACTGCGTGGCCCGACACGGGTCATTTCGGACATGTTGTCGGAATTGGGTGCGACCCCGGTTGGCATGCCGCTTCCGGCTATTCCAGAAGCGCTCTCGAAGGGCGTGATTGATGGCACGGTGATCCCGTGGGAAGTGACGCCGTCGATCCGTTTGGCGGAGCTGGCCAAGAACCACCTCGAATTCGGTGGCAAGGAATCGCTTTATACCGCGACGATCATCATGGTGATGAACAAGGCCAAATATGAGAGCCTGCCAGAGGATGTGCGGGCCGCGATTGACGCGGAGTCGGGCATGAAGCTGGCGGAAATGGCTTCGCAGATCATGTTTGACTATGACAAGCCGGGCCGGGACATCGCCGAGAAGGCGGGCAATGTGATCACGACGTTGGATGAGGCGGAAGTGGCGCGTTGGAAAGAAAAGTCGCAGCCTGTGATTGCACGTTGGACGGCAGATATGCAGACCAAGGGCATTGATGGTGCGGCGTTGATTGAGCAGGCGAAGGGGCTGATTTCCAAGCACGGCGGCTGATCGCTGAGAAAATTGAAGGGCCGCCTTGCATGCGCGGGGCGGCCCTTTTTCTATGCCGGTTTGCCATGCGCGGTTTGTGCCCTTGCGAAGAGGTGCTTTGGCGGCGACAAATGCTTGACTTGGGGATGGGAAGGGCTATGGCATGAGCGATGCGGCAGAGCGAGGCTTGACGCGAGGCCTGACCAATTACGGCGACCGTGATTTTGCCGCCTATTTGCGCCGTTCTTTTGCGCGCTCGATGGGATTGAGCAGCGAGATGTTGCAAAAACCCATTATTGGCATCGCGATGACGCCTTCCGAATTGAACAATTGCCATCGCAGTATGCCGGAATTGGTGGAGGCGGTGAGCCGAGGGATTTTGGCGGCGGGGGCTTTGCCACGCGCTTTTCCAACGGTGTCTTTGGGCGAGGTTTTTCTGAATCCGACCTCGATGGTTTATCGCAACCTGATGGCGATGGACACCGAAGAGATGATCCGCGCCCAGCCGCTTGATGCGGTGGTCATGATTGGCGGTTGTGACAAGACAGTGCCAGCGCAATTGATGGGGGCGGCTTCGGCAGATGTGCCGGCGATCCAGTTGGTCACGGGGCCGATGAGTACGGGGCGACATCGCGGAGAGCGGCTGGGGGCTTGCACGGATTGTCGGCGGTTCTGGGGCAAATACCGTGCGGGCGAGATCGAGGCCGACGAGATTGACCAAGTGGAGACGCGGCTGGCGGCGACGGCGGGGACCTGTGCGGTGATGGGAACTGCGTCGACGATGGCAATTATTGCGGAAGTGTTGGGGATGAGCCTGCCGGGAACGGCGGCTATTCCGGCCATCGCAGCAGAGCGGTTGGTTGCCGCGGAGGAGACCGGGCGGGCGGCGGTCCGTTTGTTGAGCCATCCGATGCGGCCCTCGCAGATCATCACCGAAAAATCGGTTGAGAACGCGCTGCGGGTTTTGATGGCGGTGTCGGGTTCGACCAATGCCGTGATCCATTTGGCGGCAATTGCAGGGCGGCGGGGACTTCGCATTTCGGAGGCGCGTCTGAATGAAATCAGCGATGAGACCCCGGTATTGGTGGATCTAAAGCCCGTGGGCGTGGGCTATCTTGAAGATTTTCATGCGGCGGGGGGCGTAGGGGCACTGTTGCGAGCGCTCAAGCCGCTTTTGCATCTCGATACGGTGGATGTGCTTGGGCAAACGCTGGAGGAACGCTTGGCCAGTCCTTTGGATTGGGTGGATGAGGACGTGATCCGGCCTTTTGACCGACCGGTTAGCCCGCAGGGAGGGTTGATCGCTTTGACTGGAAATCTGGCTCCCAAGGGCGCGCTTTTCAAACGGGCGGCCGCGACGCCGGGCTTGTTTGAGAGTGAGGGGCGGGCGGTGGTGTTTGACAGTCTGGAA
>DOOI01000020.1:3081-4548 GCA_003512825.1 Paracoccaceae bacterium | reverse complement strand
GAATATCTGGCGGCGCTGGTGGATGACCCCGACCTTGAGATTGCCGAGGGCGATATCATGGTGCTCAAGAACGCGGGCCCCGTGGCGGCAGGAATGCCGGAGGCCGGGTATTTGCCCATTCCGAAGAAATTGGCGCGGGCGGGGGTGAAGGATATTGTACGGATATCGGACGCGCGGATGTCGGGAACGGCTTTTGGCACGATTGTGCTGCATATCGCGCCGGAAACTGCGCGCGGGGGGCCGCTGGCGGCTGTGGAAAGCGGAGACCGGATCCGGCTTTCGGTGCGCGAAAAGCGGATCGATTTGCTGGTGGATGCAGACGAGATTGCGCGGCGGTTGGCAGGGCATCGCCCGCCTTTGCCGCCCGCACGAGGCTACCGCGGGCTTTATGCGCGCTCTGTGACCCAAGCGCCGGAGGGCTGTGACTTTGCCTTCTTGCATCATGAAAGCACGGCACGTTGGGAGGATGAGCAGTAGATCGCTCCCCGCAAGCTATTGAGAAGTAAAGGATGATGAACATGGCGTGGACTCCCAAAGGAAAACACCTGATTGCGGGCGCATGGGTGGCGACGGCAGAGCAATTTCATTCCGCGCCCGCGATTGGGCCCGCGCATGGGTTTTGCGCGGCGACATCGGCAGAAGTGGACTGCGCGGTCGAGGCCGCTGAGGCGGCGTTTTTGAGTTATGGCCAGACGACGCGCATGACGCGCGCCGCGTTTTTGGACCGGATCGCGGACGAGATCGAAGCGCGTGGCGCGACAATCACTGAGATTGGCACACAAGAGAGCGGATTGCCCGCAGCGCGATTGGAGGGCGAGCGCGGACGCACGACGGGGCAGCTGCGGCTGTTTGCGGCGCATATTCGCGCGGGCGATTATCTGGATCGCAGAATTGATCCTGCATTGCCCGACCGCCAGCCCTTGGCGCGCCCGGAAATCCGTATGGTTCAGCGGCCTTTGGGGCCTGTAGCGGTCTTTGGGGCGTCGAACTTTCCGCTCGCATTTTCGACGGCGGGAGGGGATACGGCCTCGGCTTTGGCAGCAGGTTGCCCTGTGGTGGTGCGGGGCCATCCCGCGCATCCCGGTACGGGCGAGATCGTGGCGGAAGCGATCGACGCGGCGCGGGAGGCGATGGGGCTGGCACCGGGTGTGTTTAGCTTGTTGCAGGGGGGCGGAAATGCAGTGGGGGCCGCCTTGGTGCAGCATCCGCTGATCCGGGCGGTTGGCTTTACCGGATCATTGGCCGGGGGGCGGGCGCTTTTTGATCTTTGCGCGGCGCGGCCTGAGCCGATCCCATTCTTCGGTGAATTGGGCAGTGTGAACCTGATGTTCTTGTTGCCTGCCGCCCTAGCGAAACGGGGGGGCGCGATTGCAACAGGATGGGCTGGATCCTTGACTATGGGAGCGGGCCAGTTTTGCACCAATCCCGGCGTTGCAGTGGTGCGGGACGATCAGGCGGCTGATTTTG
>DOOI01000020.1:0-2810 GCA_003512825.1 Paracoccaceae bacterium | reverse complement strand
GGCGTTGCAGTGGTGCGGGAAGATCAGGCGGCTGATTTTGCCGAGGCGGTGGTGGCCGCGCTGGCCTCTGTTGGGGCGCAGGTGATGCTGACTGACGGGATTGCGGCGACCTATGACAAGGGGCGTGCGCGGATTGGTGCGATGGCCGGGGTGCAGAGCCTTTTGACCCAGATGTGTGATCGCCGCGAAGCCAAGCCGCAGCTTTTCCAAGTGACAGGGGCGCATTGGCTGGCCAATCACGCGCTGGGCGAGGAAGTGTTTGGGCATTTGGGCATCTTGGTGGTGGCCAAGGATGCCGAGGAAATGCTTGCAATTGCGCGAGGTCTGGAAGGGCAACTGACGGCGACATTGCATCTGGAGGCGGAAGATACCGCGCTGGCGGCAGCTTTGATGCCGATATTGGAGCGCAAGGCGGGGCGCATTTTGGCGAATGGGTTTCCCACAGGGGTCGAGGTTTGTGACGCGATGGTGCATGGCGGGCCTTATCCGGCATCGACCAATTTCGGCGCGACCTCTGTCGGCACCATGGCCATCCGGCGGTTCTTGCGCCCGGTGAGCTATCAAAACGTGCCAGAGGGGATTTTGCCGGAAGATATTCGAGGCTGAGACGTAGGCCTAGCGACGCTGGGCCAGCTCCGCCAAGAGCCAATCCCCAAAGGCCAAGGCCATGGGCGCGGTGGCGTCGATGGCGAGAAAATAGCCTTCGGGATTGGCGAGCGGGGGGGCGGGGAGCGCGTGAAGCGTTCCTGCGGCCAGATGATCGGCGGCGAGAAGTGCGCTCGTCAGGGCGATGCCCTGACCTTGCGCGGCCAGTTCGAGTGCGAGGCCAAAGCTGTCGACATAGAGGGTTGGGGCGAGGGGATGACGATGACCTGCTGCTTGGCCCCAATGCTGCCAACCCATTGAGGTGCCGACGGTTTCGATAAGGGTTTCGCCGCGCAGATCCTCAGTAGGGATATGGCGGGAGACCGCAATGAGGGGGTCGGGGCCAAGGCGCCGCGCGTTGCGGCCTACCTGTTTTTCGGCGCCAAAGCGGATTTCTACATCGGCAATGGAGGCTTTGAATTCATCGGGCCAGATTGTGGAGAGAAAGCGCAGGCGCACACCCGGATGAGCGGCAAGGAAACGGTCTAGGCGTGGTGCGATAATCCATTGGGCGACGCTGACCGAAGTGGCGACGGTGAGCAGCTGATCCGTGGGCCCAGTTTCGAAGGTGGAGGTGGCCGCCCCAAGGATTTCAAGCGCTGCGCTTACTTGTGGCAGGAGTTTGCGGCCATCATCGGTGATCGCGAGGCCGCGCGCCTTGCGCTCGAAAAGATGCACCCCAAAGCGGGTCTCCAAGGCGCGCACCTGTTGGCTAATCGCAGATTGGGTAAGGCCAAGTTCCTCGGCAGCGGCGGTGAAATTGAGATGGCGTGCCGCCGCCTCAAAAGACCGAAACCAGCTGAGGGGAGGGAGAGAACGCGCCATGCTGGAACCGAGCCATTAGTAATGCTAATGGCTTTGCCACCTTATTCCTCGTTTGTCAAAAACAAGTGTCTGGCACACATATTTGCCTATGGCGGGCGGGGGGATGTCACTTTGGAAATTCGCAAATTCGTGACCTATGATGAGGAAACGCTGATCGAGGGGTTCCGTATGGCGGCGCGCCCTTGGCGGATGTTTGCTGTGGCGGCTGTGGTGAAGAACCCGTGGTCGGGTCGGTATGTAGAGGATTTGGGCCCGGAGATCCGTGCGATGGCACCGCCTTTGGGTGAGGAATTGACACGTCGGATCATCGCGTTGGCGGGGTCAGGTGATGCGATTGAGGCCTATGGCAAGGCGGCTGTGGTTGGGTTGGATGGCGAGGTGGAGCATGCCTCGGGGCTGATCCATACGCTTCGGTTCGGAAACCATTTTCGCGAGGCGGTGCAGGCGAAATCCTATCTGTCGTTTACCAATACGCGCGGGCCGGGCAATGCGCCCATCATGATCCCATTGATGGACAAGAATGATGCCGGGCGGCGCTCACATTACCTGACGGTGCAGTTTTCCATTCCCGATGCACCGCGTGCAGATGAGATCATTGTTGCTTTGGGAGGGGCGACGACGGGGCGGCCGCATCATCGGATCGGTGACCGCTATCAGGATCTGAAGGAGCTTGGGCATGATCTGGACAACCCGGCAGCGGTCTGACTTTGGAGCGTTGCGGGCCGTTCGGACGGGGCAGGGACCGAAGGTGCTGTTTTTGCATGGTGTGGGGCTGCGTGCAGAGGCATGGGGCGGCCAGATTGAAGAGTTTGCGCGCGATTACACTGTGATTGCCCCCGATATGCCGGGGCATGGCGAAAGCAACGCTTTGGTCAAGCCGGATCCGGCCCTTGTGGACTATGTGGCCGAGGTGCGGAGCGCTTTGGCGATCGAGCGGGGTGTCGTGGTCGTGGGGCATTCGATGGGGGCTATGATCGCGCTGCAACTGGCGGCACATGCGCCCGAGCTGGTGCGTGGTGTGGTGGCATTGAATGCCATTTATCGGCGCAGTGCGGCGGCGACAGCCGCTGTCGTGGCGCGTGCTGCGCGGTTGGATGGCGTGTCGCTGCCTGATCCGAGCCAGACGCTGGCGCGGTGGTTTGACGACTTGGGCGCGGTGGAGGCGCTGGCCTGTCGGGAGTGGTTAATGGGGGTGGATCCAATGGGTTACCGGGCGGCCTACAAGGTTTTCGCGCGCGAAGACAGGCCCGCAGCCGCCGATCTGGAGGGGCTGGCCATGCCCGCGCTTTTCATGACGTGTGAAAAGGAACCGAATTCGACTGGTGACATGAGCCGGGAGA
>DOOI01000076.1 GCA_003512825.1 Paracoccaceae bacterium | reverse complement strand
TCTGCATGGTCATCGTGGGCGGCGCCACAAGGCTGACCGACAGCGGGCTCTCTATCACGGAGTGGAAGCCCCTGCTGGGGGCCATTCCGCCGATGACCGGGGCGCACTGGCTGGAGGCCTTCGAGAAATACAAGCAGACTCCCGAATACCAGCAGGTGAACAAGGGGATGACGCTGCAGGAGTTCGAGTTCATCTATTGGTGGGAGTGGGGGCATCGCCAACTGGGCCGCACCATCGGTCTGGTTTGGGCCTTGGGCTTTTTCGGCTTCCTTGCCACCCGGTCCATTCCTGCGGGCTGGACAGGCCGCTTGCTGCTCATTGGCGCACTTGGTGGCCTGCAAGGGGCGATTGGGTGGTGGATGGTCTCCTCGGGACTCTCAGGCGACCGTCTCGATGTGGCGTCCTATCGCCTTGCCACCCACCTCGGACTTGCGTTCGTCATTTTGGGTTTCATCGCGTGGTATGTCTATTTGCTCGATCGGGACGAACGCGCCTTGATGCAAGCGCGCCGGAACCGGGAGGAGAAGCTCTTCCGCATGAGCACGGGGCTGATGCATTTTGCGTTTTTGCAAATCCTCCTCGGGGCACTCGTCGCCGGGATCGATGCAGGGCGGGCCTTCCCAACATGGCCGTCGATGAATGGGGAGTTTTTCCCATCAAATGCTTTCTATGTTCCTAACGGAGCGGGCGGAAGCTTGCCGATCTGGCATGCGTTCTTCGAGAATCCGGGCCTTGTGCAATTCATGCACCGCCTTTCGGGGTATGGACTTTTTGCTTTTGGAGCAGTGACTTACCTGCGCGCGCGCCGTTCACCAAACCGCGAAACACGCAGCGCCTTCACCTTGATGTTTGGGGCAATGACCGGTCAAGTCGTGTTGGGGATTTTCACAGTTTTGACGGTCGCGCGTTGGGAAGTCGCGATTGCACATCAGTTGCTGGCAGTCCTGCTTTGGGCGCTGATCCTCTACGCGCGCCACACGGCGGCCTATCCCAAACCCCAATCCTTGCGAGGCTAAGCCATGATCCCTAACGCACCTTTGGACGCTCTTCTCTCGCATGCCCACACAACTGCTGCTCTTGAGCAGGTGGCGGGGCGCTTGGGATGGGACCAAGAAACCGTGATGCCAAAGGGGGCGGGGCCACAACGCGCCGAAGAAATGGCCGCCATGGAAGAAGTGCTTCACGCCCGCCGCACCGATCCTCGGGTTGGTGACTGGCTCGCAGCAGTAGATCGTGCCGCTCTTTCCCCCGTTGAGGCCGCAAATCTGCGCCACATCGAGCGTGATTTCGAGCGGAGCGCGCGAATTCCAGTCGATCTTGCCGCTGAAATTGCCCGGACGCGATCTGCGGCCCATCTGGCATGGATCGGTGCGCGGGCCGATGAGGATGTGGGCGCATTTCTTCCGCTGCTGACCCGTATTCTTGATCTCAAACGCCAAGAAGCCATGGCCCTCGCAGCAGGGGGCACGGCCTATGATGCGCTCTTGGATGAATACGAACCGGGGGCCACTGGAGCCAGTCTTGAAGCCATGTTTTCAGCGTTGCGTCCGCGATTGGTCGCGCTGCGGAATGCATGTCTGGACCGCCCCGCACCGCCCGGCATCGCCGGAGACTTCGACGAAAGCGCCCAGATGCGTCTCACCCGTAAAGTCGCCAAGAGCTTCGGATATGACATAAACCATGGCCGGATTGATAAGGCTGTGCACCCGTTCTCTTCCGGATCAGGTCTGGATGTCCGGATCACGACACGCACAAATGCCGCCGATCCGTTCAACTGCCTCTATTCCACCATCCACGAAGTAGGCCACGCGGCATATGAGCAAGGCATCAACCGCGACTACCTGCTCACGCCCTTGGGGCGGGGTGTGTCAATGGGGGTGCATGAAAGCCAAAGCCGGATTTATGAAAACCAACTCGGTCGCAGCCGTGCATATACCGCTTGGCTCTATGGTGAGATGACAGAAGCCTTTGGCGACTTCGGCAGCGCAAACTCGGATGAATTTTTCTTTGCAGTCAACCGTTTGCAGAATGGATTTATCCGTACCGAGGCCGACGAGGTGCAATATAACCTGCACGTGCTTCTTCGGTTTGACCTTGAGCGCGCATTGATTTCTGGTGACCTGCAGCCGGGATCTTTGGAAGCCGCTTGGAATGATCGTTTTCTGGCCGACTTTGGCTTTGCGGTGGAAAAACCATCACAAGGGTGTTTGCAGGATGTGCATTGGTCCGAAGGGCTCTTTGGCTACTTTCCCACCTATACATTGGGCAATGTCTATGCAGGCTGTTTGCATGAGGCCCTCCGCGATGCGGTCCCAAACCTTGACAATCAACTGGCAAAGGGCGACACCACCGCTGCGACAACGTGGTTGCGGGACGCGGTGCAAATCCATGGTGGTTTGAAGACACCAAAAGAAACAATTGCGGATGCCTGCGGCAAGGCCCCCTCGGAAGGGCCGCTTCTGGACTATCTCGAAGCCAAATTCGGAGCGATTTACGGCCTCTGATCGGCGCCAAGGCCCTAAATCAGTGCCACGCGTTCGGCCCTTTCTGGATCGGGGAAGGGCCGATAAAGCGCTATAGACGTAGCGCCAATCAATGTATTCACCGCGCGGTAGAGGGTCTCTACATCTTCATCGCGTGTGGCCACTGTTCGAAATGCAGCATCGAGCTGAGCGAGATTTTCAACCTCGATTTCGAGCAAGAAATCTCTAAATTCCCCCGACCCCAGTCCTAATTTTCGCCGCAAGAGCGGCCAATTACGGATGACACCTGCGGTCTTCAAATGCCCCATCCAATTCTCTGCGGCACGCGCAAAGGCCAAAGCCTTGGCGTCGTCTTTCAATTCAACCGAGCACATATAAAGGTTCATTCACACACTCCTTTTTCAAAGGAATAGGCGACAAACCTTAAATGGGGGTTGATGGCATGCAAAAAGGGGCGGCCTAACGACCGCCCCTAAAAGTCTAGAAAGTAAAAATCAGCCTTTCGGGCCGATCATATCTTCTGGCCTGACGATCCGATCGAATGTGTCACCATCGACAAAGCCAAGCGCCATCGCCTCTTCGCGCAGTGTCGTGCCGTTTTTATGGGCCGTCTTTGCCACTTTGGTCGCATTATCATAGCCAATTGTAGGCGCCAAAGCGGTCACCAGCATCAGCGATTCTTTCATCAGCTTCTCAATCCGCGCCACATTGGCCTCGGTGCCGACCACCATATTGTCTGTAAAGCTCGAAGCGGCATCGCCCAATAATTGCATGGATTGGATGACGTTGTAGCTCATCATGGGATTGTAAACGTTCAGTTCGAAATGCCCCTGCGACCCTGCAAAGCCGACCGCCGCATCATTGCCCATCACATGCGCGCAGACCATCGTCAGCGCTTCTGCCTGCGTCGGGTTCACCTTCCCCGGCATGATCGACGATCCGGGCTCGTTTTCAGGCAGGATCAATTCGCCAAGGCCCGAACGTGGACCAGAGCCCAAGAGGCGCATGTCATTGGCAATCTTGAACAAAGACGCCGCAACCGTCTTCAAAGCACCAGAGAACATCACCATCGCATCATGCGCGGCCAAGGCTTCAAACTTGTTGGGCGCGGTTACAAAAGGCAGGTTCGTAATCGCCGCAATCTCGGCCGCAACCTTTTCCGCGAAGCCTTTGCGTGTGTTCAATCCAGTGCCAACAGCGGTGCCGCCTTGGGCCAATTCGTAGATATCTGGCAGACACATCTCAACCCGTTTGATCCCTTGCGCCACTTGATGGGCATAGCCACCAAACTCTTGCCCCAAGGTGAGCGGGGTCGCGTCCTGAGTATGAGTGCGGCCAATCTTGATGATATCTTTGAATTCCAATGATTTCGCTGCAAGTGCCGCATGAAGCTTTTGCAAACCCGGCAAGAGCACATCGCGTGCAACCATGCCGATGGCCACATGCATCGCTGTTGGGAATGTGTCGTTCGATGACTGTCCCATATTGCAGTGATCATTCGGATGCACAGGTTTCTTCGACCCCAAGACACCACCCAGCATCTCGATAGCACGGTTCGAGATTACCTCATTGGCGTTCATGTTCGATTGTGTGCCAGACCCTGTCTGCCAGACAACCAACGGGAAGTTGTCATCGAATTTTCCATCGATCACTTCCTGCGCTGCTGCTTGCACGGCTTTCGACAAACCCGGCTCCAGATCTCCAAAGCCCTCGTTCACAGCCGCAGCCGCTTTTTTGATCACCCCCAGGGCGCGAACGATGGCAATGGGTTGGCGTTCCCAGCCAATCGGGAAGTTCATGATCGAGCGCTGCGTTTGCGCGCCCCAATATTTATCGGCAGGGACCTCAAGCGGTCCGAAACTGTCAGTCTCTGTGCGGGTCGCGGTCATGCTCCGCTCCCAGCGTCAGGTCTTTTACGGAAAGCGTCGAGGCTCACG
>DOOI01000052.1:2063-4191 GCA_003512825.1 Paracoccaceae bacterium | reverse complement strand
TGCTGGCTTTACTGTCCCTCGTTCCGCGACTGGCGCCCGGAGGTTTCCTCACGGTCGCTTTTTTCCGTCCGCCAGACGCGCTAGAGAGGCTGCAAAGGAGCACGCCATGACAACTTATTCCGACGATTTTTTGAAAACGGTGCTCAAGCGCACCCGTCGTATCGCGGTCCTCGGCGTCTCGCTGAACCCTGTGCGCCCCTCCTATTATGTGGCGCGCTACATGGCGCTCAAGGGCTTTGATGTCATCCCCATCAATCCCGGCCATGTTGGCGAAGAGGTTTTTGGTGCCAAAGTGCTCGGCAGTTTGTCCGATGTCGAAGGCCCCGTTGATATGGTGGATATCTTCCGTCGCTCCGAACATGTGGGCCCCGTGGTCGAGGAAGCACTGACCAAGTTTCCAGACCTGCAAACCATCTGGATGCAGATCGGCGTGATCAACGAAGAGGCCGCCGCCACGGCCGCGGCCCGCGGCGTTGATGTGATCATGGACCGCTGCCCAAAGATTGAATATCAGCGCCTGTTTGGGGAATTGCGTATGGGCGGCTTCGCGACAGGCCTGATCTCGTCCAAGCTCTGACACTGTTTTCGATCAAACGCCGACACAGGTGAGGTGGCCATGCCCCCTTTCTCGTTAGACCTGCTCGATTCTCAGGGCCACAGGTGTCTGAGTGACCACATCCAGCGCGGCAATGGCTTCGAGAGCCTGATCCAGCTGCGACCGGGTGCATTTATGCGTCACGATCAACACCGGGGCGGCATCGCCCGCGTGCTCATATTGGCGCATCCGATGGATCGAGATGCCTTCCTGCCCCAGAACAGTTGCCACTTTTGCCAAAGCGCCGGGTTTGTCTTGCAGCAAGAGCCGCAGGTAAAACGGTGCCGCCGAGGCCGAGCGAGCCGCAGGCGCGCCGATAAGCGAGCGGGCGGGTTGGCCAAAGACGGGCAACCGGGTTCCACGCGCAATGTCGCAAACATCCGCCATGACCGCCGAAGCTGTTGGCCCTTCTCCGGCCCCTGCACCGCGCAGCACGATCTGGCCCACGGAATCGCCCTCGATCACAACCATATTGGTGCCACCTTCCAGCTGACCCAGCGGCGAGTTTGCAGGCACGAGGCAAGGCGACATCCGCTGCTCAAGCCCGCGCCCGGTCATCTGCGCCACGCCCAAAAGCTTGATACGATACCCCATATCACCCGCACGGCGAATGTCGTCGAGTGTGATATTCTGGATCCCTTCCAGTTCCACCGCATCGAAATCCACTCGGGTCCCAAACCCGATTGCAGCCAAAAGGGCCAGTTTATGGCCAGCATCAATGCCGCCCACGTCAAGGTTGGGATCGGCCTCAAGATAGCCCAATTGCGCGCATTCATCAAAGAGCACGTTATAGCCTTGGCCCGTCGCTTCCATCCGGGTGAGGATATAATTGCAGGTGCCGTTCATCACGCCCATCACCCTTTGAATGCGATTGGCCGCCAACCCTTCGGTCAAGGCCTTGATCACAGGGATCCCGCCTGCCACCGCAGCTTCATAGCGGATCTGACATCCTGCAGCCTCTGCCGTTTCTGCCAGTTTTTGCCCATGGATCGCCAAAAGTGCCTTATTGGCAGTCACCACATGTTTGCCAGCAGCCAATGCCGCTTCAATCGCATTTTTTGCGGCACCCTCATGGCCGCCCATCAATTCGACGAAAATATCCACGTCATCGCGCCGGGCCAGAGCCACAGGATCCTCTTCCCAAGCGAATTGGGTCAAGGGCACACCCCGGTCGCGGTCGCGTGAGCGGGCCGAAACCGCAGTAATCACCACATTACGTCCTGTGCGCGCCGAGATTTGTGCCGCATTCTGGCGGATGATCTTGACCACACCGATGCCGACGGTGCCAAGGCCTGCGATACCAAGGCGAAGGGGGGCTGTGGTCATGGCGCGGCTCCTGCATTTACGCGTTGTTGCCGCGGGATGTATCGGGTTCGCGCAAGCCCTGCAACGCGGCAAATGTTATGCGGGTTCACTCGATGCGCGCGCGCAGCGCGTCTGCGCGACGCTGCAAGGCTTCGGCGCGTTGCGTAACGGCGTCAGGGGTATCTGCGGACTTGGGTTTTGACGGCAGGCGCGCTTGCAGGTCTTCAA
>DOOI01000052.1:0-1784 GCA_003512825.1 Paracoccaceae bacterium | reverse complement strand
GCGCGCTTGCAGGTCTTCAAGCGACAAGAGCGCAGGCGGCCCAGAGGTCGTGCTCTCACGGCCTGCCATAGACTTTACCACTGGCAGGGGCGCGCAGCCTGCTAGGGATACAAGAAAGACGACTGATACGATCACACGACTCATGTCTAAGGTTGTGCATTGTTGCGAATTCCACCGCAAGCGGAACGCGGGTTTGGGCCCATCGTCTGAGGGTTTGACCGACACTCAAAATCCCGTTACCGCAAGGATATGGCACGCACCGCAGGTTCACACTCCGATATCACGGGCCCCAAGATCAGCGCAGCCGCGCTGCGGCTTTTCGCGCGCCATGGGTTTGCCGCCGTTTCCATGCGCCAGATCGCAGCCGAAGTCGGCGTGCAGGCGGGTGCGCTTTACAACTACACACCAGACAAGCAATCGCTGCTGTTTGATTTGATGCGCGGTCATATGGATGAGCTACTCGCCGCCCTTATCCCCAAGGGGATCGCGGGGGCCGAGGCCGCACCCATCGAGCGATTGGAACGTTTCGTTCGGTTCCACATTCATTTCCATCTAGAACGCCCGGATGCTGTCTTTGTGTCCTACATGGAGTTGCGAAACCTCGGGCCGGAAAACTTTGCCGTCATTGAAGGGTTGCGCCGTCGCTACGAGGATCATCTTGAAACCATCCTCAAGGCCGGTGCTGCGGATGGCAGTTTTGCCGTCCCCGACAGCAAGATCGCCACTTTGGCGGTAATTGCCATGCTCACAGGTGTCACGACGTGGTATCGCAGCGGGGGGCGATTGTCGGGTGAAGATGTTGCAGGGCTATATTGGGAAATGGTGCGCCGCGCCGTCAGCGCTTGAGCGCGCCCGCCCACCAAGCGCCGGGTTTGCGCCGGGCACCATGATTGCGTGCCAACCACAAAGCCACCTTGCGAAACCGTGACAACGCAAGGCGCTGCCAAAGGCGGTGATGCCAACGGGAAAAATCACGGTTAAACGGGCAAACGCGCAGGCAGATTGCACAATCCGAAGCAAGCTTGGCCCAAAACCCAAAGCACTTCTCCGCGTCCGAGGTCCATTTCACCACACCCTTGATTGCGCTTTGGTTGGGGCGCTGATCGGTTGGCGGGCCATAGGGCAGGGCCTTTACCGGGCAGGCATCGGCGCATTTGGTGCAAATATCGCAAAACGCCCGCACCCCGCGTGGCCGGGGAGTGTCATGGGCAAGGGGCAGGGTTGTGTAAATCTTGGAAAACCGCAAGCGCGGGCCGAATTCTGGCGTAATCACCATCTGATTGCGGGCATATTCCCCCAGCCCGGCCTTCAGCGCATAGGGAATGACGAGACCCGTGTCATTCATCGACCCAATCGCCTCATAACCTAAGTTGCGAATATAGGCGGCCACCTGTAAGACGATTGCGGCTTCATGGCTATACTCCCTCCCCGTTGCGGCGCCTGCCAAAGCCGAAGGATATGTCGCAACCAGATCTTCTTCCATCTCATGGCCCAACACGATCACCGAGGTGATCCCAGAGGGCAAATCATTGGGCGCTTCGCTCATGTCGCGGGTGTCCACCCGGCTCGCATATTGCCAACGCGGATCAAGCGCCGTGATCCCACATAGGCTTGCACCGAAAAACTGGGCAATGCGCTTGATTTCGCGGCTCATTTGCGCGGGATCATCCACAGGGATCTGATCGGGCGCACAGGGCGTGTCTGCGGCCATTGTCGCCTGAAACCCCTCGCGGCGCCCCTCTGCGGCCCCGCGATTTGCGATCAGGTCCGAAATCAACCAAGAG
>DOOI01000113.1:3187-3516 GCA_003512825.1 Paracoccaceae bacterium | reverse complement strand
TAGGATGAAATGGGCGATTGCCCCTTTACGTGCCGGACCAATCTCGGGGTGCTCCCCGCGAAACACCGTGGCCAACTCCTCGCGCGACACCCATCGCGCATCCTCAAGCTCTTTTGGATCGACCGTGATCTCATCGCTGACGGCCTCTGCAAGGCAGCCAATCATCAAGGATGCGGGGAAGGGCCAAGGTTGGCTCGCCAGATATTGCACCTGCCCCACAGCAATGCCCGCCTCTTCCATCACTTCTCGGCGCACGGCCGCTTCTACAGTCTCACCGGGGTCGATAAACCCTGCCAAGAGGGAATACATCCGCTTGGGCCAACCCGGCG
>DOOI01000113.1:0-2925 GCA_003512825.1 Paracoccaceae bacterium | reverse complement strand
ATCCGCTTGGGCCAACCCGGCGAACGCCCCAGCAAAATCGCGTTTCCGCGCGTAACCGCCATGATGACCACCGGATCAGTGCGCGGAAAATGATGCGCGCCGCACGCCGGGCAATCACGCTGCCAGCCAGCATTGGCAATTTCGCTTTTTGTGCCACAGCGGGCACAAAACCCATGCGTGTCGTGCCACGCCTGCACAGCGCGCGCCATCGCCGCCAATTCCGCATCCCTCGGCGAAAGCCGCGTCATGAGGCCACGCAATTCGGCAAAGACTTCGCCTTGTGTCAGCGCCGGGTGCTGTTGTTCGCTAGGGTCTAGGAACGACCCCAACTCAGCGGCGTTCACATCCTCTGGCTGCCACCCCGAGATGTCATGCGTGAAAAGCGCCCCCTCGGTATCGCGCCCCAGAAAAATGGGCGCGTCTTGGCATTCGGCAAAAAGCGGGTGGCTCAGCGGCAGGCGCACCAAACGCGCACTTTCACTTTCTTCTTTTATAATCAATGGTTTGCCTCGCCAAAACGCGATAGAGCGCGTCGCGGCATCTGCCAAAAGCCGGGTTTGCGCGGCTGGATCGCTCCGCAATTCCCCTGCACGATCAAACCCCGAACCCCCAAAAGTCACCGTTTCCGCCAGCTTCATCGCACCGTCCTCCCATGCCCCCGCCCATAGAGCGTGGGGGCACAAAGAATTGCAACATGTCGCAGAAAAATCTGCTGGGCAGGGCCTAGCAACTCAAGGGTGATCACACTATCTTCTTTCTTGCTGAGGTAGTTTTGGTGACCTGCTCAGGTGAATGTCCCGCCTGTTTATGTTCTCCTCCCCATCGATGTGAGGCCTTCTTTGAGCGACGCAGCCCCCCCCGTGGTAACGGCCCAATTGCGGATACTGCAAACAACCGACCTGCATATGAACCTTACAGGTTTTGATTACTACCGTGACAGCGGCGAGGAGCAGGGCGGTCTTTTGCGCTTGTCAGAAGTGATCGGCACCGCGCGCGCTGAGGTGGCGAACAGCGTGCTTTTTGATACCGGAGATTTCTTGCAGGGGTCTCTCATGGGGGATTTGGTCGCGCGGGAATATCTGAGTTCCTCCGAGAACGGCCACCCAATGGTCGCTGCGATGCAGGCCTTATCGTATGATGCCGTGGCGCTGGGAAATCACGAGTTCAACTATGGTTTGCCCTTTTTGGTTTGGGCAATCGGCGGGGCGCAATTCCCGGTCTTGAGTTCAAATATTGATGTGCTTCGTCCCGACGAAGCCCCGTTTCCCGACCTCCGAGGCATTGTGCTCCGTCGCAAGCTGCCATGTTCAGATGGGCGTAAACGCCCAATTTCTATAGGTGTTTTTGGCTTGGTTCCCGCGCAAACCGGGGCTTGGGACAAACATAACACCGCAGGATCCATCCATTTCCACGACCCTGTCGAACGCGCGCGCGCCGAGGTGGCACGTCTCAAGGGACTTGGCGCAGACATCATCATCGCGCTCGATCATGCAGGCATCTCCGAAGACAGCGCGCAGACCGAGAATAACGCGCTTGCCATTTCTGCCCTTGAGGGGGTGGATGCCATTCTATGCGGCCATCAACACAGGCGCTTCCCCGGCCCGGATTTCCCTGCAAGCCCCTCCGTTGATCCTGCGAAGGGTCGCTTGCGTAACAAGCCCGCGATGATGCCGGGGCACAGCGCATCCCACTTGGGCGTGATGGACCTTACCTTGTATCGCGAGCTGGGGCATTGGCATATCGCCAAGACCGATGTCTCGCTTCGCGCAGGCACCCAAGCTCCCTTCCCACGCAATCCACCCCCGATCCTGACTACGCTCCTGAATGCGCCACATCTGCGGGCGCAGGCCTATGCCCACGCGTTTGTTGGCAACCTGACTGCGCCGCTGGAAACCTATTTCGCTCTGGTCAGTGATTGCGCTGCGCTGGAATTGGTGGCGCAGGCCCAGATGTGGCGCGCGCAAAGCATATTGAGCGATTATCCCAAACGCGAATCCTTGCCGCTACTCTCCGCCATGGCCCCGTTCCGCGTCGGTGGTTTTGCAGGCCCTGACAATTTCACCGACATCGCCGCCGGTCCGCTGGCGGTGCGGCATTTGGCCGAGCTTTATCATTTCCCCAATACGATTTCGATTGTTGAAGTGTCCGGCAAAGACGTGGTCGAGTGGCTCGAATTCTCCGCAGGCATGTTTAACAGCCTCGATCCCGCACTACCCGACCAGCCCCTGCTGCGACCAGAGTTCCCAACCTATAATTTCGATGTGCTATACGGCCTGAGCTACCGTTTCGACCTGAGCCAACCCGCGCGATACACGTTGCGAGGTGCGCGCGTCTCACCCGATAGCAGCCGCGTCCGTGATCTGCGATATAACGGTCAAGCCCTTGATTTTAATGCTCGGTTTCTGGTTGTCACCAATAGCTTCCGCTCTGGCGGTGGGGGGCATGTGCCTGTTGATTTCAGCAAGGAACTGACCCTGCCACGCTACGAGCGCAGTTTCGATATCTTGGTGGATTACGTCACT
The DNA here is from genome assembly GCA_003512825.1 of Paracoccaceae bacterium. Classification (GTDB taxonomy): domain Bacteria; phylum Pseudomonadota; class Alphaproteobacteria; order Rhodobacterales; family Rhodobacteraceae; genus UBA9554. The sequence goes on along the minus strand of DOOI01000113.1, from coordinate 403 downwards.
TCGCTCGGCGAGATCACTCCAATGGCCGCGCCAACTTGGGGGTTTGTGCCCCAGCCCGGCACCACCGCTACCTTCGGAACCGGACCGGGCGCGATGGCCTGTTTGGGAAAGAGCGCACCATCGAATGTCGTGCCAATCGGCAGCGCGCCCGATGGCTTCGCACTCTTTCGTCTATTGCTCTAGCTCGGGAATCGACACTGCCGTATTGGCGGGGTTATATCGCGCCATGATGCAACAACGCTCCCATTCACGCTTCCCTGTCCCTGCGGCCTTGCGCGGGACTGTGCAACCACCTATATGCAGCCCCGAGAGGTTGGCGCGGGCGAGCGCCTCGCCAACCCGGTCAGGTCCGGAAGGAAGCAGCCGTAACGAGCCCCGCTTGGGTCGTTGTCCAGCCTCTCAC
>DOOI01000155.1 GCA_003512825.1 Paracoccaceae bacterium | reverse complement strand
TCACGTCGCAATCGGTCACGGCGCCGATCGCTCAGCTGGGTTTGTCGAATGCGGCGCGGTCTGGATTGACGGGTTTTGTCGCGGGCACGTCGCGGCAGGTGGCCCCTCAAGGTGTTGTCATCAATAACCTTTTGCCGGGCATTCATGCCACGGACCGCGCTATTGCGCTGGATGGTGGGGTGGTGAAGGCCGAAGGCATTTCGATGGAAGAGGCGCAAGCACGGCGGGCGGCGACGATCCCGGCGCGGCGCTATGGCACCGCGGAAGAATTCGGCGCGATGTGTGCCTTCCTGTGTTCGCAGCATGCGGGTTTCATTATCGGGCAAAACATCTTGCTGGATGGCGGGGCGACCAACCTTTCAATGTAACGCAGGCTTGCATGGGGGGACGCGGGCCGTTATCTGGTAAGCCCGAGTGAAATCATCGGAAAAACGGAACCGCTCTTGCCTCTCATGCCGCCGCGCCTTGAAATCCGCAATCTTGTGCGCCGTTTTGGTGGGCAAGCGGTGGTGGACCATGTCTCGTTGCGGGTGGCAGCGGGGCAGGTGACCTGCCTCTTGGGGCCGTCGGGCTGTGGCAAATCCACGACGCTGCGGATGATCGCGGGCGTGGAAATGCAAGATGAGGGTGAGATCTACGTTGATGGGGCGCTGATTTGCGATACCGTTTTTCGAGTGCCCCCGGAACGGCGCGCGATTGGTTTGATGTTTCAGGATTTTGCGCTGTTTCCACATTTGACCGTGGGCGAAAACGTGGCGTTTGGTCTGAAGGACAGCAAAGAGGCGAAACGCGCCAGAGTGGAAGAATTGCTCGATAAGGTGGGGCTCAAGCGCTTTACCGATGGATACCCGCATCAGTTATCGGGGGGCGAGCAGCAACGGGTGGCCTTGGCGCGCGCCTTGGCGCCGCGGCCTCGGATCATGCTGATGGATGAGCCGTTCTCCGGCCTCGACAATCGACTGCGCGACGATATCAGAGACCAGACATTGGAGATCCTCAAACAAGAGGATGCGGCTGTGCTGCTGGTTACGCATGAGCCAGAAGAGGCGATGCGTATGGCCGATGAGATCGCGCTGATGCGGGGGGGGCGGATCGTGCAGCAAGGTGCGCCCTATAACGTATATAATGCCCCTGTTGACCGACAGGCGCTGGCATTTTTCAGCGATATCAATGTGATCCGGGGGCGTGTGCAGGGGGCTCTGACGGATACGCCTTTTGGGGTGTTTCTGGCGCCGGGTGTGCCGGACGGTGCCGAAGTGGAAATCGTGGTGCGCCCGCAGCACATCAAGATCGATTTCGATCGCGGCGGACGCGGCCCTTTGCCGACGGTGCAAGACGGGGTTGCCGCCCGTGGCGAAGTGGTGCGCGCGCGCTTCATGGGATCGGAAAGTCTGGTGGAAGTTCGGATGGATCATGACGGCTCGGTGCTCAAAGCCACTGTGCCGAATGTGTTTCTTCCCAAGCCTGGACGCCCGCTTTGGCTGATGATCCGGCGCGAGCGTTGTTTTGTCTTTCCGCGCCGGGACTGAACCGGGGCAGGGCCCTGCGTGCCGAATTGCGGCGCGTCGCGCCTTGGGGCAAGGGGAGCGACTGGACGGCGGGCAGGGGATCGGGGATAGCTAGGTCATGGCAAAAAACATCTCGACTTTTACATGTGCGGATTGTGGGGCGGTGCATGCGCGCTGGTCGGGGCGGTGCGACGCGTGCGGGGCATGGAATTCGATCACCGAGGAGCGCCCCCTGACCCAAGGGTCGGGCGCTTTGAAGGGCAAGCGCGGGGCGACGATTTCTTTGGTGGATTTGGCCACAGAAGAAGCGCCACCGCCGCGAACCATGTCAAAAATTCAAGAGCTTGATCGGGTTTTGGGCGGTGGCTTGGTGCCGGGCTCTGCGATTTTGGTGGGGGGTGATCCGGGCATCGGCAAATCGACTTTGCTGTTGCAGGCGGCGGCGCGGTTTGCGGCGGCCGGGTTGGCGACTGTTTATGTCTCGGGCGAGGAAGCTTCGGCACAGGTGCGGATGCGGGCGCAGCGGTTGGGGTTGGGGCAAGCGCCTGTGCGTTTGGCCGCAGAGACCAATCTGCGCGACATCTTGTCGACCTTGGAGACCGAGCGGCCCGGATTGGTGATCATCGATTCGATCCAGACCATGTGGGTGGACAGTGTGGAGAGTGCGCCGGGATCGGTGGCACAGGTGCGCGCGGCCGCGCATGAATTGGTGACCTTTGCCAAGCGGCGTGGCGTATCGGTGATTTTGGTGGGTCATGTCACGAAAGAGGGGCAGATCGCCGGGCCGCGTGTGGTGGAGCATATGGTGGATTGCGTGCTCTATTTCGAGGGCGAGCGCGGCCATCAGTTTCGGATTTTGCGCGCGGTCAAGAATCGCTTTGGTCCGGCGGATGAAATCGGTGTTTTCGAGATGACGGGGGCGGGCCTGTCAGAGGTGCTCAACCCTTCGGCGCTGTTTTTGTCGGAGCGGGGCCAGCCTGCGGCGGGGTCGGTTGTCTTTGCCGGAATTGAAGGGACGCGACCTGTTTTGGTGGAGATACAGGCCTTGGTCGCACCGACGCCACAGGCGCAGCCACGGCGGTCGGTTGTCGGATGGGACGGGGGCCGTCTGGCGATGATCCTTGCGGTGCTTGAGGCGCGTTGCGGCATTCCGTTCACCGGGTTGGATGTTTATCTGAATGTGGCGGGAGGCTTGAAGATCGGCGAACCTGCTGCGGATTTGGCTGTGGCAGCGGCATTGTTGTCGGCGCGAGAGGATTCGGCGGTGCCGGCGGAAACGGTGGTTTTTGGGGAAATCAGTCTGTCTGGAGCCTTGCGACCTGTTGGGCAGATGGAAAACAGGTTGAAAGAAGCGCAAAAACTTGGTTTCTCCTCTGCGATTGTGCCCGCAGGTGGAAAAGGCGTCTCGGTGCCGGGAATGACCTTGGTGGAGATGCCGGATCTGGCGGCTTTTGTGGGTGAGACGTTTGGAGCGGGGTGAGAGCGAGACGCGGTTGTCTTGATCTTGGAACGCGCAACGGGTTGACGGTGCGGGGGATACCCCGGTGAAAGGGAGCGTTATGGAAGGTTTCACCATCATCGACGGGGTTGTCGGGCTGGTTATCATCGTTTCGGCCTTGTTGGCCTATTCTCGCGGTTTGGTGCGGGAAGGACTGGCGATTGTAGGCTGGATCGTGGCAGCGCTCATGGGGTTCATGTTCGCCGGGCAAGCCGCGCCTTTGATCAAGGAAATTCCTGTTGTCGGGGGCATGATCGCGGATAGTTGCGAATTGTCGCTCTTGGGTGGGTTTGCTGCGGTCTTTGCTGTTGTCTTGGTGGTGTTCTCGCTGTTCACGCCGTTGTTTGCCTCGCTGGTGCAGCGCTCGATCTTGGGCGGCTTGGATCAGGGGATGGGATTTCTCTTTGGGGTGTTGCGCGGCATCCTTTTGGTGGCGGCCGGGTTTTTCGTCTATGACACTGTCATCACCTCGCAGGAGATTGCCATGGTGGATGACAGCCGCTCGGCACGGGTTTTTGGTCGGTTGACCGGCCAGATTGAAGACCAGAACCCCGATCAGGCCTTGGGCTGGGTGACACGGCAATATGAGACATTGGTGGGAAGTTGTGACGCGCCGACGTAAAACAGGGTCGCTTCCCTCCGTGACAGTCTGGTGACAAGCCCCTATAGGGGGGACATCTGACAATAGCCGGATTCGGAGGCCCCCCGTGAACACGCCTGTGACCACGCCCGTGAATTCCCGTGTGACTTCCTGTATGACCGCACAGACCCCACCAGAGGCATGGCCCGATCAGACGCGGGCGCTGCCCCTCGCGCATCCGTTCGACGACGACAAGCTGCGCGAAGAATGCGGGGTTTTTGGGGTACTTGGCGTGACGGAGGCCGCGAATTTCGTCGCACTTGGCCTGCACGCCTTGCAGCACCGGGGCCAAGAAGCCGGGGGTATCGTCGTGCATGACCCGGTGCAGGGGTTTAATTCGGCGCATCGCTTTGGCTATGTGCGCGACAAT
>DOOI01000070.1:29065-29484 GCA_003512825.1 Paracoccaceae bacterium | reverse complement strand
GGACTTTGTGCGGCCCGAATGGACCAGACCCTACCGCAAACGCTCGAAATCCCCAGTGGACGCCCTGCGAGATGGCCGCCTGTTGCTTTTCCGCCTCACTAGCACGAAACGCGAACAAACACCAAGCGGAATGCGCGGCGCCACATTTTCGCCGCAATGCAGCACAAAAAATGGGTAGAATGAAAGAAACTCGCCGTTGCGAGGGTTAAAAACGACATTTTCCTGCTTGCGGATTGCGACGGATTTAGCTTGAATTATAAGGATTATCACCCATGCGCGGCGCGCAAGGGTGTGTTGCGTTTTCCGACATTGTGCAAATGCAGCATGAGGCCTAGATGCGGCTCATCCCGGACATAACCGGCACATCATTTTCCGCTAAGGACCGCTGACATGGCACTTTATGAATCTTCCCGCATTGC
>DOOI01000070.1:28521-28803 GCA_003512825.1 Paracoccaceae bacterium | reverse complement strand
ATCTTCCCGCATTGCCCACGGCGCTGGCTTTGCCGCCCGTATTTCTTCGATTTTCGTTGCGACTGCCGAAGCCTTCACCGCTTGGAACGACGCGCGCGTGACCCGCAAGGCGCTTGCACAACTCACCGACCGTGAGCTTGACGACATCGGCCTGTGCCGTGGCGACATCGAGCTGGTGGTTAACCGCCACTAAGCGCGCCGACAGAATTCCGCACCTTCGCCCTCCCTCGGAGGTGACGGAAAAACGCCGCAGATCTGAGGGTCGGCGGCGTTTTTATTTGG
>DOOI01000070.1:28083-28205 GCA_003512825.1 Paracoccaceae bacterium | reverse complement strand
CTCGCCGAGGCTTCCTCGCTGCCCCGCTGGCGCCGTCCTTTGGCGCTATTGTTCTTGATGGCCGCAGGCATGCCAATTGCATTTGCGACGTGGTCGGCACTGCTCAATAACTTTGTGATTGA
>DOOI01000070.1:27518-27801 GCA_003512825.1 Paracoccaceae bacterium | reverse complement strand
ACTGCTCAATAACTTTGTGATTGAAGTGGCGAATTTTGACGGCTCGGACATTGGCTGGCTGCATTCGGTGCGCGAAATCCCCGGCTTTCTGGCAATTGGGGTGATCGCGGTCTTGCTGGTCATGCGCGAACAAGTGCTGGCGATGGTCTCGCTGATCTTGCTGGGGGTCGCGACGGCACTGACTGCGTATTTCCCACAAATGGGCGGTATTTTGATTATCACGCTCCTGTCGTCGATTGGCTTTCACTATTACGAAACCGTCAACCAATCGCTGCAATTGCAA
>DOOI01000070.1:23115-27249 GCA_003512825.1 Paracoccaceae bacterium | reverse complement strand
GTCAACCAATCGCTGCAATTGCAATGGATCCCAAAGGGCAAGGCCCCCCAAACACTGGGGCTTTTGCTGGCAGCAGGATCGGGAGCCACTTTGGTGGCCTATCTGGCGATTATGCTGACGTGGAAGGCGTTTGGGCTGAGTTATAACACGGTTTATATGGTGGCAGGCGGGATCACGGCGGCGATCGCGGTCTTCGCGCATTTTGCCTATCCGCAGTTTGAAGCCCCCAATCCGCAGCTCAAGAAGTTTGTATTGAGAAAGCGCTACTGGCTTTATTACGCGTTGCAATTCATGGCGGGTGCGCGGCGGCAGATTTTCATGGTCTTTGCGGGCTTCATGATGGTGCAGAAGTTCGGATTTGATGTGCATGAGGTGACGGCGCTTTATCTGGTCAATCTGGTGGCGAATATGATTTTCGCACCGATCATGGGCCGGGTCGTGGCGCGATTTGGTGAACGGCGCGCCTTGATGTTTGAGTATACCGGGCTGGTCGGGGTGTTTTTGGCCTATGGCGGGATTTACTGGTTTGGCTGGGGCGTGGTGATGGCGGCGGTGCTTTATGTGCTGGACCATTTCTTTTTCGCGCTGGCCTTGGCGCTGAAGACCTATTTCCAGAAAATTGCGGATCCGCAGGATATTGCGCCAACTGCGGCCGTTGCGTTTACGATCAACCATATTGCGGCTGTCGGACTGCCGGCATCTTTGGGGTATTTGTGGCTGGTCTCGCCTGCTTCGGTGTTTGTCTTGGCAGCGGGGATGGCGGGAATTTCCTTTGGTTTGGCCACGCTCATTCCGCGCCATCCAGAGCCGGGTTACGAGACAATTCTTACCCGACCGCGCGCGGCGGCCCCTGCGGAATAAGGCCCGACGCAACAGGTATGATCGGCGTATGGGCGGCGTCTGGCGCGCGTCATGACGTAAACCCGACTGATGGGTCGGGTTTGTTTGGATCACAGATAGGTGAGGCTTAGCTTGGGCGGCTGTGGCGCAGGGCACCGCCCACCCATGTGGCGCAGATCGCGCGATCATCGCCCATCATCAGCGTGGGAAAGAGTGCCTCCCAGAAATCATTGGCCCGTGCATGGCGTTGCGCGATGGCGGGGGTTGAGGCGAGGTCGAGCACAGTGATGTCGGCTTCGGCCCCGACCCCCATGTGACCGATGGTGCCGGAAAGGCGCAGCGCGGCGGCGGAGCCTTCGGTGGCGAGCCAGACCAATTCGCTGGCATGCAGCGGGCGCCCACGGAGTTGGCCCACTTCATAGGCGGCGGCCATGGTGCGGAGCATCGAGAAGGATGAGCCGCCCCCGGTGTCAGTGGCAAGGCCAACGGGTGTGCCTTGGGCGATGAGCCCTGCGACATCGCAAAGCCCCGAGCCGATAAAGGTGTTCGAGGTGGGGCAATGGACCACGGCAGAGCGGGTTTCGGCCAAGCGGGCGCGTTCGCGCGGTTCGAGGTGGATGGCGTGGCCAAAGACTGCGCCTGCGCCGATGAGGCCTGCGCGCTCGTAGGTGTCGAGGTAGTCGCGGGCCTCTGGGTAGAGGGATTTGACCCAGGCGATTTCGTCGGTCTGCTCGGAGAGATGGGTTTGCATCGCGCAATCTGGGTGTTCGGCCCAAAGAGCGCCCAAGGCGTGAAGTTGATCTGGGGTAGAGGTGGGCGAAAAGCGTGGGGTGATGGCATAGCCAGCGCGGCCTTTGCCATGCCAGCGGTCAATGAGTGCCTTGGACTGGTCATAGGCGGATTGTGCGGTGTCGCGCAGACCCTCCGGGGCGGTATCGCGGTCCATGCAGGTTTTCCCGGCGATCACCCGCATGCCACGGGCGGCGGCGGCGGAAAAGAACGCGTCGACGCTTTCGGGGTGGATGGTGCAATAGGAGGCGACCGTGGTGGTGCCTTGGGCGAGGACGAGATCAAGGTAGCGCGCGGAAATTTCGGCGGCATAGGCGGGATCACCAAAGCGCATTTCTTCCGGGAAAGTATAGGTGTTGAGCCAGTCGATCAGCCGTTTGCCCCAGGATGCGATGATGGCGGTTTGGGGGTAGTGGACATGGGCATCGACAAAGCCTGCCGTCAGGAGGTGCTGGCCGTAGGAAATGACGGGAACATCCGGGTGAGCGTGGCGCAAGGCCGCGCGGGGACCGATGGCCATGATGCGCCCTTGCGATAGAAAAACGGCACCGTCCGGTTCGAGATGGGCGGCGGAGGGACCCTCGAGAAAAGGGTTTGCAGAGAAGCTAAGGACTTGGCCAGTCAGAAGGACGGGGCTGGTCATGGGGTCTCCTGTTGCGCCGACGTGGGGCCGTGCGACGCGACCGTAAACCCGCGATGGAGAGAGGTAAATCACCTTGAGCGGCATTGTTTCTTTGGGGCGATTTCCGATAGGGTGGCGGGGAGACCGTGTAGCGCGGATGATGCGCCGAAGACGGGCAGACAGGATCGGGGCGATGGGGCTCTCCGTGGACGGATGTCTGGGACTGATGGCGCGGGGCGCGCAGAAAAGGGGGAGCCATGGCCGAAGAGGATGACCTGATCGAGCGTGACGCCCCGGACGCGGAGAGCGAAGACGACGACCGCGCCTATGCGTTGGAGAAGCGCACGGTTGCGGCGATTCTGGCTGCCGTGGATGAGGGCGATGCGGCCAAGCTGACAGAGTTGATGGAGCCGCTGCACCAAGCGGATATCGCCGACCTTCTTGAACAGCTCAAAGCCTATGATCGTCGCCGCCTGATCGAGCTATATGGGCCCGAATTTGACGGCGAAATCCTGTCGGAATTGGACGAGGGCATCCGCGAAGAGGTGCTGGCGTTCTTGCCGAGCCATGTGTTGGCGGATGCCGTCCGCGAGATGGACTCGGACGATGTGGTGGACCTGCTCGAAGATCTCGACGAGCCACAGCAAGAAGCGATTCTGGGTGCGCTCGACGAATCCGAGCGACTGGTTATCGAGCAGGCCCTGACCTATCCGGAGTATTCCGCAGGTCGTTTGATGCAGCGCGAGGTGGTGATTGCCCCCGAGCATTGGACGGTGGGCCAAGCGATTGACCACATGCGAAGCAGCGACGACCTGCCAGACCATTTCTACCATGTGATCCTCGTGGACCCGCGCCTCCACCCGGTGGGGCAAGTGAGTTTGGGCAATATCATGCGCTCGCGTCGGGATACCGGGCTGATGGAGCTGACCGACGATCTGTTTCGGGCCATTCCCGTGGATCAATACGAGGGCGACGTCGCCTATGCGTTCAACCAATACCACCTGATATCTGCCCCCGTTATCGATGACGATGGCCGTCTGGTGGGGGTGATTACCATGGATGACGCCATGGCCGTGCTCGATGAAGAGCACGAGGAAGACATCTTGCGGATGGCGGGTGTGAGCGATGAAGCCTCGCTCTCGGATACGATACTGGAGGCGGCGAAGGGCCGGGCTACGTGGCTTTTCGTTAATCTGCTGACTGCGATCCTTGCCTCTTTTGTCATTGATATCTTTGCTAATTCCATCAATCAGCTGGTGGCTTTGGCGGTATTGATGCCGATTGTGGCCTCGATGGGGGGCAATGCGGGCACCCAGACGATGACAGTGGCGGTGCGGGCGCTGGCGACGCGCGATTTGACGGCGCAGAACGCGCTGCGGGTGATTTGGCGGGAAGTGGCTGTGGGCGCGTTCAATGGCGCGCTTTTTGGCACGGTGATGGCGGCTGTGGTGGCTGTATGGTTTCAGGTGCCGATGCTGGCGGCGGTGATCGGTGTCGCGATGTTCTTCACACAGGTCGCAGCCGCGCTGGGCGGCATTCTCATTCCCATGGCATTGGACAAAGCACGGATCGACCCGGCGTTGGCTTCGGGCCCGTTTGTGACCACGGTCACTGATGTGGTGGGCTTTTTCGCTTTTCTCGGGTTGGCAAGCTGGGTGCTTTTGTAAGGCGAGACGATGGATTTAGACAGCGAGAAGGCGGCGGCGCGCAAGGCGGCTTTTGCACGACGCAAGAGTGCGTTTGACGCGGGCGCGCCGGGTGCTGCCGCGCATTTATCGGCGTTTTTGGCAGGGTATCGCGGTGCGGTGGTGGCAGGATATATGCCGATCCGCACGGAAATAGACCCGCTGCCCGCGATGGAAGAGGCCGCAGCCCATGGGCCT
>DOOI01000070.1:22603-22871 GCA_003512825.1 Paracoccaceae bacterium | reverse complement strand
AGCAGCCCATGGGCCTGTTTGCGTGCCGGTTATTCGCACGGCGGCGGCGCCTTTGGTTTTTTCGCAATGGACCCCCGGCTGTGCGCTGGCAGAGGGACCATTTGGCGCGCGCGTCCCGGCGCAGGAGCGGCTTTTGGTGCCAGAAGTGGTGATCGTCCCTTTGGTGGCCTTTGATCGGCAGGGCGGGCGATTGGGCTATGGCGGCGGGTTTTACGACCGCTCCCTAGAGGGGCTGCGGGCGCGTGGCGCGGTGCTGGCCGTGGGGTTT
>DOOI01000070.1:19116-22346 GCA_003512825.1 Paracoccaceae bacterium | reverse complement strand
AGGGGTTTGCTTGGAGCGCGCAGGAAGCAGAGGGGCTGCCGCTGGAGGCAACGGACCAGCCGCTCGACCTGATTATAACAGAGACGGAAATCATTGAAATTCAATGATTTATAAAGATTTTTTCAAAAAATCTTGGGCTCAGAACGGGGCGTCGTGATAGCCGACCCCGGTGAGGGTGAGGCCATCTGGGGGCGCGACAGGGCCGCAGCGGGTGCGGTCGGCGGCGTCGAGGGCTGCTTGAAACATCTCCAAAGACCAAGCGCCAGTGCCAACCCTTTCGAGGGATCCCACCATCGAGCGCACTTGGTTGTGCAGGAAGGATCTGGCGCGGAAGGTGAAGCGGTATTCCTGCCCGCCGGGCGCCTCTTGGAAGACTACATCTGTTTCGTCGAGTGTTTTCACCGGGCTTTTTGCTTGGCACAGGGCGGCGCGGAAGGTGGTGAAGTCATGCAGGCCTTCGAGCCGTTTGGCGGCGGCGCGCATGGCTATGGGATCGAGCGGGTGTTTAACCAGCCATGCGCGCCCGGCATCGCTGGTCAGTGGCGCGCGGCGGGCGATGATGCGGTAGCTATAGCGCCGCTCATGGGCTGAGAAACGCGCGTGCCACTCCGGGGCGACGCGGGCGGCTTTCAAAATGGCAATCGGGAGCGGTTTGAGGTGGTAGTTCAGGGCCTCGGACAGGCGGAATGGGTCCCAATCTTGCGAGAGATCGCAATGGGCGACCTGCCCGATCGCATGCACGCCTGCATCGGTGCGCCCTGCGGCGGCAATGGTATGAGGGCCGGGTTCAAGTTTGGCCAGCGCAGCTTCGATTGCCCCTTGCACAGAGGGTTGGTCGGCTTGGCGTTGCCAGCCTGCGAAGGGGGTGCCGTGATATTCGACAAGAAGGGCATAGCGGGGCATAGGCGCTGTTTAGCGGGTTCGGCGGAAGCGCGAAAGGGGGGCAAAGCGGGGGCTGGCCCTTCCCTCTCGCAGGTGCCGTGCTTATGTTGCGTCCAGTATGCGAGTGGAGTGCGCCTGTGGGACTTTCGGATATGGCCCTTGGGCTGACGCAGCGAATTGAGACGGTCGCGGAGACGCTGACGGCGCCGTTTTCGGAGGGCGTGATCCGGATTGGGGTGACGGGATTGGCGCGCTCTGGCAAGACGGTGTTCATCACCTCGCTGGTGGCGAATTTGCTCGACCGCGGGCGGATGGGCCAATGGGGGGCTGCGGCGCGCGTTGAGGCTGCCTATTTGCAGCCGCAACCTGACGATACGGTGCCGCGGTTTGATTTTGAGGCGCATTTGGCGGATTTGACAGGCGCTGCGCCGAAATGGCCCGACAGCACGCGGGCGGTTTCGGAATTGCGGGTCTCGTTGAAGGTGCGGCCGCAGGGATTGCTGGGGGCCGTCAGCGGGCCGCGCACGGTACATGTGGATATTGTGGATTATCCCGGAGAATGGCTGCTGGATCTGGGGTTGATGGAGAAAAGTTACGCCCATTGGTCGCGGGAGACCTTGGCGCGAATGGCGGAGCGGGATGAGGCGGCAGAGTTTCTGGCCGCTTTGTCGGAGGGCGCGGTGCGGGGCCCGCATGACGAAGCGCTGGCGCAGCGTTTGACCCGTGTGTTCACTGGCGCGCTGCAAGCCGCGCGGGCGGCGGGCTATTCGGATTGCACGCCGGGGCGGTTCTTGATGCCGGGCGAATTGGAGGGGGCACCTGCGCTGACCTTTGTGCCTTTGCCGGAGGGGGCCGCGCCCCGAGGATCTTTGGCGCGCGAGATGGCGCGGCGCTATGAGGCTTACAAGGCACAGATCGTGCGGCCATTTTTCCGTGATCACTTTGCCAAGATCGATCGGCAGGTGGTGTTGGTGGATGTCTTGGGTGCCATCCATGCCGGACCTGCCGCCGTGGAAGATTTGCGCCGCGCGATGGCAGAGACGCTGGTGGCGTTTCGCCCCGGTGGAAACGGGTTTTTGACGCGGCTTTTGCGCGGACGGCAGGTGGAGCGGATTTTGTTTGCCGCCACGAAAGCCGACCATTTGCACCACAGCCAGCATGGGCGATTGACCGGGATCATGGAAGCCTTGGTGCGTCAAGCCCGCGACCGGGCCGATTTCGCGGGCGCAAAGACTGCCGCCCTGTCCATCGCGGCGCTGCGCGCGACAGTCGAGCAGACCTTGTCGCATGATGGGCAAGAGTTGGACTGTGTGCGCGGCACTTTGCTCGACAGTGGCAAGCAGGCGGCGTTTTACCCCGGCGAGTTGCCCGATGACCCCGCCGCATTGCTCGGCCCGGCGCGGGCGGGGGCCGCCAAATGGCTCGATGCGGACTGGAAAGTGATGCGCTTTGCCCCTGCCCCGCTGACCCGGAAGCCCGGCGAGGGACCGCCACATATCCGGCTGGACCGAGCGGCGGAGTTTCTTTTGGGAGATCGGCTGTGAGTTTGGCACGGCATAGGCCCGCCCAAGCGCACCGCGGAGCTGAGGAGCGCTGGGAGGTGACGCTGCCGCAGATCGAGCATGCCGCGCTGTGGCATTTGCCGGGGCTGTTGCGGATTTTGTGGGCCTTAACCCGCAACACCGCTTGGCTGCCCGTGCGACGCTCTCGCTGGACGGATCTGCGGCTATGGGCGCGGTTTATCCGCGCAAAGCAGGTCCGGATGCTGTGTGAAAATGCCCGCCCGGTTGCTTTTCTGGCACGACATGGGGCGCAGGTTCATGCGCTTTATGTCCATCCCGCTCATCAAGGGCGGGGCTATGGGCAGCTTTTGATCGAAGAGGCGCAAGCCAGTGGGGCGCTTGAGTTATGGACCCATGCAGAGAACCTGCCAGCGCGGAGGTTTTATGGGCTAGCGGGTTTTCAGGAGGTTGAAACGGGCCATGCCAATGATGAGGGCGTTGCGGATGTCCGGCTGGTGTGGCGCAAGGAGACAGAGCGATGAGCAAAGGCCCGGTGTTGATCGAGTTGGAGGGCGAACCGCCCGCACGCCCTGAGGCCGCGCCGATGGTGCTGGACCCCGGCCGGCGTGAGGAGGCGCCCGAAGCCGGGCGCGCCATGGCCAAGGCCCTAAAGCTGGCAGGGCGCCGTCCGTCGCGTTTGGGACGCTGGTTTTGGGGCTTGGCCCTGTCGCTTACGCTGACCATCGCCGGGCTGGCGGCGTGGGATTGCGCGTGGGCATTGGTGGCACGGGTGCCGCTTTTGGGCTGGGCCGTTACAGCGGGGCTGGCGGCGTTGGTGGTGGTTTT
>DOOI01000070.1:0-18838 GCA_003512825.1 Paracoccaceae bacterium | reverse complement strand
ATGGTTTTGGCGGTGCTGGCCTTGCGCGAATTGGCCGCCGTGGCGCGGTTGGGGCGGATCGACAAGGTGCAAGCCAAGGTGCGCGCGGCACAGAGTTTGTCTGAGGCGCGGCGGGCCGTGGCAGAGGTGCGCGGGCTCTATGCGCGGCGCGACGAGGTGGCTTGGGCGCGGGCGCGATTTGATGCGCGTGCATCCGAGGTGATGGACGCGGATGCGCTGATCACCTTGGCCGAACGCGAGATCATGGCCCCGCTCGATGCCGCCGCTGCGCGCGAAGTGGAAGCCGCCGCGCGCCAAGTGGCCACGGTCACGGCGCTGATCCCGCTGCCTTTGGCGGATGTCATGGCCGCGTTGACGGCAAACCTGCGGATGATCCGGCGGGTTGCGGAAATCTACGGGGGGCGGTCTGGCGTTTTGGGTAGCTGGCGGCTGACCCGTGCCGTGATGGCCCATGTGGTGGCCACGGGCGCGGTGGCCATGGGCGATGATATGCTGGGATCTTTTCTAGGCGGGGGGGTGCTGGCCAAACTTTCGCGCCGCTTTGGCGAGGGGGTGGTGAATGGGGCGTTGACCGCTCGGGTGGGGCTGGCGGCAATGGAAGTTTGCCGCCCCATGCCGTTTAGCGCAACGACACGCCCTTCGGTTTCAGGCACGGTAAAACGCGCGCTTACCGGGCTTTTCGGGCGCGATTAGGCGCAGATTTCAGCCGCTTTTGAGCGCCGACGGCGGGCGCGCGCGCGGATGGGCCGCATCATAGGCTTCCATCAAGCGCGCCGTATCGACAGCGGTATAGGCCTGTGTGGTGGAGAGCGAGGCATGGCCCAAAAGCTCTTGGATGGCGCGCAGATCACCGCCCGCAGAGAGCAGATGCGTGGCGAAGGAATGGCGCAAGGCGTGAGGTGTGGCCGACGCGGGCAGGCCCAGTTGTCGGCGGACAGCCTCCATCACCTTTTGCACCAGACGTGGATTGAGCGGCCCGCCGCGCGCCCCACGAAAGAGCGCGGCATCAGGTGCGAGCGCATGGGGGCAAAGCGCGACATAGCTGGCCACAGCTTTGGCGGCTTGAGGCAAGACAGGCACGCGACGTTCCTTGCTGCCCTTGCCACGGATCGTCAGCGCAGAGCCTAAAGGCGCGTCGCGCCCGGTCAGGCCAAGGGCTTCTGATATTCGCAGGCCACAGCCGTAGAGCAGGGTCACCACAGCAAGATCGCGCGCCGCGATCCATGGCTCCTCGGATTGTGTTTCCACCCGGTCCAAGACAGCGCGCGCGGCTTCTGGCGCAAGGGGGCGCGGCAAGGGTTTGCGAAATTTTGGACCGCGCAGCGAGAGCACAGCGGTGGCATCTGCCCCCTGCCGCTCGGCCAGCCAAGCAAGGAACCCCTTGATGGCAGAGAGCTTGCGCGCCAAGGACCGGGCACTGACATCGCGGGCACGTTCATGGGCGAGAAAGCTGCGAAGATCGGAGGCTGTGAGGCTGGTCAGCGCGGAAAGGCCAAGGCTGCTGCCATGATGCGCGACAAGAAAGCCCAGGAAATCAGAGACATCGCGCCGGTAAGCCTCGATCGTATTGGCCGAAACCCCTTTGAGCGCCGTTAACCCGTCGAGCCAGCGCGCCAAGGCCGCGATCGCTGCCTCGGAGGCCATCTTATGACAGCCAGCGCCGCATGGTGCGCTCGAAGATCCCTGTGAAGAAGGCGAGGAGATCGCTGCCTTGTTGGGGTGAGAAGAGATGCGGGTCTTCGGCGCCAAACACCAGCATGCCCGGTAAGCGGCCTTTGCCGAAATCCAATTTCAGGCAGGCCTCGGAGCGGATCCAATCCGCCGCCTCGCCGTAGATCGCGGCGGAGCCTTGTTGCATTTGCCGCAAGGTGACTTGGCGCAGTGGCACGTTGCGCCCTTGGCTCAGGTATTCGCCGATAAATCCGGGCTCGGCGACGCAAAGGACATCGCCCAAGCGGGTGATCGCCGGATCGCGCTCGTTTTGCACGGTTTCCAACACCAGCTTGACCACATCGACGCGCAAAATATCGGCGACTTCCCCGCCCAAGCCCTTGAGGAATTCTTCAAAGGACAGCGGATCAAGCATCTTGAGAATGGCGCGATGGATTTGATTGGTGCCCGCAAGGTTTTCGTAAGCGGCGGAAATCACCGAGCGATGGGTGTCTTCCAGACGATCCAGCCGCGCTTCGAGACGTTCCATCGCGACACCACGAAGGTCGATCACATTGCCGCCCATGGCGCGTTCGTTAGCCGAAATCAACGCCCGCATCAGATCTTGATCCTCAAGCACGGATTCAGGGTCGGAGATAATCCGGTCGCGCAGCATTTCTTCCATGCGGGGTTTGGTGGTCATAAGTTCCGGGCCTGCTCGTTTCTTTCGCCTGATCCTACCAGAAATGGCAGTTCAAGGCTATTTTGTTTTTGCTCTGCTGACCGACTTGCGCCAGTCGGGGGCCTTCTGTCAAGTCTCGCGCGGGAGCGCGGTGTTACGGGAAAGGGCCTGTGGCGGCAAAGCAACCTTAAGGTGAGTAATATATTTATCTTTCTCTTTTAAAACAATCTCGTCAATTGCAGCGCAACCGCGCGTTTGGGTCAGCGTTTTGGGCGTTCGGTGGCGAGGTCGATGTTGAAAAGCCCATCCCCCAAGCTGCCGCCTTGGCGCAATTCGCCCAAGATGACAGTGGTGGAATTGCCCCCCTCATCATTGATGACCCATTGGCGCAGCTCGACCGGACTGTCGGTAAATTTGAGTTGGATATTGCCGTATTCGGGATGATCGGGATCTTGGGCGGTGACGGTGGTCGCGGTGCCATCATAGCTGTGACCAACCACCATTTTCGCCTGAGCCAAATCAACGGTTTTGGCAAGGATCAGCGAGAGCGGCGTTTTGTTCAGCGGATAGGTTTCCGGTGTGGGGCCAGCCTTTTTGTCGAAGATCGCGACAGCACCGCCACCTGCGATGACCAAGGTTTGCTCGGGCGGGTCATATTCAAACCGCACACGGCCGGGGCGTTTGATCAGGATTTGTCCCGTGGCGATGGTGCCGTCGCCATTGATCTGGGTGAATTTGCCTTGGGCGGTTTGCAGCGCGTTGAGATAGGCGGAAAGCGCATTGAGGGAGAGCTGCTCGGCGGCGGCGGGCAGGCTGGTGAGCGCGGCGACAGCGATAGCCAGAACGCCCGCCCGAACACGGCGTTGAACGGGAAATGGGGCGGGTTTACTCATCATTACTCTCAAATCTCCATCGCCAGGGGCCCCGGCTTGCGCGGCTGATCCCCGCTATGGGGATCAGATGGGGTCTTTGTCGCGCAAGCCCAAGTGATATGCGATAACAACGCAGTGAAAGCAGGGGTTAATGCTGCTCCGGGACGAGGATTTCGCGTTTTCCGACGTGGTTTGCGGGGGTCACGACGCCTTGGTCTTCCATTTGTTCAACCAACCGCGCGGCCTTGTTATAGCCGATGCCTAGTTTGCGCTGGATGTAGGAGGTGGAGCATTTGCGGTCTTTGACCACAATCGCCACCGCTTGATCGTAAAGCGCATCTTCGCCTTCGGTATTGCCACCTGTGTTGAGCCCCAGAACCGCATCGATATCGGCTTCACGGTCGTCGTCATGGCCTTCGATCACGCGTGAGACATAGGTGGGCGGGCCGAACGCTTTGAGGTGGTTGACGATCTCTTCGACTTCTTCGTCGCTGACAAACGGACCGTGGCAGCGGGTGATTTTCGCGCCGCCCGCCATGTAGAGCATATCGCCCTGCCCCAAGAGTTGCTCGGCGCCCATTTCGCCCAGAATGGTGCGGCTGTCGATTTTCGAGGTGACTTGGAAGGAGATACGGGTGGGGAAGTTGGCCTTGATCGTGCCCGTGATCACATCGACCGAGGGGCGCTGCGTGGCCATGATGAGGTGGATGCCAGAGGCGCGCGCCATTTGAGCCAGACGTTGAATGCAGGCTTCAATGTCCTTGCCTGCGACCATCATCAGGTCTGCCATTTCGTCAACGATCACAACGATATAGGGCATCTTGACGGGCTGGAATTCTTCGGTTTCGAAAATCGGCTCGCCGGTATCCTCGTCAAAGCCGGTTTGGACAGTGCGCGAGAACATCTCGTTTTTCGCCAGAGCATCGGCAACGCGGCTGTTATAGCCATCGATATTGCGGACGCCCATTTTCGACATTTTCCGATAGCGCTCTTCCATTTCGCCCACCACCCATTTGAGGGCGACGACGGCCTTTTTCGGGTCAGTCACAACAGGCGAGAGAAGATGCGGGATGCCGTCATAAACGGAAAGTTCCAGCATCTTGGGGTCGATCATGATCAGGCGGCAATCTTCGGGTGTCAGCTTGTAGAGCAGCGACAAGATCATCGTGTTGATGGCCACCGATTTGCCCGAGCCTGTTGTCCCTGCGATCAAGAGGTGGGGCATTTTGGCGAGGTTGGCGACAACGGGATCGCCGCCAATATCTTTGCCGAGCGCAAGGGGCAGTTTCATCGTTGTATCGCCAAATTCGCGGGCGGCGATGATTTCACGCAGCACCACTTTCTCGCGGTGTTCATTGGGCAATTCGATGCCAATCACCGAACGGCCCGGCACAGTCGAGACACGCGCAGAGAGCGCCGACATGGACCGCGCAATGTCATCGGCCAGACCGATGACGCGCGACGCCTTGAGACCCGGCGCGGGCTCCAGCTCGTACATGGTGACGACGGGACCGGGGCGGACCGAGACGATTTCGCCTTTGACACCGTAATCGTCGAGAACGGCTTCGAGCAGGCGGGCGTTCTCTTCGAGTGCATCGTCGGAGAGGTGATGGCGCTGGATCAGGCCGGGATTAGAGAGCAGCGACAGCGGCGGCAGCTCGAATGCGCTGGCGGCCTCGTCGAACTGCAGGCGCGGCTGGGCTTCGGCCGCGGCACGGCTAGAGGGTTGCAGCGGCTTTTTCGGCGTGTGCTGCACCACGGCGCGGCGCGGCTCGGCCACGGGGATCGCGGAGCGCGGGATCGCCATATGGGGCGGAAGCTCGGCATCAAGGTCGGTGTCGTTGGCATCGCTGTCTTCTAGGAACATGTTATGCGAGGAATAGTCTTCGGCGAAGGGATCGGCGGCGTCTTCGGAGAGATCGGCGGCGAAGTCTTCGTCGCGGTCATAGGATGGCAGCGCCTCACGGAAGGCGGGATCGAGATCAGCGGCGTAAGGGTCGGGCCGCGCATCAGATGTGCGGGGACGGGTGAGCAGTGGTTCTGGCGACAAGCCCGGCGCGGCACGCAGCGCAGCCGTCAGCGGGGGTTCGGCCCCAAAACCCCGGCGGGTGGTGTCGAGGATGAGCGGGCGCGGACCTTTGGGGTGGGCAGCGGCGGCATTCGCAGCCACGCTGACCACAGGTGTCGGGCGCAGGCGGGCGCGGATGGCATCGCTGATTTTCTCGCGGATGCGTTCTTCGCCGGGGGCGGCGACCTCGGCATCCGACCAGGTTTCGATCAGCTCATTTTCAGGCAGAGCAAGATCGGCTTGGGCGGCATCGGGGCGGCGAACCATGCCGGGCATCCGCTGGAGAAGAGAGGGTTTTGCAGCGGGCGCGGCGGTGAGCGGCGCGGCGTCGCCTTGCCAGGGCTGCACTTCCCAGTTTTGGCCCAAGGCAAGCTGTGCGGCGCTGCGTTCTTGGGCGCGGGCGCGCAGAGCGGCGGCTGCCGTCATCGCACCGCCAGCGCTGCGGCCCATCAAACGCATCAAGGTGGCATAGCTCATGACCAGACCAACCCAGAGGAAGGCGCGGATGCGGCGGCGTTCGGCGCGGTCAAACCCGAGAACGAAGAAGCCCATCGCCAGCACCAGAACGCCCAACAAAAGCGCGGCGAATTTTACGCCCATGCCAGCAGGGATCGGCAGGATGGTGAGCATCAGACCGAGCACCATGTCGCCAAACATGCCGCCCATGGAGAAGGAATGCGTCCAGCCTGCGTTTGGGGTGAGGGTGGCGGCGTAGACCGAGATCAGGGCGATCCAGATTGGCATCCAGATCAGACGTCCGATGGCGCGCTCTGCCCCTTTGTGCAGTGCGAACCGTGCGCCCCATGCGATGGCGCCCAGCGCCAAGCCCCAGCCGCCCCATCCCACGATCATCGCGATGGGGGCCGAAAGCGCGGCCCCGGTGCGGCCCAGCCAGTTTTGCACCGGTGCGTCAGTTGCAGAAACGAAGGAGGGGTCGTCCGGGTGATAGCTGTAGATCAGCGCGCCGATGAGACAGCCGATCACGATCAGGCCAAGGCCCAGCAGCTCGCGTCCGCGTTTCTCGATTGCCTGTGCCATGTCCCGGTCAAACAGCGGGTCGCGGCCTCGGGTCTGATATGCCATGCCTGTCTCGCCTCTTCTTATTTATACAGACTGTTCCGCAAGCGGATCAGACCGTCTTGCATCTCGTCTTTTGGAGCCACCATCGCGACCCGGATATACCCTTTGCCAGGATTTTCGCCCGTGGCATCTTGTTGGCTCAGATAGGCACCGGGCAGCACCCGGACACCTGTTTCGCGCCACGCCTTGAGGGCGGCGCTTTCGCCATCTTCGACGGGAAGCCAGAGGAAAAACCCGGCTTCTGGCCCTTGGTAGGAGTTCACTTCGCGGAAAATCTCATCGGCTACGCGGTATTTCTCGCCGTAGAGGCGGCGGTTCTCGACAACATGAGCCTCGTCGGCCCAGAGGGCTTCGGCGACGCGTTGCAGGGGAAGCGGAATGGGCGCGCCGGAATAGGCGCGCAATTGTTTGGTGGCGGCGATGGATTTAGGCCCACCTGCGATGAAGCCTGCGCGCAATCCGGGGAGGTTTGATCGTTTGGAGAGCGAGTGGAAGACCACGACCCGTTCGGGGTCTGCGCCCATCTCTTGCGCCACTTGCAGCGCGCCGACGGGGGCTGTCTCGCCGCGATAAATCTCGGAGTAGCATTCATCGGCAAAGATGCGGAAATCATAGCGCTCGGCCAAGGTGATCAGGCGGTGCCAGTAGTCGCGGCTGGCGACGGCGCCCTGCGGGTTGGCGGGGGAGCAGATATAGGCAGCGGCGGTGCGGTTGAGCACGGCAGGCGAAAGGCTTTCGTAATCGGGCAAATGACCGGTTTGCTGGGTCGCGGGCACGAAATGCGGCTCGGCGGCGACGGAAATCGCGCCGATCATATAGACCTGATAGAAGGGGTTCGGCATCAAGATGACTGAACGCAGGCCTTTGACCGCTTCCGGCACCAAGGCCATACAGGCGTTATAGAGCGCTTCTCGGGTGCCATTGGCGGCCATGACTTGGGTCTCGGGATCGACGGCGACGCCGTAACGACGGGCGATCCATGCGCTGATGGCAGAGCGCAATTCGGGGGTGCCTTCGTTCGGGGGATAGACGCCGAAACCTGCGATTTCACGCGAAAGAATGTCTGCAATCCATGCCGGGAAGGCGTGGCGCGGTTCTCCGATTGTCATATGCACGACAGGGCCGCCCGCAGAATGCGGGTCAAGCAACGCCCGCAAACGCGGAAACGCATAGGGCGGCAGGTTGGCAAACCGCTCGGGAAACATATCTGACTGCCTCAATTTTCGGGATCATAAGCGCCCCGTTTCACCGCAGAGTAGCCAAAGCAAAGCCAGCCGTCCAGAAAAAGCAGCGCTTTCCCCGCCTCTTGTGGCTTTTTGGACAAGGTTTGACCCCAAAGAGACGTGCGAAGCCGGATCAGGCGCTTGCGGTGGCTTGCATGCATTGCCGCCCATCCGCCCCGCGCACCCACATCGCGCCATCTGAGCGCCAGCACAGTGCGACGGTTTCGTCCACGGTGACCGGAGAGGTGGCGCGGAAGGAAAAACCACGCAGGGCGCCCATTTTGGTGGTGGCCAAGAGCATGAGAAGCTGTGCCAGCAGCGGGCCATGGGTGACAAGGCCGGGATAGCCCTCGACGTGGCGGGTATAGTCGGGATCGTAATGGATGCGATGACCGTTCATCGTCAGAGCGGAATAGCGAAAGAGCAAAGTCGGTGTAAAAGACGCGATCTCGCTGGCGTCTTCGTCGGTGCGCGCCTGTGGCGCGACAGGGGCGGCAGCGGCGGGATCGGGGTCTTCGCGGTAGACGAGATCTTGCTCTTCGGTGAGGCACAGCGCCCCGTCTTGCCAGATTTCATGCAAGAGCGTGACAAAACCCAAGGGGCCGGAGCGGCCCTCTTTGCGATCGATGTTCAACACGGAACTGCGTTTTTCAGCAGCAATCCCCGCGCGGAGCTCTTGGGCGAAGGTCAGGCGGCCACCAGCCCACATGCGGCGCGGCAAGCCGAGGTCTGGGATGATCCCCAGCCCTGTTTTGGGGTGCCCGTCGCGGCCCAGACGGGTGGGAGGCTCGGGAGCCCAGAAGTAAATCTGGTGAAAGAACGGCGGCAATGGGCTGCCCAAGGCGCTGATAGTGGGAAGGCCCAGCGCGATTTCCAAAGTGGTCGCGCGGGCGGGGTCCATCACGTCAGCGATGACTTCGGTTTGACGGGGGGATGTGGGATCGTTAGCCATGATGGCGAAACCCTAGAAGCCCTTGGAGAGGCACGCAAGATGGCCCAGAACCCGACGTTGGATGCGCTTGATCATTTGGTGCTGACGGTGGCCAATGTGGATGTGACTGTGGCGTTTTACACCCGCGTTTTGGGGATGGCGGCGGAACGGTTCGTTCCTGCGGATGGCAGCAGCCGCTGGGCGCTGAAATTTGGCGAGCAGAAGATCAATTTGCACCAAGCGGGAGCAGAGTTCGAGCCAAAGGCGGCGCGCGTGTGCGCGGGGAGTGCGGATTTGTGTTTCCTGACGGCGACCCCCCTGCCCCAATGGCAGGCCCATTTTGCCGCGCAAGAGGTGGTGGTGGAGGAAGGCCCCATTCGGCGCACTGGTGCGCGTGGGCCAATCCTGTCGCTCTATCTGCGCGATCCCGATGGAAATCTGCTTGAGGTGAGCAACGCGCTTTAGCGCTGCGCCTCGTCGCGCAGGCGTGTCATCAATGTCGCGAGCGTGTCGCGGTAGAGCGGGTTGGTGAGGCGCTGCGCGCTGTCGAATTCTTCCGTGCAATTGGCCAGATGCAATTCTGGCCCGATGACCAGTCGAGGCTGGAAAGGCACGAGAAAACCCCGCAGGATCATTTGCGCCCGCTCTCCTCCGGCGCGTCCGGCTGCAGCAGACATGACAGCGACGGGTTTGCCTGCGAGAGGTTGCGGCTTGACCCGGCTGATCCAGTCAAGGGCGTTTTTCAGCACGCCGGAGGGGCCTTTGTTATATTCAGGTGTCGAGATCAGCACCGCACTTGCCCCGGCGATTTCGGCGGCCAGCGCAATGACAACGGGCGGGATGCCTTGGGTGGTTTCATGATCGCCGTCATAAAGCGGCAGGCGCAGGTCGGCCTCATGATAGGCGATGGGCCCATAGGCGCGGGCCGCTTCGCGCAGCAAGGCGCTGTTGGACGATTGGGCGCGGAGCGATCCGGAGAGGCCAAGAATATAAGTCATGTGCAGTCTTTGATTGAGCGCCCGGCGCTGCCTTGATCTGGGGCGCGCCGGGAGAAGCGAGAAACAATCAGGCGTTGGGCAGGATCACGATATCGACGCGACGATTGAGCGCCCGCCCTTCTGAGGTGAGGTTGGACGCGACGGGCTGGTCCATGCCGCGACCGATGGTTTGCACCCGCGTGGCAGGCACACCGGAGCCGATCAGCACCGATGAGACCGCAGCGGCGCGGCGCTGAGAGAGCTCGTAGTTGAGCCCGGCGGAGCCTGTGTTGTCGGTATGGCCCAGAACCTGAACAGTGGAATTGGGGTAGTTCAGCAGCGAGGCCGCGACGGTTTGCAGATCGGAAGTGATGCCAAGGTTCAGCGTGGCGCTGTTGGTGGCAAACAAGATGTCTTGTGGCATGGTGACGATCAGGCGGTCACCTGTGTTCTGGATCGTTGCGGCAGTGCCAAGCTGTGCGCGCAATTCGGCCTCTTGCTTGTCAAGCGAGTAGCCAAGAGCCGCGCCTGCGCCTGCGCCCAGAACCGCGCCCTTGATGATGCCTGCGCCTTTGTCATCGGAAACGAGCGCGCCAGTGACTGCGCCCAAAAGCCCGCCGATCAGCACGCCTTGCTGGGTCTTGTCACCGGGTTGTTGGGAGCCGGGGGCGCCGGGATCTTCGCAGGCGGCAGTGAGGGTGAGGGCAGAGGCGGCGAGAAGAAGCGCGGCACGGGAAACGAGGCTCATAAGAATTTTCTTTCTGCTCAAGAGGTCCGGTGGGCCGGATTTGCCCCCTTATATAAGCGAAGCTTGGGCTAATCGAAGGGTGCAATCGTGCGGATCGGCACCTTTCCGCGCAATTTTGCGTGTGAGGCGCGTTGGAAGGGGGGCGCGGCCCCCCTCGGCCTGACGGCCTCACCCCCCGGGATATTTAGAGCAATGAGAAAGACAAGGGGCAAAAGGGGGGCAGCGTCAGGGGCTGTGGGCCTCTTCGCGGGCCGCTTCCCAAGCGAGCATGGCGCGTTTGACGGGCAGGCCCCAATGATAGCCGCCCAATGCGCCGGATTTTCGCAAGGCGCGGTGGCAGGGGATCAGGAAGCTGACGGGGTTGCGTCCGACAGCTGTGCCGACGGCGCGCACCGCTTTGGGGTGGCCGACAGACTGGGCCAGTTCCGAATAGGTGGTCACATGGCCGGAGGGGATCCGCATGAGTGCCTCCCAGACCTTGATTTGAAACGGGGCGCCGATCATGTGGAGTTTGGTTGCGCCCGATTGGCCAAAGGCGGCGGCGACCCATGGGGCGAGGGCTTGGGGGGCTTCGAGATAGTTGGCTTGGGGCCAGCGGGCGCAGAGATCCTCCATGGCCGCCGCGCGGCCCGTTTCAGCGGTAAAGGCCAAGCCGCAGAGTCCGCGATCGGTGGCCATGGCGAGGGCTTCGCCGAAGGGGCTGTCGAAGAGGCCCCAGCGAATGGTGAGCCCTGCGCCTGATTTGGCAAATTCGCCGGGGGTCATGGCTTCCCATTGCACGAAGAGGTCGTGCAATCGGCCTGTGCCAGAAAGGCCAAGTTCACCGGCGGCTTCGAGCATGGTGAAACGGGCGCGGAGGACGGAGCGGGCGTGATCAAGGGTCAGGTATTGTTGATATTTTTTGGGGCTGATGCCGACCCATTGTGAAAAGAGCCGCTGAAAATGCGTCGGGCTCATTTGCATCTGCTGGGCAAGGTCGTCGAGGGTGAGGCCGGGCGGGGCGGCATCGATTGTCTCAAGAGCGCGGCGCATGACTTGGTAATGATAGGCGGCGGTGAGCGACATCGGGGGTGTCCTTTTGTGGTCGGGCCAGCATAGGCGCAAACGGGTTGGGCTGGCGACCCGGAACCTGCGGAGAAAAGCGAGGGGCGGCTCAGGCGGAGGATGGCGGCGGGAGATGGGCACAGGCAAGGCGTGATGGCTATTGGGGGTTGGCCATTACGTGACGGCCCGTGCGTGACGGCTCTTGCGTGACGGCTCTTGCTTGAGGGCGGGCAAGCTTGGTAGGGGGAAATATGGCAAAGCAATTGAACTATGCGACGATTTACGAGATTTTCACCCGGTTCCGCGCGGCGGAGGCCGAGCCGAAGGGTGAGCTGCATCATGTGAATGCTTATACTTTGGTGGTCGCGGTGGCGCTGTCGGCGCAGGCGACGGATGCGGGGGTAAACAAGGCCACAAAGGCGCTGTTTGAGGTGGCCGATACGCCGCAGAAGATGCTTGTGCTGGGTGAGGATGGCTTGATTGAGCATATCAAGACGATCGGGTTGTTTCGCACCAAGGCGAAGAACGTCATCAAGATGAGCCAGATCCTTGTGGAACAGTTTGGCGGCGAGGTGCCGTCGTCGCGCGCGGCGTTGCAATCCTTGCCGGGCGTTGGGCGCAAGACCGCGAATGTGGTGCTGAACATGTGGTGGCAGATGCCCGCGCAGGCGGTGGACACGCATATCTTTCGCGTCGGCAACCGCGCGGGCATTGCGCCGGGGCGCGATGTGGATGTGGTGGAACGTGCGATTGAAGATCATGTTCCGGCGCAGTTCCAGCAGCACGCCCATCACTGGCTGATCTTGCACGGCCGTTATACCTGTGTGGCGCGCAAGCCCAAATGTGGGGCCTGCCTGATCCGCGACCTATGCCTTTTTGAGGAGAAGAACCTGTGAGCTATCAAGTGATTGGGATCGGCAATGCGATTGTCGATGTGATTTCGCATGCCAATGATCCGTTTCTTGAGGAGATGGGAATAGAAAAGGGCATCATGCAATTGGTGGATCGCGACCGGGCAGAGTTGCTTTATGCGGCCATGCGCGACCGGATCGAGACGCCCGGTGGGTCCGTGGGCAATACGATTGCCGGGATCGGGGCCTTGGGCCTGAAGACGGCGTTTATCGGCAAGGTGAAAGATGACGCGCTGGGGCAGTTCTTTGCCGAGAGCCTTGCGGCCTCGGGGACGGCGTTTCCCTTGCCGCCGCAAGCCGTGGACTTGCCCACGTCCCGGTCGATGATTTTCGTCTCGCCGGATGGGGAGCGCTCGATGAACACCTATCTTGGGGCGGGTGCAGATATTTCCTCGGCCGATGTGCCTGATATTTTTGCAGGCTCGGATATCTTGTTTCTGGAGGGCTATCTCTTTGACAAGCCAGAAGGAAAGACAGCGTTTTCTGAAGCGGCGACACGGATGAAGGCCGCCGGCGGGCGGGCGGCAATTTCGATTTCGGATCCGTTTTGCGCCGAACGCCATCGCGCGGATTTTCAGGCGTTGATCGCTGGGGATGTGGATATTGCTATTGGCAATGCGGCAGAATGGATGACGCTGTATCAGACCGAAGATCTGGACGCGGCGTTGAGGCAGGCTGCGGCGGTATGTGCGGTGGTGGCGTGCACGCGCTCGGGTGCACCGGTTTGGGCGATCCAAAATGGGGTGCGGGTGGAAGCGCCTGTGACTGCGGTGACGCCAGTGGATGCGACGGGCGCAGGCGATCAGTTTGCTGCGGGCTTTCTTTTCGGCTTGGCCACGGGGCGCGATCTGGAGACGGCCGCGCGGATGGGGGTGATTGCCGCCTCTGAAGTGATCGGGCATATCGGGCCGCGTCCGCAGGCAGATGTCCGCGCGCTTTTTGCGGCTGCGGGGCTTTTGTAACCCCGGGGGGTGTTCGGCCAAGGCCGCGACATTCGGGCGGGGCGGGATAACCCTGCCCTGCCATTTGATTTTCCGTTGCCTTGGATGATCTTACCGCAGGCTGCGGCGGCATCCGGCCAGTTGCACATCATACATTTCGGCGCGCGATTGCACTTCGCCTGCGATCCGAACCAGCCAGCTTTTGGCGCGATAGCTGCCGCGCGCATAGCCGGTGGGGCCTTCGTGATAGGCGAGGTATTGGTTGCGGGCGTCGCTGAGGGAAATGCCGAGTTTCTCGCGGGTGTTGGTCATATACCAACCCATGAAATCGGTCGCATCCTTGATGTCGTCGCGTTTGCGGCCAAAACCACCATCGGCGCGCTGGTATTCTTCCCATGTCGAATCAAGGGCTTGGGCATAGCCATAGGCCGAAGATTGCCGCCCCATCGGGATCACGCCCAAGGTCCATTGCAAGGGGGTGCGGGCATTGCCGATAAATTTGCTTTCTTGGTAGATCGTTGCCATCTGCACAGCAACGGGAACGCCCCAGCGCCGCTCTGCCGCCTTGAAGGCCCTGCCATAATTAGGGCGCTGTGCCAAAATCGTACACGCATTGTCCAAATTACGCGGCGCGGAATAGTCGCCCCCGCCGCAGGACGCCAACATTACGAACAGGATCAGCGCGCGAAGGTATCTGCTCATCGCCTCACGCTTTCTTAGTTTTTCTTTCAGTCTACGACAAAGTGCTGCGTGAGGGAATCCCCTAAGCACATTTTCGGCAGATTGATGCCGAGGCGGCGCGTTAGACTGGACGCGAGACTGGGCAAAAGATCGGGCGAAAACGGTTGTAAGGCATATGCACACGGATTGTTTCCATCGAATCCTTCACGGCATGTTGGACATTTACCCATTCGGAGCGTATTTGTGGCCCAAAGGGACAGGAATGCATGCTGCAAAAATCGGCAAAATACCATCTGGGGCAGATCGTGCGCCATCGCAAGCATCCCTTCCGGGGTGTCGTGTTTGACGTGGATCCGGTGTTTTCAAACACGGAGGAATGGTATGCTGCGATCCCGGAGGAGAGCCGTCCGTCGCGCGAGCAACCGTTTTATCACCTCTTGGCAGAAAACGATCAAAGCTTTTACGTGGCCTATGTCTCGGAGCAAAATCTGGTGCCCGATTGGTCTGGCGAGCCTGTGGACCACCCGGACATCCCGGACCTTTTTGGCCCGTTCACCGATGGTCAGTATCCGCTGCATTTCGCGCTGAACTGAGCGCATGAGTGGTGTGCGGTGCGGATATGGTCCGCGCAACGCGCCAGATGGATTACCCCACCAAAAGACCTGCGACTTTCAAGGCGCGCTCTGGGCTGCCTTCGACGTGAAGTTTCCGCGTCATGACGGCCATGATGGCGTTTTGCTCGCCCGAAAGGATGCGGCGAAACACCTCTTCTTTGGCTTTGAGCACGACATCGGCCTCTTCATCGGCGACGCGGGCGCCTGTTTCATCCAAAAGCACCGCGCCGACACCTTCGATCACCAGTTTGGCGCGACCGCGAATTTTGCCCTCGGCCTTGGGGTGAAGGAACGCTTGGAAGTCGTTGAGGATTTCGGAAGGGCTGGGCATTTGGGCATCCTGACAAGGGGGAGGTGACGAGAGGGGGCATGCGTTACCAGCGTGAGAGGGCGTCTTCGTCATCGGATTTGGCTGCCACCCAAGATGCGCCATCCGCCGCATATTCCTTTTTCCAGAACGGCGCGCGGGATTTGAGGTAGTCCATCAAGAATTCGGCCGCCTCAAAAGCATCTTTGCGGTGACGCGCGGCGGTGGCGACCATCATGATGCGGTCACCTGCACGCATTTCCCCAAAACGGTGCAACACGAGCACATCCCCCAGAGACCAACGGCGCATGGCCTCTTGGGCGATCGTGGTGAGGGCGCGCTCGGTCATGCCGGGGTAGTGCTCGATCATCATATGATCGAGTGTGCCTGTGTCATCGCCACGCACGATGCCATGGAAGGTGACCACCGCTCCCAGATCTGTGCGGCCTTTGGCAAAACTCTCGACTTCGGCGGCGAGGTCGAAGGGCTGTTCCTGAACGATGACGCGCATGGATCAGCCCCCGGTCATTGGCGGGAAGAAAGCGATTTCGCGCACGCCATCAAGGGGGGCCTCGAAGGTGGAAAGCTCTTGGTCTAGCGCGACACGGAGTGCGGAGATATCGGAAAACGCAACGGCGTAACGCTCTTCGCGGGCGCAAAGGTCGGCCACGAGACCTGCGACTGTGGTGGCGTCAGAAGTGACTTTCTCTTTGGGCAGGCCAATGCGTTCGCGCACCCAAGCGAAATACAGCACGTCATAGATCATCAGATCATCCTTTCAGATGCGGCAGCGCTTTTCGGAAGTAATCCCACCCCGTCACCGCGGTGAGCAGCGCCGCAAGCCACAAGAGCCCCAGCCCGATACCACCTGCCCAGCCCATCGCCACCCATTTCCAACGCAGGCCCGCATGATCCGTGCCGCCGCCCTCCAATACTTGCTGGACCACCGAAGAGTCGGCTCCGGCAATGGATTTGGCAAAGGCATGCTCGAACACACCTTGTGAAAACAGCACGGCAATGGCCACCATTTGCACAGTGGTTTTCCACTTTGCCAATTTGGTGACTTTGAGCGTGCCTGCGACATCGCCCAGGAATTCGCGCAGGCCCGAGACGAAAACCTCCCGAAAGAGGATCACCGTGGCCGGAAGCACCAGCCAAGGCGACATGGAAGAATAGCCCAAGATCACCGCAAGCGCGATGACCACCATCGCCTTGTCGGCAATCGGATCAAGCATGGCGCCCAGTTTCGATTCCTGTTTCCAAGCGCGGGCAAGATAGCCATCAAACCAATCGGTGATCGCGGCGCCCATGAAGAGAATGAGCGCGCACCAATCGGCATAGGGCCGATGAAAATAAAGAAACATGACTGCAACGCCGGGAGCGGCGAGCAGACGGAGGATCGTCAGAATGTTGGGCACGGTCCAAAGCATAGTCCCTTCCTACCTGCTCTCGCGCGGACGGGAAAGGGGGCACGCTACAGGCGATCTGTCCGCCATAAGGTAACCCCAAGCCCGCCATGCGCCACCGGAGGCCCCGGCGGCAGGAATGGCAAGCCAGATGCCTTGGCCAAGCCCCCATCCGAAGTGACAAGCCCGACACGCCATCCTTTGAAATTGGTTTTCAGCGTCTGGCCCAAAGCGCCATAGACCGCAAAGAGCAATTTGCGATCACCGATGCGCGCACCGTAAGGCGGGTTGATCATCACAAGTCCGGGCGGGCCTTCGGGTGGCTTGGCGTCGGAGACGGCGGCCCGGTGAAAGGCACAAACTGCGCCCACCCCGGCGCGTTCGGCATTGGCCGTGGCGCTGCGAATGGCGCCGTCGTCGCGATCTGATCCCGCGAAGAGCAAGCCCGACACCGGACGCGGCGACACCGCCTTGAGCGCCGCGAAGGCCGCGCTGTCAAAGGTGGTCAACTCCTCGAAGGCAAAGCGACGCGAGCGGCCGGGCAAGAGGCCTGCGGCGATCTCGGCGGCCTCGATTACAAAAGTACCTGAGCCGCACATCGGGTCATAGACAGGTTCCGTGCCGTGGTAGCCGCATTGGCGCAAGAACATCGCGGCCAGTGTCTCGCGCATCGGCGCTTTGCCCACACCTTGTTTGTGGCCACGCTTGTGCAAGCTTTCTCCGGAGGTGTCGACGCTGATGGTGCACAGGTCATCCTCGATCCGCACTTTGAGAATAACCGCCGCATCATCGGCCAAGCGCGCGCCGAAGGATTCGGTCAGTGCGCGTTCGATCCGCTGTTTGGCTGCGCCCGCGTGATAGACCTTGGACGCGCGGGTAGTGACCTCGACCCGGCAGGGCACGTCGGGGCGCAACACGTCGCCCCAAGGGAATTTGCGCGCGCGCTTGTCCAACTGCGCGATATGCATCACCCGAAACGCCCCGATCCGCGCCAAGACCCGGCTGGCTCCGCGCAGCACCAAATTGGCGCGCCAAACCTCGGGCCACCCTCCGGAGACGGTTACGCCGCCCACGACAACCGCAACATCCCGAAAGCCCGCTTCGGCGGCCTCTTCGGCCAAAGCAGGTTCCAGCCCGGGGGCCACCGATAGGAATATCTCGAAATCGCTCATGACCGTGCCATATCCGGCCCGGCCCCGCTTGGCCATATCCAAGCTGACAAAGCACCATGGCAAGGCCGCCCTTTTTTAAAGGAGCGCAAGGGCGGCTTTGCGGCCCGCATGGAACGCAAAAGCGGCTTGGCCGGGCGTGGCGGCATCGCCAATGAGGCGGTGGGGGGTGCCTTGGGCCACGAGCGCATCTGCGAGCTCTGTGACGGATCGATTGCCAAGGGCGAGGACAAGGCTGTCGGCGTCAAGGCGGGTTTCGGCGCTGGTCAGGGCCGATTGCAAAGTAGCACCGCCGTTGCCCCAACTGGTGAGCACATGTTCGGTCACGAAACGCGTTCCCAATTGCGCGAGGCGTTTGCGAAGGGGGAAATCAGCGGCGACCCGAACAAGATCGCGGCCGATCATCGCGTCGGGGGTGACGAGCGTGACGTCATGGCCGTCTTCGGCCAGTTTCCACGCAGTGCCACAACCGCGCCAACCGCCTGTTTCGTCAAACACAATCACGCGCGGGCCAAGGCGGGCAGCGCGGGCGAGGACGTCTTCGATGGGCCAGACGTTGCCCCCGTCGATGCCGGGCAGTCTGGCAATATGGGGGAGCGCTTTTTGGAACCCTTGGCCTTCGGGCAGGCTGCCTGTGGCGACGATGATTTCATCGACGGCAAATCCTGCGATGTCTTCGGCTTCGACATAGGTGTTCAGTTTCACTTCGACGCCGAGTTTGGTGAGTTGGGTTTCATACCAAGTGAGCAGGTCAAGGATCTGGCTGCGGCGGGGTTGGAGGCCTGCAAGGCGGTATTGGCCGCCGATTTGCGCCGCCGCTTCGGTGAGGATCACTTTATGCCCCCGTTCGCCCGCAGCGCGCGCTGCTTCGAGCCCTGCGGGGCCAGCGCCAACAACGAGTACGGTTTTTGGTGTCTTGGTCTTTGAGAAGCGGTCGCCGCCCCATTCCCATTCGCGCCCGACCGACGGGTTGACCACGCAGGAGATCCAATAGTCGCGACTGCGCCGCCCCCAGCACATCTGGTTGCACGAGAGACAGCCGCGGATATCTTCGGGGCGGCCTTCGGAGGCTTTGTTCACCAGATGCGGGTCGGCGATTTGGCCGCGCACGATGGAGACGAGATCGGCCCCGCCGGAGCCTAGAACCTCATTGGCGTTGTCGGGGGTGCGGATATGGCTTTCCGCAGTAATCAGGCAGTTTTTCACCACTGATTTAAGCGTGCGCGCGAGGTCGGCGCCGAGTTTTTCACCATACATGAAGGTGGGCATGAGTTTGTAGAAGTCAAAGTAGCCACCAGAGCCGCAGGTGACATAGTCCATCAAGGCGTCTTGGTCGTGGCGGGCAATGATTTCGGCCATGCTTTCGCGTTGGAGGGCGACTTCGACATCGTATTCGTCGCTGACGGCGAGGCCGATGATGAAGTCTTCGCCACAGACCTTGCGGATGCGGGCCATGGTTTCGCGAGAAAACCGGGTGCGATTTTCCAGCGATCCGCCCCATTGGTCGGTGCGTTGGTTGGAAAACGGTGTCCAG
>DOOI01000157.1:18752-18872 GCA_003512825.1 Paracoccaceae bacterium | reverse complement strand
TCTGGTTTGCGTCATGACGTTTTGCATTTTTTCAAAAGGTTAACGCGCGACAGCCCCCGCCAGAGGCGGTGATTTTCAAAACATGAAAAAGGGGGAAAAGTGGCGCGGTTGACGGGGCTC
>DOOI01000157.1:9088-18421 GCA_003512825.1 Paracoccaceae bacterium | reverse complement strand
TAACCAACTGAGCTACAACCGCGCGTGAGGGGTCGTTTAGGGGGAAGGTGCGACGGCGTCAAGGGCACAAACCACACCAGATGCGGGAAAAGTTTTGACGCAACGGCATATTCCCCGTGTCGCCATGGATATGGCATGAGGGGCTCGGATCGACCTTGGAGGAGACAGAGAATGGCAAAAGATCTTGGTGCGTTGAATTTGCAGAATATCGCACTCGATTTGCACGATGACGGTGTTTTGGTTGCGACGCTCAATAGACCCGACAAGCGCAATGCGCTGAATGCAGAAACGGTTGAGGATCTGATTGACCTATTTGTTGCGGTGCCACGTGCGGGCGTGCGTGCTGTTGTTCTGGCGGGAAAGGGAGATCATTTCTGTGCGGGCCTCGACTTGGTCGAGCATCATCAAGAAGACCGCAGCCCGGCGGAGTTCATGCATTTGTGCCTGCGTTGGCATGAGGCGTTTAACAAGATGGAATATGGTGGCGTGCCGATCATTGCTGCCTTGCAGGGCGCTGTGGTGGGCGGAGGGCTTGAATTGGCCTCTTCAGCGCATATCCGTGTGATGGACCAGAGCACCTACTTTGCCCTGCCCGAAGGCACGCGGGGGCTTTTTACCGGAGGTGGGGCCACCATTCGTGTCTCGCAGCTGGTGGGAAAGGCACGCATGATCGACATGATGCTGACCGGCCGGGTCTATAAGGGCCAAGAGGCGATGGACGTGGGATTGGCGCAATACATGGTAGAGGGCTCTTGTTATGACAAGGCGCTGGAGGTTGCACGGCGCGCCGCTGAAAACCTGCCATTGTCAAATTTCGCGATATGCTCGGCCATCAGCCATGTCGGCAATATGTCGGCGCTTGATGCGTCTTATGCGGAATCCGTTGTGGCGGGGATTGTGAACACCCAACCTGAAGCGCGCCATCGGCTTGAAGCATTTGCCAACAAGACCGCTGCGCGGGTGCGCCCCAATAGCTAAGAGGTCGCCTGACCCAGAGCGCGCTGCTTTGGGTCAGGCCAAGACCGGGTTAGACCCGTTCCAATTGCTCTGGTTTCGCAGAAACCCGCGTTTTGCTGCCCAAGATGTCGAGCAACACCCAAACACGACGGTCGGCGGCGAGATCGGTGATTTCGCTCAAGAGATCCGTGAAGGGACCATTGAGAAAGCGCACAGTGTCGCCAACTTTGAGCCGCTCGGACAAAGGCCCTGTGGGCTGGAGTTTGCCCGTCTCATCACAACCGGCCTGAAGGGTTTCGACCAGTGCGTTTGGCACGTCTGCGGGCGCACTGCCAAAACTCACAAGCTTTGTGATACCATAGGTGGAATTTATGCTGCGCCAAAGACCGAGCGCGGCATTGACCTGGACAAAAATGTAGCCGGGAAACAGCGGAACAGTTTTGGTGACAAAGCCGGATGGCTTGCGTTGTGTTTCTTCGGTGAGCGGGAGGAAGGTGGTGAAGCCCTGACGGCGCAAATTGCGTTCCGCAATGCCGCTGCAATTGGGTTTGAGTTGGGCGAGAAACCACTGGGGGTGCGCGTGCGCGAATGCCATAATATACCTCTAAAATATGACACCAACCTACCGCTCAATTGCGAACAATTACAAGCAGGAAGAGAGTGCGTATTCCCGCACTCCGCTATGTGTGTTTTTAGAGCGACTTTCTCGTATAGGATGTGTTGTGAACACGCCTTGGTCTTAGCGATCACCGTAAGAGTAGATCGTTACGATGACACCGGTGGCGCCAAAGCCATCAGGCGGACATCCTCGCCGCCCTTTATGTTGTCACCCTTATAGAGCAGCCGGATTTTTCCCGAGGGCTGGATCACAATAAGCAAGATCGCCTCTGCCATGTCGGCACGCCAATTCTCGAGCGTGTATTCCGCCGTCAGGCGGGTCATGCGGAATTCCCAGCCCTGAGCTAGCTTGGCCTCTAATTCCCGCAGGGTAAGACCACGGGCGAAGGCGCGGCCCCCCAAGCTTGCGGGGAGCACGTGGCGTGCGGACGTATCCTTTTCGCGGGCGACTTGATAGACGTGATCGCGGCCGAATTCGGGAGAGAGATCGGTGGTGACGAGGGTGTTATAGGCGTCGTTGTCCGTGGATGCGACGATGGTGCCATAATCGAGCAGTTCAAGATGGTTTTCGGCTGCTTCTGACAAGATGTCACCCGGAAACGTGGGCAGACCTGCGGCGCGGGCGCCGCGCAGGTGGCTCCAGTTGGGGTCGGTCAGCACGACGGGCACTTTGGCCTTGCGGAGGGCTTCGGCAAAACCAGTGGTAAAGCGATTACCCCCGACCAAAAGAAGACCGGGCTGCGCTGCTCCGGTCAGGCCAAGAGCCGTCGCGATCGGGCGCAGTGTGAAGCCATGGAAGACCACCGTGGTGGCCACGAGGACAAATGCCAAAGGGCCGACCAGACGGCCATCGGCAATGCCAAGTTCCGCCAGACGATCACCGAATAGCCCCGCCACCGCGACGAGCACCACGCCGCGCGGGCCCGTGAAGGCAATGAAGGCGCGTTCCTTGGCGGGCAGATCAGTGCCGATCAGTGATGTGAGCACAGTGAGGGGCCGCGCGATCAGGACAACCGCCAGCACAAAGACGACGGCGCGCCAATCGAGGGTCTTGAGTTCGCCAAAGTCGAGCCCGGCGGCAAGCAGGATGAAAACGCCAGAAACCAGAAGAACGGTGGCGTGTTCCTTGAAGCGGCGCAATTCTTCGTAGCTGGGCAAGCCTGCGTTGGCGATCCAGATGCCCATGAGTGTGACGGCCAGCAAACCGCTTTCGTGCAAAATCGCATCGGAAGCGGCAAAAACGGCGAGAACCGAGACGAAGAGGACAGGCACTTTCATATATTCCGGCACCCAGGCCTTGAAGAACGCCCGCGCGATGAGCCAGCCCGCAGCGAGCCCCAATGCCGTGGCGAAACCGATGCCAATCACCAGATCAAACACCGCTTCGGGCACGGTGATGCCTGCGTTCATCACGACGACCACCTCGAAGGCAAGGACCGCCGCCAACGCTCCGATGGGGTCATTGACGATGGCTTCCCATTGCAAGAGCGCGGCGGGGCGGCGCGAGAGGCGGGCCGAGCGCAAGAGCGGCGCAATAACGGTGGGGCCTGTGACAATCATGATGCCGCCGAAGACCGCTGAGGCCTCCCACCCCAAACCCGCGCCGTAGTGCAGCGCGAGTGTGGAGGTTAGCCAGCCCAATGGGGCGCCGATGATGACAAGGCGACGCACGCCTTTTGCGGCGTCGTTGAGGGAGTGAAAATTGAGCGTGAGGCCGCCTTCGAAGAGGATGATTGCCACGGCGATGGAGATCATCGGACCTTTGAGCGCGCCAATGTCGCGGTCTGGATCAAAGATGCCAAAGACTGGTCCCAGCAGAACGCCTGCGATCAGCATGAGAACAATGGCAGGCAAGTTGAGCCGCCACGCCGCCCATTGTGCCCCCACCCCGACGGCGCCGACAAGTGCGAAGGCCGAAACGGGGTCGAGGGCGCCTGCGGCGGAAGCGATGGCCATTTACGGCTCCTTTTGTCATCCGCCCGAAACAGCGGTGAAGGGCAAGGCCCCAGAGAGGCAGGGCAGGTCAGACGCCCGGTGGGCGGTCGTTAGGGTCGGCACCGCAGAGGCGCACATGTTCTTGAAGCGCAAAGCGGTCGGTCATGCCGGAGATGTAATCGCAAACGATGCGCGCGAGCGCTGTATCGTCCTGAGCCTCGACCACATCCTTGCGCCATTGTTTGGGCAACATGGCTGGGTCTTGCATGTATAAGGGGAAAAGATCGCGAACAACACCCGTCACGTAGCGGCGCATCTCGACCACCGCCGGCGCGCGATACATCCGGGTAAACAAAAACTTGCGGATGACTTTCAGATCGGACCACAGGGCGGGTGAGAATTGCACCATCATTCGCCCTGCCCCACGCACGTCAGCCGCACTGTTTGGAGCGGCTTCTGCCAAGCGGGCGCGGCTGACCGCAATCACATCTTCGACAAGAATTCCAAAGAAGCGGCGCAGGGCTTCGTGACGGCGACGGTAATAATTCAAGCCGGGGTATTTGCGATCCACTTCGGCAAAACAGTCCGAGAGAATGGCCATTTCCGCCAGTTCGTCGGTGGAAAACAGTTCGGCGCGAAGGCCATCATGCAGATCGTGATTATTATAGGCTATGTCATCTGAGAGCGCCGCAACCTGCGCTTCGGCGCTGGCGTGGGTATGCAATTCAAGATCATGACGGGCGTTATAGTCCGCCAAGGCCCACGGAACGTCTTGGGCGGCGGAATGATCATTTTGCGGGGACCCTTGAGTGACGGGACCGTTGTGTTTGGCAATGCCTTCGAGCGTTTCCCATGTCAGGTTCAGGCCATCCCATTCGGCATAGTGCCGTTCCAGAGAGGTGACGATGCGAATGGCTTGGGCATTGTGGTCAAAGCCGCCAAATGGCGCCATGAGTTCGGCCAAGGCATCCTCGCCGGTGTGACCAAAGGGCGGATGGCCCAGATCATGGGCCAGAGCAACGGCTTCGGTGAGTTCGGGATTGAGGCCCAATGTGCCTGCCAGAGTGCGCGCGACTTGTGCCACTTCTATCGAATGCGTGAGGCGGGTGCGAAAATAATCCCCCTCATGTTCGATGAACACCTGCGTCTTATGTTTGAGGCGGCGGAAGGCGGATGCGTGAATGATGCGGTCGCGATCGCGCTGGAAGGCGGAGCGAAACACGCTTTCTTCTTCGCGATAGAGGCGGCCGCGGCTTTGATCTGGATCGCAGGCATATTTTGCCCCCGCATATTTTGCCACCATGGTTCGCTCCCTTGTCGCGACGTCTTTGTCATCTTATATTGAGGCCAGACCCCAAGGAACACCCGGATAAATCATGCAAATCCCGCCCTCTGTTACAAAACGCGCCTTTGAGCGACTGGCCGAGATCGGTGCCGCTTCGGATGGCAAGGCGCTGCGCGTTGCTGTTGAGGGTGGCGGGTGTTCCGGTTTTCAATATGACATCAAGCTTGATGCCCCTGCCCCGGATGATCTGGTGCTGGAGGGGGCGGGCGAAAAAGTGGTGGTAGATACTGTTTCGCTGCCCTTTTTGGCAGGTGCTGTGATTGATTTCGCAGATGAGATTATCGGGGCGCGCTTTATCATCGAGAACCCGAATGCGACGGCCTCTTGCGGCTGTGGCACGTCGTTCTCGATGTAAGTGGATCTTAGGCGCTGGCGCTGACGGGTTTGGTTAGGGCGTCGGCCCAGAGCAACATCATGCCCGCTGCCGTGATAATGGTGGCACCAAGGATGATCCTTGGGTCGGGAACTTCGCCCCAGATCACGGCCCCAAGTCCAATCATCCAGATAAACTGCACATTCATCAGCGGTGTCGCAACATGCGCCGGGATCAAGCGCAATGCGGCAACAGTGAGCCAGCGAGCGCCAAACAAAAGCACCCCATAGCCCAAGAAGACTGCCACATCGCCAAGGCCCATGGGCCGCCAGACAAAGGGCAGCATTGCGAGAGACGCCAGCCCGAGCCCAAGATTTGGCCAGAAGACTTGGGCGAGGATGCGAGGTTCGCGGCGTGTCATCTTGCGCGCAAGCAACATCGACAATGTGCCCGTCAGGGCCGCAGCGGTGCCTGAGAGATGACCATGCAGATCGGTCTCGAGACCTGTGGCGCATAATGCGACGATGGCCATGAAGGCAATGCCAAGTGCGGCCCAAGCAAATGGGGTGACGCGCTCGCCCAAAATGGGGTGGGCAAAAAGCGCCGCGATCAACGGCATCAAGGCTATATAGAGAAACACTTCGGCAAACATCAGATGCTGAAACGCTTCAAAAAAGAAGAGCGCGGCCAGAATGGTAAAGACAGTGCGACACAGCATCAGGCCGGGCAAGCCAGTGCTGACACGACCAAGGCGCGGCACCGCGCGCGCCGTGAGCATGGCAAGTGCCGCAACAATAAGACCAGATAGGGCAAAGAGTTGTGGGGCGGCGAACCCTTCGGCAACACGTTTGGTAATCGCATCTGCAAGCGCGATGAAAACAGAATAGCCAATCACCAAAGCGCCCCCTTTGAGGACGGCGCCGTTCATGATGCCAGACCGGGTTGAGAGGCGCGCACAAAGCCTTCGACAAAGGTTTCAAAGCCGGGCAATGCGCGCTCTGCGGCATTGAGCACTTCTTGTGATCCATCCGAGAGCTGAGGGGCCAGTAGCCCGCGCAAGAGCGGCCATTCGGCGCTGCGCGGCCCCTCAAGTGCAAAGAGCGCTTCGGAGAGTTCACGCAGGACCGGAGCGCGCCCGGTGGCGGCATGAAAGACGACGCGGCCTTTGGGCATTTCGGCTTCAAAGATTGGCTTGCCAGCCACCGCCATCGCCCAATTTGCCACGAAATATTCATGATAATCATCGGAGAGCGGCGCGATTTCAGTCTCAATAAGGGAATAGAGCCGCACCTCTTCTGCAATCCACGCCTCCCAGAGCGCAGGCGGCGTTTGACCCGCATAGCGCAGGGCGATGCAGACTTCGGCCAGCAAATCGGCGTTTTGGTCGAGGAAGGCCAAAGTGCCCGCGAAGGTAAGGCTGGTCAGGGTGGCTTCGGGCAGACGCGGATCGCGCCGTCCGTATTCTGAAAGATAGAAAACGGTGTGCGTCAGCTCATAGGCTGCTTTTTTGTTCGGCAATGCGAAGGTGGCGGTGCGAGCGGTAAAGGCACGGAGGCGATCATCCAGCCCGCGGTCTGCGGCCATAGGATCGATCCCCGAACGCAGCATGAGGCGACGTGCCTCGCCGCGCTGAAGATCAGAGAGTTCGGCCTCGGCCAGCCCTTGATGCAGCGCCCA
Source organism: Paracoccaceae bacterium (assembly GCA_003512825.1). Taxonomy (GTDB): domain Bacteria; phylum Pseudomonadota; class Alphaproteobacteria; order Rhodobacterales; family Rhodobacteraceae; genus UBA9554. The sequence continues at coordinate 11,576 of DOOI01000157.1, read as the reverse complement.
TTCGACAAGGGAATGTGACTTTTCTCCGGGAAGGCCAAGCGCTTCGAGGTCTTGGGCGATAGAAAGAAGAAAGCGGTAATATTGGGGAAAAAAGCCCATGCGACGCTCGATCCCTGCATAGAAGGATTCGAGCGGACCAAGGGCGGCGGGCCCTAGGGATTGTCCGGTGGCTTCGAGAATGTTGAGAAGCTCGGCCACCTCTTTCATCCAAAAGACATCATCGATGTTGCGGCGGGCATTGGCAAAGCAATCGAGGTGAAGGGCGAGGCGGTCATCGGTGGATTGACGCGGTGGACGGGGCCGGAAGGTGAGAACGTTGGTCATGGTTTTATCCTTTCCAATGAGGTGCTTCCGGCCCTGTCTTCAACTTATGATCCAGACGAGAAAGCGCCTGTTGCGTCGCCTTGGACCGCTTGGCCCATCTCTGGTGCTGACCCGGAGGAGAAGGCCCCGGTGGCCGCTCCGCTGGCAACTGTGGGGGCGGAGCCCGAAGAGAAGGCTTCGACCGCGTCGCCGGTGATCATGGCCGTGGTTGAGGGGGCAGAGCCCGACGAAAAGGCGCAGACAGCATCGCCGGTAACCATGGCAGAGGCCGTGGGCGCAGAGCCTGATGAAAAGGCACCGACTGCGTCCCCAAGGAACGTTGTCAGGCTGGCACGGGGGGGCAGAGCCAGACGAGAAGAGGCCAGTCAAGTCGCCGTCAAGAGCGGCCGAACCCGTTGGTGAGGAGCCCGAAGAGAAGGCTTCAACCGCGTCACCACCAAAAAGAGTGGCAGAGGTCGGGGAGGACCCCGATGAGAACATTTCTACACCGATCCCGGCATGCAGGTCGGTGGAGGCTGGCGAATGTGTGGCAGCGGTCATTTTGCGAAGTGCAGTCATGGTCTTTCTCCCAGGTGTTTGGTTGCCGATGGGCGAAGGATTGCACGTAAAAATTGTATTGCAACATAAATTTTACACGAAAAAAGTGTTAATGCTGCAAGGAACCCCTCAAGCAGGGGCCTAAATCCTCAATTTTAATGGCAAATAGTCTCCTTTAGGTTGAGTGAAGTTTTTTTCGGCTTTGAAGAGGGCGCGCGCGCAACAGGGGAAAAGCAGCCCTGTTGCGCTGCGAATCGCTGCCATTCCCCCTGCCCCGCGCCCAAGCGACCCCTGTCGCGCGGCTTGTGCTTTGCCCTCACTTCGGGCGATAGAGAGACCAACACGGGGAGCGCCAGATGCGGATAGCAACATTCAACATCAATGGGGTCAAAGCTCGGGCGGAGGCCTTGGCGGCATGGCTGGATGCGGAAACGCCCGATGTGGCGATCTTGCAAGAGATCAAATCCGAGGATGCGAGCTTTCCAAGAGAGTTGATCGAAGAGCGCGGCTATTATTTGGAAACCCATGGGCAGAAGGGGTTCAACGGGGTTGTCCTCTTGTCGAAACTGCCGCTGGAAGACGTGATGCGTGGCCTTCCCGGCGACCCTGAGGATCTACAGGCGCGTTATATTGAAGCAACGATCGTTGGCAAATCTGCGCTGAGGGTTTGTGGGCTGTACTTGCCCAACGGCAATCCTGTCGAACTTGATGCGGCGGGTCGGCCTGTCGACGGCGGGAAATATGCCTATAAACTCAAATGGATGGAGCGACTGCACGCGCGGGCGGTGACACTTTTGGCCGAAGAAATTCCGTTCTTGATGGCAGGTGACTATAATATCATCCCCCAAGCGGAAGATGCCAAACGGCCCAATGCCTGGCGTGAAGATGCGCTGTTCCGCCCCGAGAGCCGCGCGGCCTATCGACGGTTGCTTAACCTTGGACTGACTGAGGCGTTTCGTGCTCGGGTGCAGGGGCCGGGTCACTATTCGTTTTGGGATTATCAAGCTGGCGCATGGAACAAAGATGATGGGATCCGGATCGACCATGTGCTGCTGAGCCCCGAGGCGGCGGACCTGTTGTTGGAAGTGAGGATCCAAAAAGATGTGCGCGCCGGCGAAAAGCCGTCTGATCACGTGCCGGTTTGGGTGGAGTTGGACCTTTAAGCGAAGCGTCACGCTGCAAGACGTCCCTTGCAAGGGACGTTTGAACGCCCTTGCAAGGGCGTTGCAATTTCCTTGCAAGGAAATTGGGTTAGCTGGCGGTGACGTCGTGGTCGTAGACCCAGTCGAATTGACCCAAGATTTTTTGGGGGGCAATGGCGTTTCCAAAACGCAGTGCCGTATGGGCGAGCGATTGCATCAACGGGTTGCGGAGATGGAACTTCCACGCGTTGCCATTGGCAGCCGCAATGACTTTGGCTGCGCGCGGGCGGCGGATCTGGGCATAGGCGCGAAAGGCGTCTGACGGCTCCATGGTGCGGAGGCAATGCGCCAAGACCCAAGCATCTTCGAGCGCCAGATTGGCACCTTGAGCCAGAAACGGCAGGGTTGGGTGCGCTGCATCACCAAGAAGTGCGGCCCTGTCTTTGGCCCAGACCGGGGCCACTTCATGACGAAAAAGCCCCCAC
>DOOI01000157.1:8483-8835 GCA_003512825.1 Paracoccaceae bacterium | reverse complement strand
AAAAAGCCCCCACAGGTGAACAGAGTCCACGGCCTTTAACGCGCCCCGCGCAAGGCCAGTGAAATCAGCAAAAGCGGCGCGCAGGTTGGCGGGATCGTCGGGGTGTGACCAGCCTTCTTTGGCCCACGCGCGCCGCTCTTGCACAGCAACGATATTGAGAAGTTTACCTTCGCGGAGGGGATAGGTGACCATATGGCGCCCTGCCCCCATCCAGACCCGCGCTTCTGCGCCTTGACCGGGATTGGGCACCGTCGCGCGCCAAGCGACTTGACCAGTAAAAAAGCCTTGCTCGGCACCATTGAGCGCAGGGCGCAGCACAGAACGCACGCCATCAGCACCAATCACAAAATCA
>DOOI01000157.1:7803-8178 GCA_003512825.1 Paracoccaceae bacterium | reverse complement strand
GGCAAAGCGTGCTGCCGTCGGCAAGGTGGAGGTTGAATGCGGCACCCTCACGGGTGATCTGCGTCACCTCTTGACCCAAGCGCAGATCGACGCCTGCGTCTTGGGCGCCTTCAGCGAGGAGCGCGATGAGGTCGGCGCGATGAACGAAGAGATGGGCGCGCTCCGGGCGCTGGGAGAGATCCATCCGCAGCACTTCGCGGCCTTGTTGATTGAACAGCACCACCGCATTGGATTGGGTGGCCCGCGACAGCAGGGAGTCGCTTAGGCCAAGAGCTTTGAGCACATAAAAGCCGTTTTGACTGATTTGCAGCCCTGCACCGACTTCGCGGATCTCGCGGGCGCGTTCGAGCACTTGCACTTTCGCACCGCTCAAAG
>DOOI01000157.1:7315-7465 GCA_003512825.1 Paracoccaceae bacterium | reverse complement strand
GTGCAACGCTGAGGCCTGCTATGCCTGCGCCAAGGACGGTCACATTTTGGCCGATGAGTGACATCTCGCTCTCCTGCAACGAAAAACGCCGTGGCATCAGCCCCGGCGTTGGTCGGTTGGGCTGCGCCCTTGGCATGGGGATAGCAAGAG
>DOOI01000157.1:0-6994 GCA_003512825.1 Paracoccaceae bacterium | reverse complement strand
ATCGTCGCGGTGGACCTTTTCGCGGCGCTCGTGGCGTTCCTGCGCTTCGAGGGTCATCGTGGCGATCGGGCGTGCGTCGAGGCGTTTGAGGCTGATTGGCTCGCCCGTCACTTCGCAATAGCCGAATTCGCCATTATCGATGCGGCGCAGGGCGGCATCAATTTTGGTGACCAATTTACGCTGGCGATCCCGGGTGCGAAGTTCAAGCGCACGGTCGGTTTCTTCGCTGGCACGGTCCGTGACATCGGGAATATTGCGGGTGCTGTCTTGCAGACCCTCAATCGTGTCCCGGCTGTCTTCAAGAAGATCATGCCGCCAAGCGATCAATTTACGCCGGAAATATTCCAGCTGACGTTCGTTCATGAACGGTTCATCCTCGGCCGGCCGATAATTTTCCGGAAGGAAATTCTCCGCATTCATCGCGTTCGTACCCCTCACTTTTTCCATGATCTGTTGGTTCGATGGATCAGACATATGGCGCTCCCTGCGGGCGCTCTATACCAATGAGCCGGTATTGTCACTACACGAAAACCCACCAATGGGCGCGAGATTGCACATCTGGGGCGAGACGGCTAAGATACTGAGTAATCAATAGGCAACCAATTGGAAACGCAGATGAAATTCGAAGGCACCGGCAGCTATGTCGCCACCGATGATTTGAAGGTAGCGGTCAATGCCGCGGTGACGCTGGAGCGGCCGTTGCTGGTAAAGGGGGAGCCTGGCACCGGCAAGACCGAATTGGCCCGCCAAGTTGCGTCCTCGCTTGGTCTGCGAATGATCGAGTGGAACATCAAATCCACCACGAAGGCACAGCAGGGTCTTTATGAGTATGATGCCGTAAGCCGTTTGCGCGACAGTCAATTGGGTGAAGAGCGCGTGCATGATGTGCGGAATTATATCAAAAAAGGTAAGCTTTGGCAGGCGTTTGAGGCGGATGAGAAAGTTGTCTTGTTGATTGACGAGATCGACAAGGCCGACATTGAGTTCCCAAATGACCTGCTACAGGAACTCGATCGGATGGAGTTCCACGTCTATGAGACCGGGGAGACGATCACGGCGCGCATTCGACCGATCGTGATTATCACCTCGAACAATGAAAAAGAGCTGCCGGATGCGTTTTTGCGGCGCTGCTTTTTTCACTACATCCGCTTTCCGGAACCATCGGTGATGCGCCAGATTGTGGACGTACATTTTCCGGGGCTGAAGGAAGCCCTTTTGACCACAGCGCTGACGCAGTTTTATGAATTGCGCGAGACCCCCGGCTTGAAGAAAAAGCCCTCGACATCGGAGGTGCTTGATTGGCTCAAGTTGCTTTTGGCCGAGGATTTGACACCAGAAGATTTGAAGCGCGATGGGGCCAATGCCCTGCCAAAACTGCATGGGGCTTTGTTAAAGAACGAGCAAGATGTGCACTTGTTTGAGCGCTTGGCCTTTATGGCGCGGCGCGGCGGGTAAGGCCAACACCGCAGCAATTGTGGCAAAACTGCGCCCAATTTGGATGAAAACATTGCAAATTGGGCGGATCTGCCCGGAAAGCGCGCCCTTTGACTTGGGGTTTGTTGGGCGTAAGCGTATGATTTCATTTCACTGATGTAGGGCCGCCACAATTGGTGATTGCCTTAAAGCAATTGCCTCAAATTTGCCTTAATTGCTCCTTAGCCCTGCCCGTAAGAGAGGCGAAGTTCTCTCATCGAAGAACAAACCGAGGCAGAGAATGACCGGGACACACCAGAGCCGACAACATGGTAAATGCGTTCAGGACCGTTCAAGGCGTGAGCGCTTTGAAGGACGTCGCGTTGCCCACCCTGCCCCGCTGGTGCAGCCATGAGCTTGCATCGCGCTATCTTGCCGATCTGTTTGATGTTGGGCGCTTGTATGCCCTCTCTGTCGACGGAAGTGGCAACGCGAGCGGCGATGCCTGTAGAAACATCTGCGCTGCCGGCCATGAAAACCTTTTCCGCGCCGCGGCCTTTGGCACCGGTTCAGTCGAATAGTGATATCGCGCGGGATTTTTTGGATTTGGTCTTCTCGATGGAGTCGGGACGACAATTACCAGTGATGTCGCGCTTTGAAGGGCCTATCCGCGTGCGCGTTACCGGACAGCCGCCCGCGCATCTGGGATTGGATCTGGCACGGCTGCTGCATCGGCTTCGCACTGAAGCGGGGATTGATATCGACATCAGCCGCGATGACACGGCACAAGTGACGATCCAAGCCATCCCCCGCAGTCAAATCCGCAAGGCCCTGCCACAAGCGGCCTGTTTCGTCGTGCCAAACATCAGCGATATTTCACAATACGCATTGGCGCGGAGAACACCGCGCACGGATTGGGGACGAATTGAGCAGCGCCAGCAGATTGCGATTTTCCTGCCCGCCGACGCAGCGCCTCAAGAAGTCCGCGATTGTTTGCATGAGGAATTGGCGCAGGCGCTGGGCCCCTTGAACGACCTCTATCGCCTGCCCGACAGTGTTTATAATGATGACAATGTGCATACCGTCCTGACGGGCTATGACATGTTGATCTTGCGAATGGTTTATGCCCCGGAGCTGCGTTCGGGGATGACGCGTGGCCAAGTGGCGGATCGGCTGCCGGGACTTTTGGTGCGACTGAATCCCGCCGGGCAAGGCATTGCCCCAATGCGGCTCAATCCAACGCCACGGCCCTTTATAAACGCGCTTCAAAAGGCGCTTGGGCCGGGATCAAGCCCGACACAGCGCCGGGCTGCGGCTGACGAAGCCATCAGCATTGCGCGGGTCATGGGCTGGCAAGATCACCGCCGGGGATTTGCCCATTATGCGTTGGGCCGCCTCATGCAATCGAGCGACCCCTTGGCGGCGCAGCAGAACTTTCTTGAGGCGGATAAATATTTCGCTGGAACGCCGGGGGCCTCTTTGCACCGGGCTTATGTGGCCTCGCAACTGGCGGCCTTTGCGATTTCCCAAGGCCAAGGCGAAACGGCCTTGCGGCAATTGGGCCCCTATCTTGATGTGGCGGCGCGGCATGAGAATGCGTCGCTGTTGGCAACGTTGATGCTGTTACGCTCTGAGGCTCTGGATCTGACCGGGCGCGGCGCCGAAGCGCAGGCTGTGCGACTGGACAGTTTGGGCTGGGCGCGTTACGGATTTGGGGCGGATTGGGCCGTGCGTGCCAAACAGCGCGAAATCGCGTCCCTTAGCCCGCTCAGAGGAAAAAGCTGAGGTCACATGTTCGTACTGGCAGGAGCCGTTCTTGGTGCCATCATTGGCGCACTCATCGCCATTCGCCGTAAAGGGCGCAGGCTGGATATAATCCATTATGCAACAGGTTACGGGATAGTCTTTACGTTAATTGGCCTGTTCGTGACGATCTTCATTCACCGCGCCGCAGTACTGTAGGCCAAGCGGAGGGCGCGCATATGTTCTTGCCGTTCTTTGAGAACCTTCGCAACGCAGCTGTGCCGGTTTCCCTGCGGGAATACCTGACATTCCTGGAGGCGATGCGCGCAGGTCTGGTGACTTATGACGTTGAGGGATTCTATTATCTTGCCCGCACGGCGATGGTGAAAGACGAGCGCAATATCGACAAGTTTGACCGTGCCTTTGCCGCGACCTTCAAGGGGCTTGAGGCCATCTCGCAGCAAATGGTGATGGATGCCGTCGATATCCCCGGCGAATGGCTAAAGAAACTGGCGGAAAAGCACCTTTCGGAGGCCGAGAAGGCCGAAATCGAAGCTTTGGGTGGGTTCGACAAGTTGATGGAGACGCTGAAAAAGCGTCTCGAAGACCAAAAGGAACGCCATCAGGGCGGATCAAAATGGATTGGCACCGCAGGCACTTCGCCATTTGGCGCTTATGGCTACAACCCCGAGGGGGTGCGGATTGGCCAGAAAGAAAGCCGCAATCAACGCGCGGTGAAGGTGTGGGACAAGCGCGAGTTCAAGAATTTTGATGACACAATCGAGTTGGGCACCCGCAACATAAAAGTGGCGCTCAAACGGTTGCGGCGTTGGGCAAGAGATGGCGCACATGACGAATTGGATCTGGACGGAACCATACGTGCAACGGCGGAGCATGGCTATCTGGACGTGCAGACCCGGCCAGAGCGGCGCAACGCGGTAAAGGTCTTGCTGTTTTTGGATGTGGGCGGCTCTATGGACCCGCATGTGAAGGTGGTGGAGGAGTTATTCTCTGCGGCGCGGGCCGAGTTCAAGCATCTGGAGCACTTCTATTTTCACAATTGCCTTTATGAAGGCGTTTGGAAGGACAATCATCGGCGGTGGAACGAGCAACAGTCCACGTTGGACATTTTGCGAACCTATGGCCCTGATTATAAGTGTATTTTCGTTGGGGATGCCTCGATGTCGCCCTATGAGATTGCCTATCCCGGTGGTGCAAACGAGCATTGGAACGCAGAAGCGGGGCAAGTGTGGTTGCAGCGGGCGCGCGAGCATTGGGGCCAGCATTTGTGGATCAACCCGACACCGGAAAAATACTGGAGTTACACGCAGTCCATCGGACTAATCCGCGAGATTTTCGAGGATCGCATGGTGCCGATGACGCTCGAGGGCATCGAACGCGGGATGAAGTTACTGGGCCGGTAACGCGAAGCGCTGCGCCGCACAGGCGACGCTTGCGCGCGTTGGGTCGCACCCCTTTTGCAGGGTTTCATTCGCAATTTCTGGGCGGCCAGCACCTTCGGGCAATTGGGTGAGACACGAATTCCGACATCGAAGATGTCGCAAATCTTGGGGACAGCTTCGGCGGAGCGGTGTCTTTAGGTGGCGAGTGACGCCATAACCATAAAAAGAAGCCGCCTTTGACCCAATCCGCTCCTGCCAGACAAGACACGGCGCTTGGCATTTTATGCCTTGTCGCAGGGATCGGGCTGTTTGCCATTCAGGATTTGATCCTGAAGCTGTTGTCGGGAAGCTATCCTTTGAGTGAGGCCATGGTGCTTCGGGGGCTTACGGCCATGCCGCTGTTGGCGCTATTGGCGGTGCGCGACGGAGGGCTGGGAACCTTGTTCACCGCCGCGACGGGCCGGATGATAGCGCGTGGCGGCGCGATGTTTCTGGCCTATGCCGCCTATTATCTTGCCCTGCCCGCTTTGCCGATTGCCACAACAGTGGCGCTTTATTTTTCGGCACCGCTGTTTATCACCGTGCTGTCCTATTTCTGGCTCAAAGAGCAGGTCGGATGGCGACGTTGGGGCGCTGTGGGGTTGGGGTTTGTCGGGGTTATCATCATGTTACGCCCCGGTGCGAGCATTTTTGACTGGGCTGCATTGATGGTGCTGGGGTCTGGCCTGTCTTACGGGTTCTCGATGATCTTGGCGCGTAAATTGGGGCAGACCGAGACGGCACCAGCGATGGCGTTTTGGGGGAACTTTGTATTTCTCACCGTGGCTTTGCTTATGGCGATCCTTTTTGGGGATGGGCGTTACGGCACAGAGACGCATCCGACCTTGGGGTTTTTGTTTCGGGCTTGGGCTTGGCCGACAGCTTTGGATATTGCGTTGATGTGTGGCTGTGGGGTTATCGCAGCACTGGGTTTGACGCTGTTGACGCAGGCCTACAGAATTGCCGACAGCAACGCAGTCGCACCGTTTGAATATAGCTACATGCTTTGGGGCGTGCTTTGGGGATGGATGTTTTTCGCCGAATGGCCTGATACGATTGCTTGGTTTGGCATTTCGACCATCATGGCGGCGGGGCTGTTGGTGCTCTGGCGGGAAAAAATCCGCGATATACCGCCGTCGTTTGAGAGGATATCGGCAGACCAAGAGCCTGTGTCAGACCGCCAAGAAGGCGGCCTGTGATCATGCCGCAAAGCGCATATCCCGCTCAAACGATGGCACCCCCCTGCCCGACAGCACCGTCAGGCCCTGCCGTAGCCGCTTGGAACAGGTAGCTCTGCGGCTGGCCGAAGGATTTGACGGTCTCTATTTCTCCTTGGGATCGGGCAAGAGAGTGTCGAGGTTCATCCCGACGGCGTCTCCAATCCGCTTCATCGTTGGCAGGCCAACCGCCATGTCCATAATGGCGTTTATTGTCTGATCAACGGGTGAGTTCGGGGCGCTTGTGGTTTCGCCCCGCCCCAGCCCTGAAACGTGATTGATCGAGATCCCTTTGATCTTTTCTGCGGGCTTGACCATTTCACTGATGATGCCCGGGAGCGCCGCCAGCCGGGCCTTTTCCAATTCCATCGCCACCAAATCCGGATTGCGCTGGTTTTCGGCCATGAACCGTGCGGCCTCGCCAGCGGCCTCTGCCTCGCGCATGATCCGCAGGGTTTCGGCCTCTTGGCGCTTGATATGGCCGCGCGCCGCTGCCGCAACCTTGTCTGACTCACTGGATATCGCGGTGCGCTTGGCACTGGCCTCAGCGTCTTGCTCCGCAGCCAGCATTGCGAGTTGCTTTCGACGTCCGGCCTCGGCCAGCTGGCGTTGCGTTGCGAGATTTTCTTCGGCAGTGACGACTTGGGCTTGTGCGGCGGTTGCCTCTGCTTTGGCTTTGCTGCCTTCTTGGCTTTTTGCGGCAATCAAAATAGAGCGCTCTTGCTCGGCAATTTCCAAGGCGCTGGCTTGTGCGATTTCCGCTTGCCGTATGGCTTGCTCGCGCGTGAGCGATGCCGATTGAATGGCGCGCTCCATTTCGATACGCGCCTCGGCAGCGGCACGTTCTGCATCGGCCTTTTTCCGGGCGATCTCGGTAAGTTGAGCTGCAAGCAGCGTTTCAATTTCTTGGGTCTGATGGATCTCAGCGCGTCGTTGATCCAGATCGATTTCCAATTTGCGACGGTTGGCTTCGACCTCTGCCCGACGCACGCTGACTTGGGTATCCCCTTCGATTTCCGCGCGCTCTTTTTTGGATTTTGCGATGACTTCTGCCGGTGCTGTCAGACGAATGCGCACTCGTCTCAGTTTCCCGGTATCGGCAATCTTTTAGGCTGTGCAGATGCAGCGACACTCGGCAAGAACGGCGGTGCGGTTGAGCTTGAAATTTGATCGGCTGTA
>DOOI01000130.1:19012-19282 GCA_003512825.1 Paracoccaceae bacterium | reverse complement strand
GAGAATTCTTTGGCGATTGGTCGCGGGATTTGGCAGGTTGGGTGGCAAGAGCAGGAGGATGTCCGATGGCGGGAACTGGAGTGGTGGTGGCCGGGGTTGGGATGATCCCCTTTGCCAAGCCGGGAGCATCGGAGGCCTATGATGTCATGGGGGCCGAGGCGGCGCGCCGGGCATTGGCCGATGCGGGGCTTGCCTATGGCGCGGTGCAACAGGCTTACGCAGGCTATGTTTATGGTGACTCGACCTCTGGGCAGAAGGCGCTTTACCGGG
>DOOI01000130.1:3884-18735 GCA_003512825.1 Paracoccaceae bacterium | reverse complement strand
CCGGGTGGGATTGACCGGGGTGCCGATCATAAACGTGAACAATAATTGTTCCACAGGGTCGACGGCCCTGTGGCTGGCACGGCAGGCCATTGAATCTGGGGCGGCGGACTGTGTTCTGGCGCTTGGGTTTGAGCAGATGCAGCCCGGTGCGTTAGGCACGCATTTTGAGGATCGGATCTCGCCTTTTGCCGAATTTGACCGAGTGACCGAAGAGATTGTCGGACATGGCGAGGTGCCGCTGGCGCTGCGGTATTTCGGGGGGGCAGGGCAGGCGCATAATCGCCGCTATGGCTCGCAGTTGGAGGATTTCGCCGCGATCCGGGCCAAGGCCAGTCGCCACGCGGCCAAGAATCCACTGGCGCTGTTCAAACGCGAAGTCACGGTGGAAGAGGTGATGGCCTCGCCTGTGATGTGGCCGGGTGTGATGCACCGCCTGATGGCCTGCCCGCCGACCTGCGGAGCAGCCGCGGCGCTTTTGGTCAGCGAAGACTTTGCTCGCAAACAGGGGCTGCGGCGCGATGTTGTGATCCGGGCTCAGGCGATGACAACGGATTATGCCTCTACGTTTGACGCCGGAGATATGATGCGGGTCGTGGGCTATGATATGACGAAAGCGGCCGCCACGCAGGTTTATGAGGCGGCAGCTGTGGGGCCCGAAGATATTCCGGTCGTAGAGTTGCACGATTGTTTCGCGCAAAATGAGCTGATCACCTATGAGGCCTTGGGCCTGTGTGGGGAAGGGCAGGCGCCCCGGTTCATTGCGGATGGGGACAATAGCTATGGCGGGCAGGTTGTGACCAATCCCTCAGGGGGGCTTTTGTCAAAAGGGCATCCTTTGGGCGCCACTGGTTTGGCGCAATGCTATGAGCTGACGCATCAATTGCGCGGCACGGCAGAGGCGCGGCAGGTTGCAGGCGCACGGCTTGGGTTGCAGCACAACCTCGGACTGGGCGGGGCCTGTGTGGTGACGCTTTACGAAGCGGTGTAACGGAAGGCGCGGCGGGGGGCTTTCCTTTCGCGGCGTGCCATGCTGAATTGCGGAAAGAAATTTCGCACAGAGGAAGAGAGAGCCATGGATCTGGGTATTCGCGCCGAAAACGCAAAACTGCTGGACCGCGTCAAGGAAATGATCCGCGATGAGGTGGTGCCGCTGGAGCATGAGTATGAAGCCGAAATCGCCAAAGAGGATCGTTGGCAATACACCGCGCGCCAGTCTGAAATCCTCGAGGGATTGAAGGCAAAGGCCAAGGAGCGGGGGCTGTGGAACTTCTGGCTGACCGATAGCGACAAGGGCTTTGGCCTCTCGACAGTGGAATACGCGTTCTTTGCCGAAGAAATGGGGCGCACACCGCTTGGAGCGGAAGTCTTCAACTGTTCGGCACCAGATACCGGCAATATGGAAGTCTTTGAGCGCTACGGCACAGAAAAGATGAAGCAAGAGTGGCTGATCCCCCTCTTGGAAGGCAAGATCCGCTCGGCCTATTGCATGACAGAGCCAAATGTTGCCTCGTCTGACGCCACGAATATCTCGATGTCATGTGTGCGCGATGGCGATCACTACGTGCTTAACGGTGAGAAATGGTGGGCCTCGGGGGCGGGCGATCCGCGCTGCAAGGTCTATATCGTTATGGTCAAAACCGGCGGCGACGATGCCCCGAAACACAAGCGCCACTCGATGGTGGTTGTGGCGGCCAATACGCCCGGCATCGAGATCTTGCGCCCGATGCAGGTCTATGGAGCGGATGACGCGCCGCATGGCCATATGCATATGCGGTTTACCAATGTGCGAATTCCGGCGGAGAACCTGCTCTTAGGGGAAGGTCGGGGTTTCGAGATCAGCCAAGGTCGGCTTGGACCGGGGCGTATCCACCATTGCATGCGGGCAATCGGCCAAGCCGAATCTGCGTTGGAATTGATGTGCAAACGCGCCTTGGAGCGTGAGGCCTTCGGGAAACCCTTGGCGCAACTTGGTGCCAATTTCGACATCATCGCGGAATGCCGGATGGAGATCGAACAGGCGCGCCTGCTGTGCCTCAAGGCGGCATGGTATATGGATCAAGGAGACGCGCGCGCTGCGGCGCCTTGGATCTCGATGATCAAGACCGTGGCCCCGCGTATGGCGCTCAAAGTCATTGACGAGGCCGCGCAGCTCTTTGGCGCACAAGGCATTTCGCAAGACACACCCTTGGCGCATAAATGGACACATGTCCGCACCCTCCGCCTTGCCGATGGTCCAGACGCTGTGCATCGTCGCCAGATTGCCCGTGCAGAATTGAAGAAATACACCCAGCAGAAACTCTGATCTGGCCACCAAGCCTGAAAAAACGCCGCGCCCTGCAAAAGGCGCGGCGTTTCACTTTTCAAGTCATGTCTCGTTGCAAAAAATATCCCAGGGGGACGCCGAAGGCGGGGGGACAGCGTCCCCCTATTCTGCGGTTTCAAACCCCGCGATGAGTTGGCGGAGTCCAAGCGCCGCCCCGGCAAAAATCGCCGCGAATGTAATCGGAGCGGAGAACGCCAGCATGGACATGGCCGATAGCCCTTGTCCGACTGTGCAGCCCAAGGCAATCACCGCACCCCCGCCCATCAAGGCGGCACCAATGATCTGACGGCGCAGTTCGCGTGGGTCTTCGCAGGCTTCCCATCGGAAATGGCCTTTGAGCAACGAGCCGGCAAACGCCCCCAAGATGACACCCGTCACAGAGCCTACGGCAAAGGATGGTGCCCGGGCTGAACCCGTCATCCAATAGAGCAGGGTTTCGCCCACAGGCGCAGAGAAACTGTGCGAGACAATAGGCATCGGATTGAACGCCTGAGAGGCCACCCATGTGCTGCCTGCCCAACCCGAGACAATCGCGGCCCCGACCACAGTCGACCACACCAGCATATTCGGCTTGGCCAGGAATTTCCGTGAACCAAGCGCCGCTCCTGTGATCAGGAGGCCGATGGCAATCCCGATGGCTGTCACCGGAAGGGCGGTCCAGCGCGCCAGAAGATGAGCGATACCGGGGGGCATATCATTGACCACATCAGCTTGCGGAAAGATCCAGACCCGCAAAAACGCCAAAGGCCCCGAAAGCACGATATAGGCCGAAACGCCCATCACCAAAACGATCACAAAAGCGCGCATATCGCCCCCGCCCAAGCGGGCGATTGATCCAAATCCGCAGTTTCCGGCCAAGGCCATGCCATAGCCAAATATCAGCCCGCCCAAGATCGAGGCCACGGGCATCCAGCGGATGGAGAGGTAATAAGAGCGGTCCAAGTCCACCACACCCGTCGCCGCCAAACCAAAGGTGCCAATGATCGCCACGCCGATTGCCAACCACCACATTCGCATCCTCAGATCGGATCCGCCGTAGAGCAGATCTTCGATGGCGCCCATTGTGCAAAAACGACCCAAGCGAGAGGCGAGCCCCAAAAGCAGGCCGCCAAAGAGGCCGACCAACATCACCGTTACATCTTCGCCTAAAGTCTCGAGCAGGCTCTGCATGTTACTCTCTCCGGGTTATTTTATTCGGCGGTTCTTTGCGGGTCGGCCTCGCTTGTGTTCCGGCGTTCTTGGGCGCGGGCCGGGATTTCAGTCTGAAAATGCCCGCGGTCCCGAGGGCGCGCCGCCTTCAGGAGGATCTTCGCAAAACAGCTCATACACCAATTCCAAAATACGCTTCGGGCGCTCGTCCGCCAAGCGATAGTAAATCGCCTTGCCATCCCGGCGAGGCACAACCAGACCTTCCAGCCGCAGGCGCGATAGCTGTTGGCTCACAGCCGCTTGACGCGCGGCGAGCAACTCTTCCAGCTCGGTTACGGATTTCTCTCCAGACACAAGATGGCACAAAATCAGCAGTCGCCCCTCATGGCTGACGGCTTTCAGGAAGTTCGACGCGATCGTCGCTTTATCGACGATCAGGTCCATCTCTTCATCAGAGATCCCGATTTGAAATTGCGGTAAGGCCACAGGCCCTTCTCCCTCGTCGCCAGATATTGCCAATCCGGACGGACGGCGCCCTACGCCATACCATGCTCCCCCTCCGTTTCAAAGAGGTGCAGGTGCAGTTTGAAATCGGACCCGCTCAGCCAGCGACGTCAAACCCGGTTTGGGCTTTGAGCATCATGCCCAGCAGGCCCCAAAAGAAATCCTCACCAGGATATCCTTCGATACGGGCAAGTTCTCGACCGTCTTCGACAAGGATGAACGTCGGGGTGAACACCACTGGCCGGGCAAACTGCACCCCATCAGGGGGGGCGTCCGAGAGATCAATGATGCTCAAAGGGGCATGCGCGCCCTCCCGGGTGTTGCCGTATTCTTCTGCCCCGATGTCCTTTTTCCATTGCACGCAATAGGCGCAGCCCTGTCGCTCGATCATGAACAGCTCGGCAGCCTGAACCATGGGGGCAAAGAGCGCGAGTGCAAGTGCAAGGAAAAAACGTCTGGCCATTTGGCACCCGATTGACGAAAACGCATCACTCAACGTAATCTGAATATGTGAATAGATCAAGGTGTGGCCCATGCTGGACATTACTTATGCGGGTGCGCTGCTGGCGGGGCTTCTCTCTTTCTTCACCCCATGCATCCTGCCAATGGTGCCGTTCTACCTAAGCTATATGGCGGGCATTTCTATGGCCGAGCTGAAAGGCGCTGGCGATATCCAGCCCGGCGCACAACGGCGCCTGCTTTATTCAGCTGTGGCTTTCGCGGCCGGGGTCACCTCGATTTTCGTGATGCTTGGCATGGGGGCCACGGCGCTGGGCGCGGCCTTTACCCAGTGGAAAGAGCCGCTAAGCTATGTTGCAGCTGCGATCTTGCTGGTCTTCGGCCTACATTTTCTGGGGGTGATCCGGATCGGCTTGCTCTATCGCGAGGCGCGCCTCGAATCAAAAGCGGAACCGACGACATTTATTGGCGCCTATGTCATGGGGCTGGCCTTTGGCTTTGGCTGGACACCCTGTGTGGGCCCGGCGCTGGCCTCGATCTTGATGGTCGCAAGCGGCATGGGGAACATCTGGCATGGGGGGCTGCTGCTGTTCGTCTATGGCGCGGGCATGACCGCGCCTTTTGTCGTTGCAGCCTTGTTCGCCAAGGCCTTTCTCGGCTGGGCGGCACGCAACCGCAAATATCTCGGCCATGTCGAAAAAATAATGGGCGCGATGCTCATCCTCTTTGCCATTCTGATCGCGACAAACGGCGTGAGTCTGATCGCGCAATGGATGATTGAAACATTTCCGTCTTTCGGAAGCCTCGGTTAAAGGAGCAGGACATGCGAATTCTTTTGAGTGCAGCACTGGCGATCGGGCTCGCTTTCGGCGGCCTGTTTCCGGCGATGGCGGCAGACATCGGCGATGATGGTCTGCACAAGGCGGATTGGATGCGCGACACGTTCAAAGACTTGCGCGAGGACCTGAGCGAAGCCAATGCCGAAGGAAAGCGACTTGCGATTATCGTCGAACAGCGCGGCTGCATCTATTGCAAGAAGATGCATGAGGAAGTCTTCCCCGTCCCCGAAGTAGATGCCTATATCTCCGACAACTTCTTTTTTATTCAAATCAATATGTTCGGAGATGTCGAAGTCACAGATTTCGACGGTGAGGTGCTCGCGGAAAAGGATATGATCCGTAAATGGGGTCTGATGTTTACCCCGACGATGATGTTTTTCCCCGAAGACGTCGCCGAGGGGCTGACTGCGCCACAAGCGGCGGTTGCGGCAATGCCCGGCGCCTTCGGCAAAGGCACGACGATGGCGATTCTTTCGTGGGTGCGGGACAAAGTTTACCTCACCGATGAGCCATTCCAAAAATACGTCGCCTCGCGAATCAATGCGGGTCAATAAGCAATGGGGGCTCTGCTCCCGCGCTTCGCGCTCCCCCGGGATATTTTTTGCAAAGAGACACCATCAACCTGTCTTTTTGCGCCAAATATCCCCGCCGGAGGCATTTTGAGGCGACGCATTCGCGGCGCCGAGGAAAGAACTTGCGGCGAAGCCGCTCCGCTGAGGTCGGCTTTCGGGAAAAGCGACTGGAAATGCTGCGGTGCAACATATTTGTAAATTCATTTTCGTGAATTTGTTGTTGCGTGAGACCCTGCCTGTGCACTACGGTGCACAAAGCTATCCAAAGCCGGAACCGGTAGCCAAGGGAGGTCTTATGAAAATTACAACAATCACGGCGGCCGTGCTTTTTACTGCAGGCGCGGCGCTTGCGGGAGAAGTCGGGCCGAAGGATGTCGTCTATGCAGAGGGCGCTATTGAGGCTTCGTTGTCGGGTGCGCCCGGCGATGCGGCAGCGGGTGCCAAGACCATGACGACGCGTTCGCTGGGCAATTGCATTGCGTGCCATGAAGTCACTGCGTTGAAGGATTCGCCGTTCCACGGGGAAGTTGGTCCGAGCCTTGATGGCACCGGGTCGCGGTGGACCGAAGCGGAACTGCGTGGGATCGTCGTTAATGCGAAGATGACTTTTGAAGGCACGGTCATGCCGGCCTTCTACAAGGTGGATGGGTTTAACCGGGCCGGCGACGGATACACGGGTAAGGCTGCACCAGAGAATTTCCCACCGGTTTTGACGGCTCAACAAGTTGAAGACGTCGTCGCTTTCCTCGTCACTCTTAAGGACTGACGCGGGGCGCGGCTTCACGATCAAGGAGAAAAACATGGAATTTAACAGACGCGAAACGCTTGCGCTCGGCCTTGGTGCCGCTGCGTTTGTGGCTCTCCCAGTGCGCTTTGCTGCCGCTGCGACGGGCGATGAGATGATCGCAGCCTTCACTGGCGGCGCTGCCGTTGCAGACGGGGGGATCACCCTTACTGCGCCCGAAATCGCAGAAAACGGTAACACGGTTCCCGTAGCCGTATCGGCAGAGGGTGCGAGCTCGGTCATGATCTTGGCCATGGGCAACCCGACACCGGGTATTGCGACCTTCAATTTCGGGGAAGCAGCAGGGGCGCACACGGCCTCGACCCGTATCCGTTTGGCAGGCACGCAAGACGTGGTGGCAATCGCCAAGATGGCAGATGGCTCCTTCGCTCGCGCGTCCTCGACCGTCAAAGTCACCATCGGCGGCTGCGGCGGCTGATCCACTTATCTGAGGAGAATTTACCATGGCAGATGGTGTTAA
The DNA here is from genome assembly GCA_003512825.1 of Paracoccaceae bacterium. Classification (GTDB taxonomy): domain Bacteria; phylum Pseudomonadota; class Alphaproteobacteria; order Rhodobacterales; family Rhodobacteraceae; genus UBA9554. Next base: position 11,624 of record DOOI01000130.1, on the reverse strand, counting down.
ACCCCGCGTGAAGGCCCCCTCGAAGGCGGCTGCTGGCGAGGCTGTTGTTCTGAAGACCCTGATTTCGCACACGATGGAATCGGGCCAGCGCAAGAACAAGGATGGCTCGCTCATTCCGCGTTCGATCATCAATCGCTTTACCTGCGACTTCAACGGCAAGTCGGTGATCGATGTAGAGATGCATCCCGCGATTTCGACGAACCCCTATTTTGAATTCGAAGCAGTGATTCCGGAAACTGGTGAGCTGAAGTTCACTTGGTACGATGATGACGGCTCGGTCTATGAGGATGCGAAGCAGGTGACGGTCGGCTGACCGTCACTTTCGCAATAATTCAAGGGAGGGAAAAATAATGACCAAGCTGAAAAGCATCCGCGCATTTGCTGTTCTCGCAGTTGCTGGCGGCGTTGCCTTTGGTGGTGCGGCGCAGGCTGACGAGAATGCGGAGCTGATCGTAAATGGCGAAATCAAACTGGTGACCAAGACTGCGGCACCGGACCATTTGAAGGATGCGGTGGACACCATCTATTCCGGCTGGCTGTTTCGTGAGACCGGCACGCAGGCCATGCAGATGGACGATTTTGTCAATCCCGGCATGTTGGACGCAGAGGCAGGCATCGAGCTTTACAATGCGGTTGACGGGACCGAGGGCAAATCCTGCGCGTCGTGCCATGGCGATATCGCCGAAGGTATGAAGGGATTGCGCGCGGTTTATCCGAAGTGGAACGAAGCCGCTGGCGAAGTTCGCACGATGGAGATGCAGGTTAACGACTGCCGCGAGACTCGTATGGGCGCGGAGCCTTACAAGTATATCTCCAGAGAGATGGGCCAGATCGTTTCGGCGGTGTCGCTGCAGTCGCGTGGTGAGCCGGTGAACGTGGCCATTGATGGCCCGGTTGCGGCAACTTGGGCGCAGGGCAAAGAGCTATATTATACCCGGACTGGTATTCTGGATCTCTCTTGTGCGTCCTGCCACGAGGAAAACTATGGCAACATGATCCGTGCTGACCACCTCAGCCAAGGTCAGATCAACGGTTTCCCTGTGTACCGTTTGAACAATGCCAAGATCAACCAAGTGCATGATCGTTTCAAAGGCTGCGTCCGTGATACACGCGCCGAAACCTATAACCCCGGCAGCTCGGAGTTCATCGCGCTTGAGCTCTACGTCGCGTCGCGCGGCAACGGGCTTTCGGTTGAAGGCGTTTCGCTGCGGAACTGATGAGACTTTCCGGGGGCGGGCCATGCGCTTGCCCCCGGACCAAAAATTCAAACGAACAGGGATAAGCGGCCCCATGAGGGGGCGACCGGCGTGCGCGTGAGCGGGCACCGGGGAGTTATGGACATAAACTCGGAGTATGGGGCGCATGATCTCTCGCCGCGATTTCCTACAGGTGGCGATGGCCACATCTGCACTTTACGGCGCCTCGGGCTTTGGCAATTGGGCCACGCTGGCGGCGCAACAAGCCTTGACGCAAGAAGATTTGCTGAAGTTTGACACGTTTGGAAACGTGACGCTGATGCATATCACCGATATTCACGCGCAGTTGGTGCCGCATTATTTCCGCGAGCCGGAGATCAACCTTGGGGTTGGATCGGCCAAAGGCAACGTGCCGCATGTCACGGGCGCGGATTACCGCAAGCTCTATGGCATCGCGGATGCCAGCCCGAATGCCTATGCGCTGACCTATGACGATTTTGCCGCGCTGGCCAAGGGCTATGGCAAGATTGGCGGTATGGATCGTGCGGCCACCGTGATCAATTCCATTCGCGCCGAGCGCCCGGATGCGCTTTTGCTTGATGGGGGCGATACGTGGCACGGGTCTTACACCTGCTATCAGACGAATGGCCAAGATGTGGTCAATGTCATGAACAAGCTCAAGCCGGATGCGATGACCTTCCATTGGGAGTTTACGCTGGGGCAAGACCGGGTGCGGGAATTGGTGGCGGCGTCGCCGTTCTCGATGCTGGGTCAGAATATTTTCAATGCCGAGTGGGATGAGCCGGCAGAAGAGTTCAAGGCGTATGAATTCTTTGAGCGGGGCGGTGTCAAAATCGCGGTGATTGGTCAGGCCTTTCCTTATATGCCGATTGCCAACCCCGGCTGGATGTTCCCGGATTTCTCGTTTGGTATTCGCGATCAGCGGATGCAGGAGATGGTGGACGAGGTGCGTGCCGAAGGCGCGGAGCTGGTGGTGTGTCTGTCGCACAATGGCTTTGACGTGGACAAGCAAATGGCGGCCCGCGTCAAAGGCATTGACGTGATCTTGACGGGGCACACCCATGACGCCTTGCCAGAGCCTGTCTTGGTGGGGGAGACGATCTTGATCGCCTCGGGGAGCCACGGGAAATTCGTCACGCGGGTTGACTTGGATGTGCGCGATGGACGGATGATGGGGTTCCGCACGAAGCTGATCCCGCTTTTTGCCGATGTGATCGCGCCGGACCAAGAGGTCGCGGCCGCGATTGAAGCCGAGCGCGCGCCTTACAAGGCGCAGTTGGAAGAGGTGATCGGGCGGACCGATGCGTCATCGCTGCTTTATCGTCGCGGCAATTTCAACGGCTCGTGGGATGATCTGATTTGCGATGCGCTGTTGTCGGAGCGGGAGGCGGATATTGCTATGTCGCCGGGCGTGCGTTGGGGCACTTCGGTGCTGCCTGACAGCGAGATCACCCGTGAGGACCTGTGGACGGTCACGTCGATGACCTATCCAAATGCCTATCGCTCGGAAATGACGGGTGAGTTCATTCATACGATCATGGAAGATGTGGCGGATAACCTGTTCAATCCTGACCCCTATTATCAGCAGGGCGGCGACATGGTGCGCGTGGGTGGCATGGGCTACACGATTGACGTCACAAAGCCGATGGGAAGCCGGATCACGGATATGATCTTGCTGAAAACAGGCGAGAAAATCGATCCGGCGAAGTCTTATGTGGTGGCTGGCTGGGCATCGGTAAACGAAGGCACAGAGGGCCCGCAGATCTGGGATGTGGTGGAAAGCCATATCAAGAAGCAGGGCACAGTTTCTGTAACCCCGAATACGAGTGTGAAGGTGTTGGGTGCATAAGCGCCCCGCCTTGCGACGAATTGGCATATGAATCCATAAACAAATTCATTTAAGCGAATTTGTTAACGAAAGAGGAGGCGACGAACGATATGACCGACCGTTCTGAAGACAATTCGCCCTCGCGCCGTGCGTTCCTGAAGGGGTCGCTGGCGGCGGGCGGGGCACTGGCAGGCGCGACAATGGCGCGTGCGGAAGGGCCCGATCCATTGATCACCGAAAAGCAGTCTTGGGCCATGGGCACAGGCGACGGGGTGGATGCGACACCTTATGGCATGCCGATCCGCTTTGAAGGCGATGTGGTGCGCCGCAATGTCGGGTGGCTCACGGCAGATACGATTTCGTCGATCAACTTTACCCCCATTCACGCGCTGGATGGAACGATCACGCCGCAGGGCTGTGCCTTTGAGCGGCACCATTCGGGCGCGATTGAGCTGTCGAAAGATGATTATCGGTTGATGATCAATGGTTTGGTAGATCAGCCCTTGGTCTTTACCTATGCCGATCTGGAGCGTTTCCCGCGGGTGACGCGCACGTTCTTCCTTGAATGCGCGGCGAATACCGGGATGGAATGGGCGGGCGCGCAATTGAATGGCGCGCAGTTCACGCACGGCATGATCCATAACATGGAATACACCGGTGTGACGTTGCGGACGCTTCTGGAAGAAGCGGGCCTCGCGGCAGCGGGCGATTTCAAGGATAAGTGGGTATATGTAGAGGGCGCGGATGCCTCCTCGAATGGCCGCTCCATTCCAATGGAAAAGGCGCTCGACGACTGCATGATCGCCTTCAAGGCCAATGGCGAAGCGCTGCGGAAAGAGCATGGCTACCCCGTGCGTCTGATCGTTCCCGGTTGGGAAGGCAATATGTGGGTGAAATGGCTGCGCCGGATTGAAGTGACCGGTCAAGCCATTGAAAGCCGTGAAGAAACTTCGAAGTATACGGATACTTTGGAAGACGGCACCAGCCGGAAGTGGACATGGGTGATGGATGCGAAATCCGTTGTCACCTCGCCATCGCCGCAATCGCCGATCAAACATGGCCATGGCCCTCTGGTGATCACGGGCCTCGCATGGTCGGGCCGAGGAGCGATCACGCGTGTGGATGTGTCGATCGACGGTGGCAAGAATTGGCAAGAGGCGCGTTTGTCGTCTGAGGGTCAAGACAAGGCGCTGTCGCGGTTCTATCTCGACATCGATTGGCAGGGCGAAGAGATGCTGCTGCAGTCGCGCGCGATGGATTCCTCGGGCTATGTCCAGCCGACCAAGGCGCAGCTGCGTGAAGTGCGCGGGCTGAACTCGGTCTATCACAACAACTGCATCCAGACCTGGCATGTGTATCCGACCGGGGAGGCCGAAAATGTCGAAGTCTCGTAATTTCCTGCTGACAAGCGTCGCGACGGCGCTTCTTGCCTCGCCTGTCATGGCGGAAAAGCTGGGGTTGGGCCGTGCGGCTTTGCCCGAAGAAGTGGCGGCATGGAACATTGACGTCTCGCCAAATGGTGACGGGCTGCCTGTGGGCTCTGGGTCGGTCGAGGTTGGTGAACAAGTCTTTTCGGAGAACTGTGCAATCTGTCACGGTGAATTCGCCGAGGGCGTAGACAATTGGCCAAAACTGGCAGGCGGCATGGACACGCTTGATCGCGATGATCCGCTCAAGACGGTGGGGTCTTATTGGCCGCATCTGTCGACGGCATGGGATTATGTGCATCGCTCAATGCCCTTTGGCGACGCGCAGACGATGAGTGTGGATGATACCTACGCCATCGTAGCCTACATCCTTTATTCGAACGATTTGGTCGAAGACGATTTCGTTTTGTCGAACGAGAACTTCCTTGAGGTTGAAATGCCCAACAAGGATGGGTTCATCATTGATGATCGCGAGACTTCAGAGAAGCATTTCTGGAACGCCGAACCCTGCATGACCAATTGCAAGGACACGGTGGAAATTACCATGCGCGCGACTGTTCTTGATGTGACGCCAAATGACACCACCGATGATGGCCCCGTTGCAGAGCCTGCTGCGGCAGAACCCGAGCAGAAGGCAGAAGAGGCGGCCCCTGCGGCGGCCGAGGCAGTGGTAGCGGCTGTTGCGGCTGTTGATCCGGCGCTGGTGGAAGCTGGCGAGACTGCATTCAAGAAGTGCAAAGCCTGCCACCAAGTGGGCGAAGGTGCCGCCAACAAGGTTGGTCCGCAGCTGAATGCGCTCTTTGGTCGGACGCTCGGATCTTTGGACGGCTTCAAGTATTCCAAGACCATCGTTGCGATGGGCGAGGAGGGCATCGTTTGGGATGACGCCACTTTGGCGGAGTTCCTCAGAAAGCCGAAAGACTATATCAAGGGCACGAAAATGTCCTTTGCGGGCTTCAAGAAAGACGAGGATATCGCCGCTGTGACGGCTTATCTCAAGACTTTCGCGAATTGATCTAAAGCGGGCCGGGGACACTCGGCCCGCCTCTTCCCAAGATGTGTTGAGGGGCATAGATTGGGACAATGCAGAAGCGTCTGGGAGGAATGCTTTTGTAGTGCTTCGGGCCCGGTTTCGGGCGCATGACGCCTTGGCGTTTCTCTATTGTGTTGCTGGCTTGCTGACGAGAACAGGGCTGCCCTGTGAGCAAGAGGTCTACGACTGATGAGAACGCAAAATCTCAAATTTTTAGGTGTTCTGGCGGGTGCGCTTATGGCGTTGTCCTTGCCTGCGTCTTCGGCTGAATTGATCGGTGATGCGGAGAAGGGCGAAATTATTTTTCGGCAGTGCTCTGGTTGCCATGAGGTTGGGCGTGGCGCGCAAAACCGGATTGGCCCGGAGTTGAACCGTATTTTTGGACGGCGCGCCGCAGCGGAGAAAGACGGGTTTTATTACTCGAAAGGGCTGCAACGCATGGGGGCAGACGGGCTGGTCTGGGAGTTTGAGACGCTCGACGCCTATTTGGAGAACCCCAAGGCCTTGGTCACTGGAACGCGCATGAATTTTCGCGGGATGAAAAAACCGCAAGATCGGGCGGATGTCTTGGCGTATTTGCGCCAGTTTTCCGACATGCCACAAAACATTCCAGAGAGTTCCCCCACGGCGCGCGCGCCTGAGGTAGAGTTGTCGCCGGAGGTTTTCGCGTTGGTGGGGGACCCGGAATATGGCGAATATTTGGGGAGTGAGTGCCAGACGTGCCATCAAGTGAATGGCGACAACGCGGGGATCCCGTCGATTGTTGGCTGGCCTGAAGAGGATTTCGTGATCGCGATGCATGCCTATAAGCGCAAGATTAGGCCCCATCCGGTGATGCAAATGATGGCCGGGCGATTGACGGAGGAGGAGATCGCCGCGTTGGCTGCTTATTTTAAAGGGCTTCAATAGAGAAGCCGAACACAGGGAGGACGATTATGACACTGAATAGACGGACATTTATCGGAACCGGAATCGCGACTGCGGCGGTATTGAATGCGCCGATGCTGCGTGCACAGACCAAGCCGCGTGTGGTTGTGATTGGCGGCGGGGCAGGCGGCGCGACAGCGGCACGCTATCTGGCCAATGACAGCAAGGGCGCGCTGGATGTGACCTTGGTGGAAGCCAATCCGATCTATACCACGTGTTTCTTCTCCAACCTCTATCTGGGTGGGTTTCGCGAGTTTGAAAGCCTTCAGCACGGGTATGACAAGCTTGCAGCCGGCGGTGTGACAGTGATCAACGATCTGGCGACAGGTGTGGATCGCGCGGCCAAGACTGTGACGCTGGCGGGTGGTCAGGTGTTGGCTTATGACCGTTTGGTGCTGTCGCCGGGAATTGATTTTGTCGAAGGCTCGGTGCCGGGTTGGTCGGTGGATACCCATGCCGAGATCATGCCGCATGCCTATAAGGCCGGGCCGCAAACCCAGCTGTTGAAAGCTCAAATCGAAGCGATGCCACAGGGCGGCACCTTTGCGATGATTGCTCCGCCGAACCCCTATCGTTGCCCGCCCGGCCCGTATGAGCGGATCAGCATGGTGGCGTGGACGCTGAGCAAAATGAACCCGACAGCAAAGATTCTGCTTGTGGACCCTAAGGAAAAATACTCGAAGCAGGGTTTGTTTGAAGATGGCTGGATGCGCCATTATCCCGGCATGATCGAGCGGATCGGCCCTGATTTCGGTGGCAACAACGTGGAAGTGCGCCCTGATGCGATGGAAGTGGTGATTGATGGGGCGGTGCAGAAAGTTGACGTCTGCAACGTCATTCCCGGCCAGATGGCGGGTAAGATTGCCGCGATTGCCGGGGTGACGGACGATAAGGGCTGGGCGCCTGTCCTGCCTGATACGATGAAGTCCAAGATGGACGAGAATGTCTATGTGTTGGGGGATAGCTCGGCACAGGGCGATATGCCGAAGTCGGGCTTTTCGGCCAATAGCCAAGCCAAGGTGGCCGCAATGGCCATTCGCGGGGAGTTGACCGGATCGAAGGTGTTCCCGGCAAAATACTCCAACACGTGCTGGTCTTTGTTGGCGGCAGATGACGGGGTGAAGGTGGGGGCGTCTTATGAGCCGACGCCGGAAAAGATCGGATCGACGGACACGTTCATCAGTCAGAACGGCGAAGATGCGGCGCTTCGCAAGCAGACGTATGAGGAGTCGATTGGCTGGTATGCGGGCATCACGGCCGACATGTTTGGCTGAAGCGGCGATCGGCACTAATAGTCTACGGGCCGGT
>DOOI01000130.1:0-3638 GCA_003512825.1 Paracoccaceae bacterium | reverse complement strand
GGAAGCGGCGATCGGCACTGATAGTCTACGGGCCGGGTGGGAGGGTGCTCCTGTCCGGCCCTTTTCTATGGGGTGGTGTTTGTGGGCACGCGCCTTTTGAGGCGGGGTAAACTGGCACATGGGAGGGCATCAGGATAGGGTGTGTTTGCAGTCGCCGCCGCGCCCTCTAAGCGTGAGACCACGCAAGAACGGGCGGAGATTTTCGAGATGCGGTATGGCGACACGAAGACATTCTTGATCATAAATCTCGGTGTGTTCGTGTTTTTCTGCCTGTCTTATTGGCTGGTGTCCGATGTTATTGGCGCGGCTCAGGATATGTTGATACCCGGCGCGTCTCCTTATGTTTCGCTGTTGTTTTTGCCGACGGGGGTGAGGATTGTCGCGCTGATTTTGTTTGATTGGCGCGCTATTCCGCCGCTTTTGGCAGGCGCCGTCATCTGCAACTATCATTTTTGGGGTCTTACCGAATTTGAGCCGCTCTTCCTGCTGTCGGCGGCATCTACCTTGGTGTTTTATCTGGCTCTGAAAGTCAGTCAAAAGCTGGGGCAAAGTGTTTTTCTGGAAGATACGTTGCCGCGGTTGCCTGCGACCGAGACCGTGATCTTGGTGACCTTTTTGGGCTCTGCGTTGAATGGTGTCGTGAGCGCCGCGCTCTTGGGAAATTCCGCCGCCTATCTGAATGGCGGGCTGATTGCGATGGGGTATATTCTGGGCGATGTCTTGGGCATGCTTTGCTTTTTGCTGCTGGTCAAGAAGCTGTTTTCATTCATGAATAAGCAACAAATCAATCTGTGACGCTTTTGGAGGGCCTGCGGCATGACGCGCGTGGCGGACGCGGTCATACTGCGCTGTCTTTGACCGCTTGCATGGAGACATGGGTGGAGGTGGACCCGACAAAAGGCAGGGCCGAGATGACTTCGCCCAAGATGCGGCGGTAAGATTGGATGTCTGAGGTGCGGACTTTGAGAAGGTAGTCAAAGGACCCGGCGATCATGTGGCAGGTCTCGATTTCGACGACATCCATGACTGCGTGGTTAAAGGCAGTCAGGGCTTTTTCGGTGGTGTCGGTCAGGCGGACTTCGGTGAAGGCGACATGCTCTTGGCCCATTTTTGCAGGATCGAGCAGAGCCCGGAAACCTTGGATATAGCCTTCGTCTTGCAGACGTTTCAGGCGCACTTGGGTCGGGCTTTTCGACAGGCCGACAGCCTTTGAAAGTTCGGTCACCGCAATCCGACCATCCTGGGCCAGGAGACGCAGAATCTTCCGATCTATTTGGTCTAATTGCTCGTGGTTTGGGTCAATTCTCATTATATTGCTCTGGTGTATGGGGCCATTTCGGGCATTTCGCCTGTGATTTTTATCTCTACAGGAAAAAAGACTTTTGACCAAGTGCTAGGATTAGGGGCACGGGGTGAGTCGCTGTTGATCGTGATTTCCCGTTTTTCAAAGGAGCTGCAATGACTCGTCTGACCGCCATCCGCCAAGACATCCTGACCGCCCGCCATTTGTCGGAGAGCGCGGTGATTGCAGACTTAATGACGCGGGTGCCAGATGCGGAAACGCGGGCCAGAGCGCACAAAAGGGCGGCGGATTTGGTGCGTGCAATCCGTGGCAAGGGGCGGCCCGGGCTGATGGAGGTTTTCCTGTCGGAATACGGCCTGTCGACCAACGAGGGCATTGCGCTGATGTGTCTGGCCGAAGCGCTGCTGCGGGTGCCGGACCGCGAGACGATTGATGAATTGATCGAAGACAAGATCGCGCCTTCGAAATGGGGTGAACATTTGGGGCGTTCGTCATCGTCTTTGGTGAATGCCTCGACTTGGGCGCTGATGTTGACCGGGCGCGTGTTGCGCGAAGATCAAGATCCGGGGATTGCCTCGGTCTTGCACGGCGCGATCAAGCGCTTGGGAGAGCCGGTGATCCGTTCGGCTGTGGCGCGGGCGATGAAGGAGTTGGGCCAGCAGTTCGTGTTGGGGCAGACGATTGATGAGGCGATCAAGCGCGGTGCAGGGCGCGCAGCAGAGGGCTATACATTTTCTTATGATATGCTGGGCGAAGCGGCGATGACCGAAGAAGATGCCGCGCGCTATCATCGGGCCTATGCGGATGCGATCCGTCGATTGGCAAAAGTGGCGAAATCCACTGATACGCGTGAAAATCCGGGAATTTCGATCAAGTTGTCTGCGCTGCATCCGCGCTATGAAGAGGGCCAGAAAGCGCGGGTAATGGCGGAGTTGGTTCCAGCCACGCTAGAGTTGGCTTTGCTGGCGAAAGAGGCCCGGATGGGGCTGAATATCGATGCAGAAGAAGCAGATCGGCTTGATATTTCGCTCGACGTTATTGAAGCCGTGCTGCGCGATCCTCGGCTGGCGGGCTGGGATGGCTTCGGCATTGTGGTGCAGGCTTATGGTAAACGCGCAGGCGCGGTGCTTGATTGGCTTTATGCCTTGGCGGAGGACGTGGGGCGGCGCCTGATGGTGCGGCTGGTCAAGGGGGCGTATTGGGACACCGAAGTGAAGCGCGCGCAGGTGGATGGGCTGGAGAGCTTCCCGGTGTTCACGGCAAAACAGGCAACGGATGTGAGCTATCTGGCCAATGCCAAGAAGCTCTTGGCGATGACAGATCGGATTTATCCACAATTTGCCACCCATAATGCCCATACGGTAGCGGCGATTTTGGAGATGGGCGGCGCGCCGGAAAGCTATGAGTTTCAACGGCTTCATGGCATGGGTGAGGCGCTGCATGATATCGTTTTGAAGAGCGAGGGAACGCGCTGTCGGATTTATGCACCCGTGGGCGCGCATCGCGATTTGTTGGCCTATCTGGTGCGGCGGCTGTTGGAAAACGGGGCGAACTCGTCTTTTGTCAATCAGATCGTCGATGAAGATGTCGCGCCCGAAGAGGTGGCGGCTGATCCGGTGGCAGCACTGGAGGCTTTGGGCGCGGCCCGCACTTCGGCGTTGAAGCTGCCGGAAGACATTTTCCAACCTGAGCGGCGCAATTCGCGCGGTTTTGATCTGCGTGATACGCGGGATTTGGCCGCGATTGACGCCGCGAGAAACCCTTTTGTAGCCTGCACTTGGGCGGCTGGCCCTCTGATGGCGGCGCCAGTGATTGGGGGCGCTGTGATGTCGGTTGTGAACCCGGCCGACCTGAACGATCACGTGGGGCAGGTGACTTTGGCTGCGCTGGAGGATGTTGAGGCAGCGATCACTGCGGCGCGGGTTTGGACGGCGGCCCCGGCGGAGCGGGGGCGGGTCTTGGCCAAGGCTGCGGACCTTTACGAAGAGCATTTCGGTGAAATTTTCGCGCTGCTGTCGCGGGAAGCTGGCAAGACGCCGCGTGATGCGGTGGCGGAGTTGCGTGAAGCGGTGGATTTCTTGCGCCATTACGCGGCACGGGCCGAGGAAATGACGGCGTCGGCGCGCGGGATTGTCACGGCGATTTCACCTTGGAACTTTCCGCTGGCGATTTTCACCGGGCAGATTGCTGCGGCTTTGGCGGCGGGGAATGCCGTTTTGGCCAAGCCAGCGGAAGCCACTGGTTTGATGGCATTTTTAGGTGCCAAGCTGATGTTGGAGGCGGGTGTTCCCGCACATGCCCTGCAAGCTTTTACGGGGGCAGGGGGCTGGACTCT
>DOOI01000137.1 GCA_003512825.1 Paracoccaceae bacterium | reverse complement strand
TCCTCCTGAAATGGGATAATTCTATCCCAGTTTGTGGACCAATTCAGTGGGGGCACTCCAGTTCCTCAACGACGTGCTTGCGCTTTCGAACGGACATCAGGCAAGGCTGGCGGGCCATTTGCAAGGCCGCACACGCCAACGCCCTGACACGCGGCTGATCGTCGCCAGTGGCAAGTCACCAGTTGATGCGGTCGAACGGGGCGCTTTCCGCTCGGACTTGTTCAATCTCCTGTCGGTCCTGCCGATCGAGATCCCGTCATTGCGCGAGAGGCGCGATGATATTCCGCTCTTGGTCGCGCACTTCCTGAAAATCCATTTCAATCGGCATGGTAAGACCGTTCAGGGACTGTCGGGCGCTGCCTTTGATATTCTCTTGCGCTATGACTTCACCGGAAACGTGCGGGAGCTGTCCAACCTGATCGAACGCGGCCTGATCTTTGCCGAAGCTGGTGGCTTTATCGAAATCAGCCATATGTTCTCGTCTTTGGAAAAGCTGGCTGAAATGACGCGGAATTCAAAGCTTCATGTCAGCAGGCCCTCGGGCAGCGCGCCCAGCGGGCAAAGCACGCTTGAGACGCTCGAAATCGAGTTGCTGCGAACTGCGCTTGTTGAAACCAAATGGAACATATCCGAGACGGCCCGCAAGCTGGGTATGAGCCGCGCCAAACTGGATTACAGGATCAAAAAATTCGGGCTCGGGAAGCCGGACTAGGCTTTGCCATAGACCCCGTTGGGTTTCTTTTTGAATTGGTCGGAGCGAGAGGATTCGAACCTCCGGCCCCTGCCTCCCGAAGACAGTGCTCTACCAGGCTGAGCTACGCTCCGACCGTGGTGGGGGCGATACACCGCCTTTTCGCACTTGGCAAGAGATCGCACGGGCGATTTAGGGGCGTTTGGAGAGTTGGTGTTCGCGCCATGTAATATAGGCTCCGGAGCCCACAATGATGAGCCCGCCGAGGGCCACATTCCAGCCGGGGGTTTCTCCGAAAAGTAAGATGCCGAAGCCCGTGGCCCAGAGGATTTGTGAATATTGCGATGGTGCGACCATCGCCGCATCGGCGTAGCGATAGGCGGTGATAATGCACACGGTTCCTGCAAAACCGAGGAAGGCCATCAAGGCTGTTGCGCCAAGATTGGGCAGCGTCATCGGCTCGAAACCAAGAAAGATCAGGAAGAATGGCAGGATCAATAGATTTGTCAGCACCGGGTAGAGCATGAGCACGCCCGTGCGTTCGTCGCGGCCAAGGCGGCGCATGATGAGGAAAACCACAGCGGCAAAGAAGGCTCCGATCATTGCGGAAACATGGCCAATGGCGATGGGGCTGAGGCCGGGCCGGAGCACGATCAACACCCCGATAAAGCCCACGATCACCGCAGCCCAGCGCCGTGGCCCCACGCGTTCGCCCAAGAGCGGCATGGACAGTGCGGTGATCCAGAGCGGCGTGGAAAACAGGATCGAGTAGGTTTCAGCCAGCTTGAGTTGGGTGAAGGCGAAAAATATCGGCAGGCTGACGCAGATCGAGAGCACCGAGCGCAGCATCAGGAGGCGGGGATTGACCGGGCGAAGCGACCCTGGCTCGGTGTCGATAATCAAGAGCACCACGATGCAGGGCAACCAGAAGAGATTGAGAAAGAACATCATCTGCCAGACTGGCATGACTGGACCCAAGGATTTGATCACGACGTCATGGATGGCCCAAAGGCCGAAGGCGCCAAGGCCAAAGGCGAAGCCGCGCACAGCGGAGGGGGTTTGGGCGAGAGGCATGGCACGGCTTTCCAAATGAGAAGGGGCGGGACGCTTGGATCAGCGCCCCGCCCCAAAAGAAACCAATCAGGTCTGGATCAGAGGCTGGCGTCGAGCGCGGCGAGGATCTTGTCGCCCATCTCGGACGTCGAGACAGGCTTGCCGCCTTCGGGGCCCATCAGATCAGCGGTGCGAACGCCATCGGCGAGCACTTGCTCTACGGCCTTTTCAACGCGGGTCGCATCGTCGCCCATGTCGAAGGAATAGCGCAGCGCCATCGCGAAGGAGAGGATGCAGGCGATGGGGTTGGCTTTGCCTTGGCCCGCGATATCGGGTGCCGAGCCGTGCACGGGCTCGTAGAGCGCTTTCGGGCGGCCATTTGCCATTGGTGCGCCCAGTGACGCCGAGGGCAACATACCGAGCGAGCCTGTGAGCATCGCGGCCAGATCAGAGAGAAGGTCGCCGAAGAGGTTGTCGGTGACGATCACGTCGAATTGCTTGGGCCAGCGGGTGAGCTGCATCGCGCCTGCGTCGGCATACATATGCGACAGCTCGACATCGGGATATTCGGCGTCGTGGATTTTCTGGACGACTTCGCGCCACAGAACACCGGATTCCATCACGTTGGCCTTTTCCATCGAGCAGACCCTGTTGCCACGACGGCGGGCGAGTTCGAAGGCCGAGCGTGCAACGCGCTCGATTTCCGATTCGGTGTAACGCTGGGTGTTGATACCGACGCGCTCGTTGCCTTCTTTGAAGATACCGCGCGGCTCACCGAAGTAGACGCCCGAGGTCAGTTCGCGCACGATCATGATGTCGAGGCCAGCGACCACGTCTTTTTTCAGCGACGAGAAATCTGCCAGCGCGTCAAAGCACTGGGCCGGGCGCAGGTTTGCGTAGAGGTCCATTTCCTTGCGAAGACGCAGAAGGCCGCGCTCGGGTTTCACAGAGAAATCGAGGGTGTCATACTTGGGGCCGCCCACGGCACCGAGCAGCACGGCGTCCACTTCCTGCGCTTTCGCCATGGTGGCGTCATGCAGCGGCGTGCCGTGTTTGTCATAGGCGCAGCCGCCAACGAGGTCTTCGGAGACATCGAAGGTGACGCCGCGCTTGGCACCGAACCAGTCGATGATTTTGCGGACTTCCGCCATGACTTCGGGGCCGATGCCGTCGCCGGGCAGGATGAGGAGCGATGGGTTGGACATGATAGGATACCTTGCGGGAAATTGCGTTGACATGGCCTAGCCTTCCCAGAGGGAAGGGTCAAGAAACGAAGGGCGCAAGAGACGAGGCGCGGTGGGGTGCTGTTTTGAGCGCGCGGGGGAAATAGGCTCAGAATTCGATATCCACCCAGATCAGGGCATGACGGCTGGCGCGGGCCTCGGCGAGATGACCGTGGGCAAGGGATCGCAGGCTTTGGTCAGCAAGGATGAGGGTAGAGCGCGCCGGGGTATCGCCCCAGAGTGTTGTTGGCTCGGGTGGACCGATGTCGCGAAGTCGGTTGCGAAGTGCGCGGAGGGCCATGGGGCGATGCGCGTCGCGATCGGGGTCGATCCCGGCTTCGGTGAGCAGGATCGGGCGCAGTGGCGGCGGGCCGAACGTGCCTTGCAAAAGGAGGTTCCAAAGCTGGGCTTCGTCGTGGTTGCGTCTGCCGTTACGGTCTTCGGGGCCATCGTAGAGGGGGGGTGTTGGATCCGCGGCCAGCAGGGTGATTGGGCCATGGGGCGTGTCGAGAGGCAAGACCCAATGCGCGACCGAGGAGAGGCGTTGCACAGCATGGGCATGGGGTGAGGGAAAGGGGGCGCCATTGACCACGGGCAAGAGGGTGCCGGGAAGATCGCGCCAGAGCAGCGGAGTGAAATCTTGTAGCTCGGCAAGGCGCGGCGGCAGGCGCGACAAGAGTGCCATACCCGCCTGACCGGGGAAGCGGCCATAACCCTGTGCGTCACGGGGTTCGCCGATCTTGCCGTCGCCATCAAGGTCAAGACCGGTGGGCATGCCGGAATTGGGCGGCATGGCGAAGAGATAGGGATAGGGGCTGTCGAGGCCGTTGTTCAGTGCGATGAGTGCATCGAAATGGGCGTCGTAGTCGAAGCGCAGCAGCAAGAGCACATCAGGAGCGGCGCGATTGATCAATTGGCGTGCAATGCGAATGGGATCTGTTTCGCGTTGGAGGTCTTGCACCAAAAGGCCCGGGCTTTTGCGGCTTAGGTCGCTGGCCCAAACTGCCAGTCGGATCGGTTCGGCACCAAGGCGGAGCGGTGTGAGAAGGACGCAGGCGAGAAGCGCAATCAGAGCGAGGTAATGGGGGCGGCCATTGTCGTGGAGTTGGCGTCGGCATCGGCGCGGGCATAGGCGCGGCGGCGCTTGGTTTCGATCATCTCCGCTATGCGGCTCATGGCAAGGCCGCGTGTGATGAGCATGGCGGGGAAGAAGGCCCATATGGCGATTGTCCAGATCATGGTTTGCGGATCTTGAAGCGCCGCAAGGTCGATCATTCCGGCGGCGCTTTTGGCTATGGCCGGGATCAGGAATGGCAGAAGAAACCCTAACGAATAGTTAATACGCGCATCGCGGACGAGACGTGTGACCACATCTCCTCCAGCTGTGGGGTCAAACAGTGGCAGATTGAGCCAGACGTTGAAGGCGCCATTGCTGGCGGGCCAGCCCAAGACGCGGACCAGCACCAAGAACACGGCGACCATGATGAGCGACAGGACATAGGCCAAGCCAGAAGCAAGGCGGACGTTTTGATAGAAGGCGTCGGTGGCTTCGGCGGGCACGGCGAGGGTCATCAGGCGGACAGGCGAAAAGGGGAAATCCAACGCTTGTGCCGAGATGCCGCCCAAGGCTGTGAAGAGGCGCGCGAGGTCACCTTCGGAGCCGCGGGCAATAAAGGCGGTGCCGATGACGGCCATGAAGAGAAACCCGAAGCGGAGGCGGTTAAAGGGCGGGGCGTAGCGAAACTCGATCACGCTGGGGTAGGCTGACGCGTATTCCATGAAAACAAAGCCAGATCCGAGCAGCGCAAGGAGCATGACCACCTGCGCGGAGTCTGCCGATGCATTCGGCGCGAGTAATGCTGGCGTAACAAGCAGCAAAGCTACCAGAAACGCGCGCAAAAATGCGCTGGTGACGCGTGCAATCACTACTCTTTCCCTTCAACTTGGCCGGACCCGGTGCGATGCCGCGTCTCTGTTCCAACTTGATCCCGCCGAGTGTGGCGGACTGCCTCATTATTGCCCAATTTTTGCCCTTTTTAGTTTTCTACCTCAAGAGGTGTCTTCTCTAGACGCGAACAATCTGACCATTTCATGGAAAGACTGGTGCGGGATTGCATCAATTGGAGTCCAGAAAAACGACGGTGACTCAACGAGATACAAGGCATAGTGTCTGACCCCTTTCGGAGCACAAACGAAACCGCCCGGATGGGCGGACCATCCGGGCGGTGAGTGATGCGCGTTTAAAGTGCCGCGATGAGGGGTTTGATCCTCGATCCGAGCCTAGATCAGACCCAGGGACGGGCCGCAGCCGCAGAAGCCTCGAAGGTGTCGATCGAAGCGGCTTTTTCCATGGTCAGGCCGATGTCGTCGAGACCGTTCAGCAGGCAGTGCTTCTTGAACGCGTCGATTTCGAAGTGGAAGGCTTCGCCATCGGAGGCGGTGACAGTCTGGTTTTCGAGATCGACTTCGATCCGGGCATTGGCACCCTTTTCGGCGTCTTTCATCAAGACTGCGACGGCCTCTGGGGGCAGCACGATCGGCAAGATGCCGTTCTTGAAGCAGTTGTTGTAAAAAATATCGGCATAGCTGGTGGAAATCACCGCACGGATGCCGAAATCCAACAGCGCCCAAGGCGCGTGTTCACGCGAAGAGCCACAGCCGAAATTGTCGCCTGCCACGAGGATCTGTGCCTGACGATACTGCGGCTTGTTGAGAACGAAATCGGGGTTCTCTTTGCCGTCGCGATCAAAACGCATTTCGTCGAACAGGTTTTTGCCAAGACCCGACCGCTTGATCGTCTTGAGGAACTGCTTGGGGATGATCATGTCGGTGTCGATATTGACGAGCGGCATGGGGGCGGCGATGCCGCTGATCTGGGTGAACTTGTCCATTACATCATCTCCCGGACGTCGGTGAGGTGGCCCGTGATTGCTGCAGCTGCGGCCATGGCGGGGGATACGAGGTGGGTGCGGCCCTTATAGCCCTGACGACCTTCGAAATTGCGGTTAGAGGTGGACGCGCACCGCTCGCCGGGGGCGAGTTGGTCGGGGTTCATGGCAAGGCACATCGAGCAGCCTGCCAGACGCCATTCAAAGCCGGCATCGGTGAAGATTTGAGCGATGCCCTCTTCTTCGGCCTGTTTGCGGACCAGACCAGAGCCGGGCACGACCATAGCGCGCATCCCGTCCTTGATCTTTTTGCCCTTCACGATAGCCGCAGCGGCGCGCAGGTCTTCGATACGGCCATTGGTGCAGGACCCGATGAAGACGGTGTCGATCTGGATATCGGTCAGTTTTTGGCCCGGTGTCAGGCCCATATAGTCGAGGGCGCGTTTGACTGCTTCGACCTTGCCGCCTGTGAAGCTCTCAGGTGCGGGCACGGTTGCGGTGATGGGCAGCACGTCTTCGGGCGAGGTGCCCCATGTGACAACGGGCTGGATGTCTTCGCCCTTGAGGGTGATCGCCTTGTCCCATTGCGCGCCTTCGTCGGTGTAGAGGGTTTTCCACCATTCCAGCGCCTTGTCCCAATCAGCGCCTTTCGGGGCGTGGGGGCGACCTTTGACATAGGTATAGGTCTTTTCGTCTGGCGCGATAAGGCCAGCGCGGGCGCCGCCTTCGATGGCCATGTTGCACACTGTCATGCGGCCTTCCATCGACAGATCACGGATCGCTTCGCCGCAATATTCGATGACATAGCCCGTGCCGCCCGCTGTTCCGGTGGCACCGATGACGGCGAGGGTGATGTCTTTGGCGGTCACACCGGGGCGCAGCTTGCCGGTGATCTCAACCTTCATGTTCTTTGACTTTTTCTGGATCAGCGTTTGCGTGGCCAGAACATGCTCGACCTCGGACGTGCCGATGCCATGCGCCAGTGCGCCAAATGCGCCATGGGTCGCGGTGTGGCTATCGCCGCAGACGACGGTCATGCCGGGAAGGGTCCAGCCTTGCTCGGGGCCGACGATATGAACGATGCCTTGGCGCAGGTCATTCATCGGATAATAGTGAATGCCGAAGTCCTTGGCGTTCTTGTCGAGCGCTTCGACCTGAATACGGCCTTCTTCGTTGGAGATGATGCCCTCGAGGCGCTCCAGCGTGGTAGGGACGTTGTGATCGGGCACGGCGATGGTTTTCTCGGGCGCGCGCACTTTGCGGCCCGTCATGCGAAGACCTTCAAAAGCCTGTGGCGATGTCACTTCGTGAACGAGGTGACGGTCGATGTAGAGCAGGCAGGTGCCGTCATCGGATTCGTGGGCGACGTGGGCATCCCAGATTTTGTCGTAAAGGGTCTTGGGGGACATGGGTCCTCTCCGGTTCTTGTGATGTTGATGTTTGGAAAAGGCGGACAGGGGCGGATCAGGCGCGGGCCAGCACGGAGCGGGTGGCTCCGTGGAAGCGCTCAGACAGGCGCAGCCGATCAGCAATGTCGAAGATCCGGTTCATGGGCACAGGGGATACTCCTTGGGTGTGAGTCTCGCAAGCGGGGAGTAGCGTGTGGCGGTGAAGGCGGCCAATTCGGTGGCGCGGGGGTCGATAAGCCTTCCAGTGATCTGTGACAAAACCGGATTTGGCGATTCGAGCTTAGATGGCATTTAGCGTTTTGGCACCGCGATCAGGTGGCAGGGCCCACCCATATGAAGAGCAGCGTCTAATTGGCGCTTTGGGATGCATTTCAGGCAAATGGCATCTTAAATCCTTTCCCACGGCGCGAACCGAGGCTTTTGCACGGAAAGTTGGTGGTTGGGGCGGTCGGAAAGCCTTGACGCGGGCAGAACTCTGGCGCAGAGGCGGGTTTCATTGAAAAGTCACGCCTTAGCTGTTACTTTCAGACCAGACCCTGCGCCGGGGCGAAAACGGCGTGCAACCACTGGAGGACGATGTCCTGTCGATTCAAACTGCCGCGGCCGGTATTGCCGCAACTCGGGGGAACGTCGTGAGCGCGATGACCACTCCCGTTGAAAAGGACGTGTCGAGCGAAGAGCTCTTGGCAGCGATCCTGACGTCTCTCGACGATGATAAAGCCGAGGATATCGTGCAGATCGATCTGCGCGGCAAATCGTCTATTGGCGATTACATGGTCATTTGCTCGGGCCGTTCGTCGCGTCAGGTTGGCGCGATTGCGGAAAAGCTGATGGATCGGTTGAAGCAGGCCTATGGCCGCTTGAGCCGGATTGAAGGCAAGGAAACCGGTGACTGGGTGTTGATCGACACAGGCGATATCGTGGTCCATGTGTTCCGCCCCGAAGTGCGCGAATTCTATCAGCTTGAGAAGATGTGGTTGGCTCCGCCCGCTGAGGCGACGACACCGACCAAGGACTGATGCGGCTGCACATCTGTGCTGTCGGGCGGCTGAATGGACGCACGCCCGAGGCCACGTTGATCGACGATTATCTGACACGCACTGAGCGGACGGGCCGGGCCTTGAGCCTTGGCCCTGTTTGCGTTCAGGAAGTCGAAGCAAAGAAGAGCGGCATGGTGGCGGAAGCCGAGTTGCTGCGCCGGGCGATCCCAGATCGGGCATTGGTGGTAACGCTTGATGAGCGCGGCACGCTGCTGACATCGCCAGAGTTTGCAACGAAAATCGCAGATTGGCGCGATGGTGGAACGCAAGATTTGGCGTTTGTGATCGGAGGGGCGGATGGGATTGATCCGAGCCTGCGCGCAGAGGCACACTTTAGCGTGTCTTTTGGCAAGATGGTTTGGCCGCATATGATGGTGCGGGTGATGCTGGCCGAGCAGATTTACCGCGCAGCGTCGATCTTGGCCGGGTCGCCCTATCATCGGGTATGATACCTTGGATGCGGCTCCCGTGTCGGATGCGCGCAGGGAGGGGTTAGGGTGGTTTCTTTAGTCTGCAATTGGGCCTAGAAGGTCGCGCAAGAGGTGTGGCCCGTCGGGGCTGCGAAGACATGCCGGAGATGTTTGATGACTGCGCCCAAACCTGTGATCCTTTGCATTCTTGATGGCTGGGGCTATCGCGAGGACCGCAGTGCAAACGCGCCCGCTCAAGCGCAGACACCGACCTTTGACCATATCATGGAGAGTTGCCCGCAGAGCCTGCTGATCACGCATGGGCCGGATGTAGGTTTGCCAACAGGGCAGATGGGAAATTCCGAAGTCGGGCATACCAATATTGGCGCGGGCCGTGTGGTGGCGATGGATTTGGGACAAATTGATCTGTCGATTGAAGATGGGTCGTTCTTTCATGCGGCGGCGTTGACCGGGTTTATTGCCAAGATGAAGGCCTCGGGTGGCACGGCGCATGTTATGGGCGTGATGTCGGACGGCGGCGTGCATGGACATTTGAGCCATATGATTGCGGCGGTGCGCGCCTTGGTGACGGCAGGCGTTCGCGTGGCTTTGCATCTGATTACGGACGGGCGCGATGTGGCACCAAAATCGGCTTATGGGTATCTGGAGGAGCTGAGCGCCGCCTTGCCGAAAGACGGGGTGACAATGGCCACGCTGACGGGGCGTTATTTTGCCATGGACCGCGACAACCGCTGGGAGCGCGTGGCGGAAGCCGTTGCCGTGATCTTGCGGGGGGAAGGCAATCATTCCGCCACACCGCATGCGGCAATTACGGCGGCTTATGAGCGGTCAGAAACCGATGAGTTCATCACGGCGACGGCGTTGGCAGGCTATAAAGGTGTGCAGGATGGTGATGGGCTGTTCTGTCTGAACTTCCGTGCTGATCGGGCGCGCGAAATCCTCAAAGCATTGTTGGAGCCGGGCTTTGACGCCTATGACGTCGGGCCGCGACCGGACTGGGCTGCGACCTTGGGCATGGTGGAGTATTCCGAGGCGCATAGCGCATGGTTGGATACGGTTTTCCCCTCGCGCGATATTCGCAACACGCTAGGGGAATGGGTGGCCAAACATGGGCGGCGACAGTTCCGTGTGGCGGAGACTGAAAAATACCCGCATGTGACCTTTTTCCTGAATGGCGGAAAGGAAACGCCAGAGGAGGGCGAGGATCGGTATATGGCCCCTTCGCCAAAGGTGGCGACCTATGACATGCAACCCGAGATGTCGGCGGCAGAGGTCACAGAGGCCTTGGTTGGTGCGATCGGGCGCGGTTATGACTTGATCGTGGTGAATTATGCCAATCCCGATATGGTGGGCCATACAGGTGATCTGAAAGCAGCGATGCTGGCCTGTGAAGCCGTAGATCGAGGATTGGCCGCAGTCGTGCCAGCATTGCATGCAGCAGGTGGGGCGATGATTGTGACGGCGGATCACGGCAATTGCGAAGTGATGGTGGACCCGCTGAGCGGTGGGCCGCATACCGCCCATACGCTCAATCCGGTGCCTGTGGCCTTGGTGGGTGGACCAAAGGGGGCGCGGTTGCGGTCGGGGGGGCGGCTGGCCGATCTGGCGCCGACCCTGCTTGATTTGATGGGGCTGCCCAAACCACCCGAGATGACAGGGGAGAGCTTGCTGCAATGAGCCTGCGCGCCGTTGTTTTTTGTGTGGCAATGGCGCTTTGCACAGCGTTTGCAAGTGCATTTCCCAGTGCGGCGCAGGGATTGGACGACTTGGCCGCCGCCGAGGCCGCGCGTTTGGCTGCGGCAAAACTCGACGTTGCGGCCCGCAACCTTGATGCCGCCGAGAGCGCGAGGGATAGGGTTGCGGCGCTGACAGAGACTGTGCAGGCCTTTGAGGATGGGTTGGAGGCGCTGCGGGATGGTGTGCGCCGCGCATCCTTGCGCGAGGCGCAGCTGGTGCGTGATTTACAAGCGCGGGATGCAGAGGTTGCCAACCTCTTGGGCGTCTTGCAATCGATGTCGCGCGCTCCGGCCCCCACGGCGCTTTTGCATCCCGCAGGCCCGATGGGGACGGCCCGCGCAGGGATGATTGTCGCGGATGTGGCGCCAGCGCTGAATATGCGGGCCGCAGAGTTGCGCGCGAAATTGGAAGAGGTGCATACGCTGCGCCTCCTTCAACAGAACGCAGCCGAGACTTTGGCGAAGGGTTTGCAGGGGGCGCAGGAAGCGCGCGCGGAGTTGAGCCAAGCGATCAGCGACCGGGTGCCCTTGCCAAAGAAATTTACCGAAGACCCGGTGCGGACGGCGATCTTGATCTCTTCGGCAGAAACGCTGGAAGGGTTTGCCAGCGGGCTGAGCGAGATGACCACGGATGAGGCGGAGGTGATCTTGGAAGACATCCGCGCGCAGCGGGGACAGTTGAATTTGCCCGTTGCGGGTGCGCTCTTGCGGGGCGCGAATGAAGCGGATGCGGCAGGGGTGGTGCGCCCCGGTCTCTTGCTTGCCACGCGCGCACGGGCCTTGGTGACTGCCCCTGCGGCAGCCACCATTCGCTACCTTGGTCCGCTTCTCGACTACGGAAACGTGATCATTTTGGAGCCCGGGCCGGGCATTCTCTTCGTGCTCGCAGGGCTCGACGTGGTTTATGGTAGTGCGGGAGACGTCATCTCGGTGGAGAGTCCGTTGGGGTTGATGGGAGGAAAAGAGCCTTCTGGAGAAGCAAACCTGCTGACAGGTGCGGAAGGCACTGGAAGCGGGCGGCCAGAAACGCTCTATATAGAGATCAGAGTGGATAATGCGCCTGTCGATCCGGCGCCGTGGTTCCGCGCATTGAAGGATGAGTGACAGATGAAGAAATTCCTCTTGGCCGCCGCGACGGGCACAATTGCCGGGGTTATTGCCACGACCCAAGTGGCTGGGCCTTTGCTGGCGGAGGAGACCTCGAAGGTTTCGGTTTATGAGCAGCTTGACCTGTTTGGTGACATCTTTGACCGGATCCGCGCGCAATATGTCGAAGAGGTGGACGAAAAGAAGCTGATTGAAGCCGCGATCAACGGGATGCTGACCTCGCTTGACCCGCATTCGAGCTATATGGCGGCAGATGCCGCAGCCGACATGCGGACGCAAACGCGCGGCGAGTTTGGCGGGCTTGGCATCGAAGTGACGCAGGAAGAAGGCTTTGTGAAAGTCGTCTCGCCAATTGATGGCACACCTGCTGATGCGGCTGGCATTGAAGCGGGCGATTTCATCACGCATGTCGACGGCGAATCGCTTTTGGGCCTGACGCTGGATCAATCCGTGGACATGATGCGCGGCCCTGTGGGCAGTGAGATCATCATTACTGTGGTCCGTGACGGCACGCCGGAGCCGTTCGATGTGTCGATTGTGCGCGATACCATCAAGTTGACAGCGGTGCGCGCCCGCACGGAAGGCAAGTCGGTGGTGTTGCGCGTGACGACGTTCAACGATCAGACCTACCCCAACCTTGAAGCCGGGTTGAAGAAGGCGATTGATGAGGCAGGCGGCATGGAGGCGGTCGATGGGATCGTGCTTGATCTCCGCAACAACCCCGGTGGCTTGCTGACGCAGGCGATTAAAGTCTCCGATGCCTTCTTGGAAACAGGTGAGATTGTCTCGACACGTGGGCGCAATCCGGCAGAAGGCGAGCGGTTCAACGCAACGGCAGGCGATTTGGCCGGGGGCAAGCCTTTGGTCGTGTTGATCAATGGCGGCTCGGCTTCGGCGTCCGAGATCGTGGCCGGCGCTTTGCAAGATCACCGCCGCGCTATTGTGATTGGCACCAAGAGCTTTGGTAAGGGTTCGGTCCAGACGGTGATGCCGCTCAAGGATGATGGCGCAATGCGCCTAACTACGGCGCGCTATTATACGCCTTCGGGCCGTTCGATTCAGAATTTGGGTGTGACGCCGGATATCCTCGTGCAGCAGCCGCCGCGCAAACCTGTGGACGAAACCACCGAGGAAGAGCCCAAGGGACGCTCGGAGGCGGATCTGCGCGGCACGCTGAAGAATGACAGCCTGAGTGAAGATGAGGTGCGCCAGATCGAAGAAGAGCGCGCCCGTGCCGAAGAGGCAACCAAGCTGCGTGATGAGGATTATCAGCTGGCCTATGCTATCGATATTCTCAAGGGCATGGCCGCGCTGAAGCCAAAGGAATAAGAGCGATAAATATGGACAAAGGGCCGCTTGGGATTGCACCCGAGCGGCCCTTTCGCTTATCCGAGAGCCGAAAATGTGAGGAACCGATGATGACGCCAGACGAAATTGCCAAGCTGCCTTATCGCAAGAATGTAGGCGTCATGCTGATGAATGCGGCGGGCGAGGTGTTTGTCGGGCAGCGCTTGGATAGTGACGTTGCCGCTTGGCAGATGCCGCAGGGCGGGATCGACAAAGGTGAAACGCCGCGGGATGCGGCGCTGCGAGAGTTGGAAGAAGAGACTGGCGTGGCGCGCGAGTACGTGCGGATCGAGGCAGAGAGCGCGGGTTGGATCGCGTATGATTTGCCGCATGATATCGTGCCAAAGATCTGGAAGGGGCGCTTTAAGGGGCAAGAGCAAAAGTGGTTTCTGATGCGTTTTCTTGGCACGGATGATCTGGTGAAGATCGATCAGGAACATCCGGAATTTGCCGCATGGCGCTGGTTGCCTGTGGCGGAGTTGCCTGGGCAGATCGTGCCGTTCAAGCGCGCCGTTTATGAGGCAGTTTTGGCAGAGTTCGCACCCCATTTGTAACGGGGTGGGGGAGGCCGGTGCCTCCCCCGTTTGGTGCGCTGATCGAGGGGTGTCTGCGCCTAGCGCAGGCGTTGGCCATTGGCGAGCACGGCCCCTTCGGGGGTCACTTCGATTTTTGATGTGAGCGTATCTTCGCCTTCCATCCGGCCAAAAAGACCCATCATCATTCGAGCACCCATGGCCTGATCTTCGGGTAACAGGCCCATCGCTACCAGCTTATCAAGCAAAGCATTGCCGCCTATGAGGCGCAGGTCCAATGCACCCGTGGGACGAGGCATGCCGTCAAACGTCGTCAGGTCGGAATTGTCGAAGGTGAACGCGCCTTTCCCCGACAAGTCTGCGCCTGCAAGGCGAAGTGACAAGGTATTGAGCGACAGAGCATGCAACTCGCCGGGGCTTTCGCTGCTCGACATGGAGTTGGGGTTGCTCATGTCGGCGGTGATCTTGGCTTTGCCCGTCAGATCGACGGCCAGGGTGGCGGGGTCGCGCGGCAATTGACCCGTGGGGTCGATCATGGCCCAGATCATATCGGACATAGTGAAATTGGTCAGATCGAAGCCAAAGGCGAAATCGCCCGGCTCGTCAGATTTGGCCAATGGAAAGCGCAGGTTGAAGCCCGCATTCTCCATGGCAAGCGATACTGGGATAGGCAGCATGCCACCTGCGGCTTCGACTTTTGCCTGACGCCCGCTGCCCGAATAGGCCAGCATGGTTTCGTTGACCGCGACCCTCAGATCGCCGCCTTGTGAGCTGGACGAGACGGTAAGCGGACCGCTGTCATCGCTCATGCTTATTGTCTGTTTGCCAGTGGCGTAAGCGATGGTGCTGTCCACAGCGAAACCAGCGCCCATGGCGGCTGTCATATTAGCCAGATCGAGCCCCTGTGGCAGCGCCGCCGTGCCCATGAAGGAAAGCCCCGTCAGGGCCCCTTCCATTTTGACAGGCTGACCCTTTTCAAGTTCATCGAAAGCCACCAGCCAAGACGCATTGGCCGCGTCGAACGTCTGGGCTGAGTGGCGCTTGTCGCTTGCGTCGCGCAGCTGTGCCTGACCTGCGATGTCGGTGAGGGTGAGTTGCGCCGCGCGGACGGGCACGGGCACGCCATTGCTCTGCAGCGAGGCAAGGGCAACTGCCAGACTGTCGGCGCTGTAGGTATAGGCCATCTCGCCCGGTGTGCCGGACACCAGCATGACCAGCCCCGTGTGGCTGTAGGTCATGTCTACCGCCAGATCATTGCCATTCGCGCCCTTCATCATCAGTGAGAACGGCATGGAAGCGGGCATTTCGATAGCCACGGTGCCGTCGCCTTTTTCTGTGAAATCAAGGCGATCCATGGCAATGCGGAAATCGCCTTCGCCATCGGGCAGGGCCATCGACATTGTCAGGTTCGAGATTGAAAGTGTGGCTCCAGAGGGGGATTCTGTGGCCTCAACTTTATAGCCAAAGCTGGCGAGGTAGTCTTTCCAATCGCTCCAGACCTCCTGAGCGGTGACGTCGGCGGCGCTTTGGCTGGCAGTGAGGCAGGCCGCAATCAGCAATGCGATGCCTTTGGATGTATGAGGTCGCATGAAAAACCTTTCTTTCTGAAAACCTTAAAACTTAAATCGGGGCAAAGCGCCTAGCAATCAAGGGGGGTTGCGGCTGGACGGGAGATGGCGGCAAGTTTACCGCCTTAAGTGACGTGAGCAAGGTGGGGAGATCCGGAATGGACGGTAAGGTTGTGGTGATCACGGGCGCGAGCCGGGGTATTGGCGCTGCGGCGGCGCAGGTTTTCGCGGCGGCGGGTGCGAAAGTGGCGCTTTTGGCGCGCTCGTCAGCCGAGATTGACGCCTTGGCCGCAGAGATTGGCCCGCAGGCCATGGCGCTGACGGTCGATGTGGGGGACTGGGAGGCGATGGCCGCCGCGATTGCATCGGTCGAGGCGGCGTTTGGTCCGGTCGATGTGCTGATCAACAATGCCGGAGTGATCGCGCCGATTTCCGGGTTGGCGGAGAGCACTCCCTCTGCATGGATGGAGGCGATTACCATAAATTTAGGCGGCGTTTACAATGGGATGCGCGCAGTCCTGCCCGCGATGATTGCGCGCGGAGCCGGGACAATTTTGACCATTTCGTCCGGCGCGGCGCATTCTCCTTTGCAAGGATGGAGCCATTATTGCGCCTCAAAAGCGGGGGCTGCGATGCTCACGCGCTCGGCACATTTGGAAGCGGGCGACTCTGGGCTACGGATCATGGGGTTGTCGCCAGGCACGGTGGCGACGCAGATGCAAAAGGACATCAAAGCTTCTGGCGTCGGACCTGTGGCAAAGTTGAATTGGGAAGATCACGTGCCTGCCGATTGGCCTGCCAGAACCTTGCTGTGGATGTGCAGCGCACAGGCTGATAGCTACCTTGGGCAAGAAATATCGCTGCGCGATCCGGTGATCCGCGAAAAAGTGGGGCTTCAATGATCCAACTCGAAAAAGACGGTGATTTGTGGTGTGTCACCATTGATCGGCCGGACAAGGCAAATTCGCTGACGCCTCAGATGTTGTGCGATTTGGCGGAGATTGCCGAAAGCGCAATGGATGCCAGAGTTTTGCTCCTTACGGGTAAAGGAAAGGTTTTCTCTGCGGGCGCGGACTTGGATGCGGCGAAAGCGGGCATGGCAACCTCGCCTGATTGGGAGCGGCTCTCGGGCGCGATTGCGCGTTTGCCGGGGCTGACCATTGCGGCGCTGAACGGCACATTGGCGGGTGGCGCGAATGGGATGGCCTTGGCCTGCGATATTCGGATCGCGGTGCCGGGCGCCAAGTTTTTCTATCCTGTCATGAAGTTAGGCTATCTGCCCCAGCCTTCTGATCCGGCGCGCTTGGCCGCTTTGGTGGGGCCGTCGCGGGCCAAGATGATTTTGATGGCAGGCCAAAAAATCGAGACAGAAGAGGCGCTTGCTTGGGGGTTGATTGACCGGATTGTGGCGCCAGATCAGTTGATGACGGTAGCGCGGGGGTTGGCGGCGGATACGCTGGCAGCGACACCAGAAATTGCGCGTGGAATCAAGGCTTTGTGCCGTTGAGGAAGAGATGATGGGACTGATTGAGATCGAAAACCGGGTGCAAGACGCCTGCACACGCGCCAATCGGGTGCGGGAGAGTGTGACGCTGATCGCGGTTTCCAAGGTGCAACCCCTTGAAAGGGTTGATGAAGTCTTGGCGCAAGGGCAGCGTTTCTTTGGTGAAAACCGGGTGCAAGAGGCAGAGGGCAAATGGCCTGCGTTTCAAGAAAAATACGGGAAAGTAGATCTGCATCTTATCGGGCCGCTTCAGACCAACAAGGCCCGTGCAGCGATGGAGTTATTTGATACAATTCAAACGGTTGACCGTGAAAAACTGGCGGTGACGCTGGCCCGTTTGGCGCAGGAGATCGGGACCTGTCCAGAGCTGTTTGTGCAGGTCAATACGGGGGAGGAAGATCAAAAGGCTGGGGTCTTGCCGCGCGAGACAGATGCGTTTTTGAAGAAAATGGCTGATTTGGACCTGCCCGTTAAGGGGTTGATGTGCATTCCGCCTGTGGACGAAGAGCCCGCGTTGCATTTCGCACTTTTGGCCAAAATCGCGGAAAGAAACGGAATTTCGGCGCTTTCCATGGGGATGAGCAGCGATTTCGAGACGGCAATTGCGCTGGGTGCGACTCATATTCGAGTGGGTTCGGCGATCTTTGGTGAACGCAGCGCTCCGCAGGGTTAATGCCGGATCAGACGCGCTTTTGCGACGTATGATTTACGTATGGTCCGCGTCTGGTTTGCGTCATGACGTTGACGCAGTGGGCGCGGGTTAACTTTTGGCCTGACCTACCCCGGCCATACCCAGCGCCAGAGCGGCTATGTTTTGGCGCGAAACGGGGCGCGGACCAAGGGCCAGATTGGCCGCTTTGCCACTTACCGCTTTCGTTTCACATTGCCGCCGCGTTGGCCAGGGCGGCCTGCGGTGGAGCGACCTTTCATTTTGACGGCTTCCTCCACGGCGTCTTCGATGACGGATTGACGGGCGAGGGGGTCGTCGGCGATGGCCAATTCGACGGCCTCAAGGCGTTTGACCTCGTCGCGCAGTCGGGCGGCTTCTTCGAATTCGAGGTTCTCGGCGGCCTTTCGCATTTTGACGCGCAGTGCGTCGAGATGGGCGGCGAGGTTGGAACCGACAAGCGGTTTGTCCACTTTGGCCGTGATGCGCGCCTCATCGGTGTCGCCCTTCCACAGGCCCGCCAGAACATCTTCGACGTTCTTTTTCACAGTGGTGGGCGTGATGCCGTGGGCAAGGTTATAGGCGTGCTGCTTTTCGCGGCGGCGGTTGGTTTCGGCCATCGCGCGCTCCATCGAGCCTGTGACGCGGTCGGCATATAGGATGACGCGGCCATCCACATTGCGCGCGGCGCGGCCGATCGTTTGGATGAGCGAGGTTTCTGAGCGCAGGAAGCCTTCCTTGTCGGCGTCCAGAATGGCGACGAGGCCACATTCGGGGATGTCGAGACCTTCGCGCAAGAGGTTGATGCCAACCAGCACGTCGAAAGCCCCGAGACGGAGGTCGCGCAGAATTTCGATGCGCTCGATCGTGTCGATATCGGAGTGCATGTAGCGAATGCGGATGCCTTGTTCGTGGAAATATTCGGTCAGGTCTTCGGCCATGCGTTTGGTGAGTGTGGTGACCAGCACGCGCAGGCCTTGGGCTGCGACGCGGCGGATTTCGTCGAGAAGGTCATCCACCTGCATCGAAACGGGGCGGATTTCGACGACTGGGTCGAGAAGGCCCGTGGGGCGGATGACCTGCTCGGTGAAGACGCCGCCCGCCTGATCGATTTCCCATGCAGAGGGTGTGGCAGAGACGAAGATGGACTGCGGGCGCATCGCGTCCCATTCCTCGAATTTGAGCGGGCGGTTGTCGGTGCAGGAGGGCAGGCGGAAGCCATGCTCGGCGAGGGTGATCTTGCGCCGAAAGTCGCCGCGATACATGCCGCCGATCTGTGGCACGGAGACGTGGGATTCATCGGCAAAGACGATGGCATTATCAGGAATGAATTCAAAGAGTGTGGGCGGTGGTTCGCCCGGAGCACGCCCTGTGAGGTAGCGCGAATAGTTCTCGATTCCGTTGCAGACGCCCGTGGCTTCCAACATTTCAAGATCGAAATTGGTGCGTTGCTCAAGGCGTTGCGCCTCCAACAGCTTCCCTTCGTCGGTGAGCTGCTTGAGGCGGTGCATCAATTCGAGGCGGATGCCTTTGGTGGCCTGTTGCATGGTGGGGCGCGGGGTGACGTAGTGCGAGTTGGCATAGACGCGGATTTTGTCAAAACTGTCGGTTTTGGCGCCGGTGAGCGGGTCAAACTCGGTGATGGTTTCGAGGTCATTGCCAAAGAAAGAGAAGCGCCAAGCGCGATCTTCGAGGTGGGCGGGCCAAAGTTCGATGACATCGCCACGCACCCGGAAGGAGCCGCGTTGGAAGGCGGCATCGTTGCGGCGGTAGGCCTGCGCGATCAGCTCGGCCATGACTTGGCGTGGATCATACATCTGGCCGACGATCAGGTCTTGAGTCATGGCGGAATAGGTTTCCACCGAGCCGATACCGTAGATGCAAGAGACCGAGGCCACGATGATTACATCATCGCGTTCGAGCAATGCGCGCGTGGCCGAGTGGCGCATTCGGTCGATCTGTTCGTTAATCTGGCTTTCTTTTTCAATATAGGTATCGGTGCGCGCCACATAGGCCTCGGGTTGGTAGTAGTCGTAATACGAGACGAAATATTCCACCGCGTTGTCGGGGAAGAAGCCTTTGAATTCGCCATAAAGCTGGGCGGCGAGGGTTTTGTTGGGGGCCAGAATGATGGCGGGGCGCTGGGTTTCTTCGATGACTTTGGCCATCGTATAGGTTTTGCCCGTGCCGGTGGCGCCAAGGAGCACCTGATTGCGTTCGCCCTGTGCGATACCATCTGAAAGTTCAGTGATGGCGGTGGGCTGGTCGCCTGCGGGCTTGAATTCGGATTGCATGACGAACCGCTTGCCGCCTTCGAGTTTTTCGCGGGCCATCCGGGGATTGGAGGCATGCGGCAGATCCGGCAGGTGATCGGGGCGGTTGTTGTGCACGGGTGGTCTCCTTCAAGAGCGCCGGAACTGCCAAAAGGCTCCCTGAGGTATTCCGAAGGGACCCTTGGTTGCGGCGGCGCTTTGCCTAACTTGATCTGTTTTTGTTCTGGTTCAAGCGCTTTCGGCCCAGTAATGGTGCAGCAATGCAGCATGGGTGCGGTGGTTGGGCCTTTTGTCGCAGGCTATGGGGGAAATCCTACGAAATCAGGTGTCTGAGATGTGGCTTTAACAAGATTGCGCGCAATAATCCGCCGACGCAGAAAAATTACTTCTTCGTTCAAACGTGGGTTGTATGCGATGATATACGGGCAAGCAGCAGACTTGGTTGCCGAGGCGATGCACCCACCCCTCGCTCCCCGCAGACCCCCGGCAACCAAGGCTTGTACCTCTCCCCTAAACTAGAGGCGTTACGGGCCTTGCCCGGACGCCGATTTTCTCCGATACAGGGGGGAGTTTCAGGAGGATTCCCATGCGCGCTCGGATTTACAAACCCGCCAAGACCGCCATGTCGTCGGGCACCGCCAAGACCAAGCTTTGGGTGTTGGAATTTGCTCAGGCTTCGGCGCGCGCTGTGGATCCGTTGATGGGCTGGACGTCCAGCACAGATACGCAAACGCAGGTGAAGTTGCGGTTTGAAAGCCAAGAAGCGGCTGAAGCCTACGCCAAGGAAAAGGGAATAGACTACGCCGTGGTCCAGCCCAAAGCGCGCAAACCCAATATCCGCGCCGGAGGATACGGCGAGAATTTCGCCACCAATCGTCGGGGTGTTTGGACGCATTAACGCGCCACGCGACGGGAAATGGCAGATGGGCGGCCGAAGGGGTCGCCCCTTTTGTTTGAGGGGATGTGACGATGATTACCCATTTGGTCACCCATTCAGGCGGGTTTCACGCGGATGAGCTGCTGTCATCTGTGATTTTGACGCGGCTTTATCCGCAAGCCGAGGTGGTTCGGACGCGCGATGAGCGGTGGACAACACCGGGTGCGGGCAAGATCATTTATGACGTCGGGCGGCTGTTTGATCCGGCGATGGGGATTTTCGATCATCACCAGAAGGGCGCGCCGCTGCGGGCGGATGGCCAGCCCTACAGTTCTTTCGGACTGATCTGGGCCGCCTATGGTGCGGACTATCTTGCCGCGTTGCAGGTGCCGGACGCGGACCATGCTGCCGTATGGGCCGAGATCGACAGCCGCTTTGTGCTGCCGGTTGATTTGATGGATAATGGTGCAGTGAACCCGTCCGAGGCGGGGATTCTGGCAGAGTTGACTTTGCCTGTCCTGCTGGAGGCGCTCAAGCCACCGTTTGATGCGCGCGGCGCGGCAGTTGAGGATGCGGGGTTTGCCCGGGCGTTGGAGATTGCCCGTGCCTTTCTGGAGGCGGCAGTCACCCAAGCGGCGGCGCGGCGGCGTGCCGAGGCGGTGGTCATGGCGCAAATCACTGCAGCGGGCACGTCGCGTATTCTGGAGCTGCCGATGGGCATGCCTTATCGCGGGGCGATTTCGCGCGCGGGCGCGGATCATTTGCTGTTTGTCATCCATCCGCGCGACAGTGATTGGGCGTTGAACGGAATCCGGCAGAGCGAAGACAGTTTCGCGCAACGCGCCGATCTGCCGGCAAGCTGGGCCGGGTTGACGGATGGGGCCTTGGAAGCGGCAAGCGGCGTGAAGGGGGCGAAGTTCTGTCATAATGGTCGGTTCATCGCCGTCGCAACCACGCGAGACGCGATCTTGGCGATGGCGGAAATTGCCGTGGCCGAGGCATTGGCACAAGTGAATTGAGCGAGGAGGACGCAGACCATGGTGACCATCGCGCAGGAACATCCGGTCCAAGAGGCACTGGCGCTGCTGCATCATCGGCACGCGGCCGATATGCACGCCGATACGCCGCCTGAATCTATTCATATGCTGCCCGCCGATGCTTTGGCTGCGCCGGGCATCTGGTTCTATGTGCTGCGCGATGATGCGGGCGTGCCTTTGGGGATGGGCGCGTTCAAGCGGATTGATGCGACCCATGCTGAAGTGAAATCCATGCATATTCTGGCCGAGGCGCGCGGGCGTGGACTGGCACGGATCATGGTTGAGCATATCATCGCCGCCGCGCAGGCCGAGGGATTTTCGCTGTTGTCGCTGGAAACCGGGGTGCAACCCACCTTTGTTTCGGCGCGCGCGCTTTATGCGCGGATGGGTTTCGAGATCTGCGGTCCGTTTGAGGGCTATGGCGAGGACCCCAATTCCGTCTTCATGACGCGCGAGATTTGACGCCACGCCGTGCGGTTACCACCTGACTGAAAGGTTGCAAGGCGCGCGCGCTTGTCGCATATCGGGCTTGTGCGGTCCCGTAGCTCAGTTGGATAGAGCAGCTGCCTTCTAAGCAGCGGGTCGGGAGTTCGAATCTTCCCGGGATCGCCATTTTCCAAAAATCGCTGATACAGGAGCCGCCGCCATTTTGGGTGGGTCTGGCACGGCATTGGGGTAAATCGGATGCGCGAGATGGGTTGGTCTTGGTTCGGTGGGTCGTTCTGAATTGATCCCCATCGCGGACTGGCCCAGACTGGGGTGAGCGCTCAGGAAAAATCTGGCGATCACCCAAGCTTTGAACTCTTTAGGATATTTTCCATGGCTGAAACCCGCCTTTTGACTGAATTCGGCATCGGCACATCGCTGCGGCGCTGTGATTATACCGAAGCGGCGCTCCGTGCCGTCCGCGATGCGCTTTGGCGCAATTCAATCAATCTTGCCGAGCTGTTTGACCTGCCCAAATCGGCCATGGTTCTGGATGTGGAGATTGGCGTTGCCCGGCCGGATCTGGTGGATGTTGACAAGATCAAGGCCGCTTTTCCTTACGGGCAACCACGGGTTTTTGTGACCGAAGGAGGGCTTGATGTGCCGCGCCTCGATGGACCGCCAAATGTGATCGCGAATGTGGCTATTTCGGTCTCTCTGGATCTGGAGCACTCAAAATGACGGATCAGCGCTTCATTATTGAAATGGGCATGGGCAATGACCTGCATGGTGGCGATTACACCAAGGCGGCCATGCGCGCGGTTGAAAGTGCCCTGCATCGCTCTTCGCTGCATTTGCTTGGCTTGCCTATGATCGATCGCAAGACGCTGCGGGTGTTGGTAACCATTGGGGCACAAGAGCCTGACACTGTTGACACAGCGAAGGTTGCAGCGCTTCTGCCGGTGGGTGAGGTTACCGTGAAGGTGATCCGAGGCGGGCTAAACGTAACGCACCCGACTTCTGGCGAAACGATTGTGATCGCGTCTGCGGCGGTGGAAGCGTTTTTGCCGTTTCAGAGAAAGGATCGCGCCTAGTCTGCATATGCGGGCTTTGACCTGTGAGTAGGGCAAAGGACCGCGTGAGCACCGCGCGGGCCTTTGTCTTGGGGACAAACAGGGGGGTTATGACAGCCCTGTTTGTTCAAGGATGCGCGGGATGTTTTGCTTGACCTTGAAAAAGCCTGCGGTGGCGTGAGGCCAGATTGCGGTGTCCCAGTCGCGCTGCCATTCGCACAGGGTGATGCCGTGCTGCGCCATGGCGTGTGTTGCCTCATCGAGCCAATCGCGCAACGGGCCCCGGGTGACAAAGGGGGTGACGATTTGCGTAGCCCCTGCCCGTGCCGCCCATTTTGCCAAGGCAGCGGGATCAGTTGCTTGCAGAGATACGGGTGTGACGCCCGCCCGCGTGGCGGCATCTGCCAGAGCGCCCAGTTCAAAGCCTTGGACAAG
Organism: Paracoccaceae bacterium; assembly: GCA_003512825.1. Taxonomy (GTDB): domain Bacteria; phylum Pseudomonadota; class Alphaproteobacteria; order Rhodobacterales; family Rhodobacteraceae; genus UBA9554. The sequence continues at coordinate 5,260 of DOOI01000137.1, read as the reverse complement.
GTCAGACGTGGGAAGCGGCGAGCGCAGATGGCTCGCTGTCAATGTGGCGGCAGTTCGGATGTCCAAGCTGGTGATGTCGAAATCCTCCAGTCGGCAATCTTCATCGGTCAGCAGTAATGCGCTTGGGGCGCCCGGTTGGGGAGGTGTGATGGCGCGCAGCGGCTGGACAGAGGGCAGGCCCTCGGGCTCGGTGGCCTCAAGGCCTTGGGTCACTTCGGCCAGATCGGCTTGGCGGGGGTTAAAGCGCCCGGCGGTAAAGGTGGCGATGTTTTGCGCGTCTGCGGGATAGGGCTTGCCTCGGGTGTGAAGCCCGGCAACCCAGCGCCAGCCAAGTGTGTTTGACGCGGCATCCCCGTCCAAAAGATGGCGATAAAAGAAATCCGCCCCCAACCGCCAAGGCAGGCCCAATGTGAAGATCCAGATAGAGGCGAACCACATCCGCGCATGATTGTGCAGATAGCCCGTATCGACCAATTCGCGCGCCCATGCGTCGAAACACTCTAGGCCCGTCTCGCCGTTCATCGCACGCGCGAGGTCGCGGCGCAGGCGGCGGTCGCGGTCGAGCGCGGCAAGGTCGGCTTCCAGCCCGTTGCGATAGCTGATCCAGACCTGCGGGCGACGTTCCAGCCAGCCTTTGAAATAGCCGCGCCAGATCACCTCTTGCACGAATTTTTCGGCCTCTATGGGGCCATGCGCGGCAAGCGCTGCGGCCACGGCGTCTTGTTCGAGCACCAGCCTGCGCCGGATGTAGGGCGACAGGGATGACACGGATTTATGCGCGCCGGGGCCGTGATCGGTGTTGCGCCCATTGGCATATCGCCGCCCCATTCGCGGGGTGAAAGCCGCCAGAAGCCGGGTGCCTTCGGCGAGGGTGGGGATCAATTCGGGCATTTTTCCATCTCTGTTCGATATTGGGGGGATTTGGCGCAAGGGCGCGGTGTTTCAGTGCGGCAAATTGGAGGTTCAGCAGTAGGCCTCGACCATTGGCCGCAGGGCGACGCATGCACGCAGTTTGGCAGCCGTAAGATACATGCCGCCAATCTTGCGGTGCAAAAACAGCGTGGCAGCGGGAGGAACATGGGCCAAGTCGCGGTCGGAGCCGAGGGCAAGGCCCATGTCGCGCAGCGTTTCCATGAGATCGGTGCGGCCAAAATCATAGGGGTGCTCTTGGCGTAGGGGGGCCATCGCAGTTTCAAACATGGACTGGATCAAATCTTGGTGGTGCGGCGCGGTGTCCGGGCCAAAATAGCCGATCCGCAACATCGCCTCCCGCGTTGTCGCGGCGTCACCGAAAAGCGCTGTGCGGGCTAGGGCGCGGAAATCTGCGGCAAGTGCGGGGGCAATCGCCTGGACGGCGCCGAAATCCAGCAGCACGATGCGGCCCGTTTCGGGGTCATAGCGGTAATTCGCTAGGTTAGGGTCGGTCTGCATGGTGCCAAACTCGAACAGTTCGCGCAGCACGAGGCCAATCAGCGCCGCTGCCACTGTATCACGTGTGCGCTGGGGCGCGTCGACCAGACCATCGAGCGGGGTGCTTTGCATGTAGCGCATCGCCAGCACCTGCGGCGTGCAAAGCGCAGGGTGCAGGCTGGGCAGGGCAAAGGTGTCTGACCCCGCCAGCAAAGCTTCAAACTGGGTGAGGTTTTGCGCCTCGGCCAGATAGTCCGCCTCGGCGTGCAACTGGCGTTTCACTTCGGTCAAAAGGGGCTCGAGCACCATGCCGCGCGGCAAGAGGCCGGGAAGGCGCATCAGCGTTGCCATATTGGTGACGTCGCTGTCGATGCTGGCGCGAACACCGGGGTATTGCACCTTGATCGCCAGCTGCTCGCCCTCGCGCGTCACGGCGCGGTGCACTTGGCCAATCGAGGCGGCAGCAAAGGGGCGCACATCAAAGCTGGCGAAGCGCTTGTACCAGCCTGTGCCCCATTCGGCATTCAGCACGGTTTGCAATTGTTTGGGAGGCATGTGGGTGGCGTTGTCGCGCATTTGGCCAAGGATGGCAGCCAACTCCTCAGAGACCACCAAGCCCGTATCCATGGACAGCATCTGCCCCATTTTCAACGCAGCACCGCGCAAATGCGAAAGGCCCTCTGTCAGGCGCATTGTATTGGCAGGCGTCAGAAGCAATTGCCCAAAGTCGGGCCGCTTGCCATGGGCGAGCGCACGCACCCCTTGGGCGGCAACGTTTCCGGCTATTGCGGAGGCCATGCCACCAAATGCCAGAAATCGGCTTGTGCGGCCTGTTGGCACCGCTCGTCCAGTATCTCGTTTATCCACAGACATTCCGTGTTTCCTATTCCCTGCGCGCAACAAGTAGTGCGGCAACATCACTTCGGCAGGGTCACCGCAGCGATTCAGGTGAAGGAATGCCTGTGATTGCATGCGCGCATGTGGCGCGCGTTGGATGCTGCCTTGCTGGGCCAAAGCAGTCAGGGCCGAAAGGCTGTGCCGCGATTAATCGAATTATTTAGGCGGCGCCCACCACATCGCCCAACCAGCCTCGCACTCCCGGTATGAGCGCCTCCAGTTTTGGCAGGTCATTTATGCACAGGAACTTAACTTTTTCCTCAGAAACGTTTTCCAGCAAGGCCCAAGCCTCGGTTGGGGCACGATCTTGGCCCTGACCGCTGCGGATATGGCGATAGTCCTGCATGGGCGAGATGATTGCGTCGTTTTCCAAAATGCAGGCGTGGTTATGCAGCCCTTGTGGGAGGAATTGGCTCAAGTCCCGAAACCGATGCGAGATATTGCTTTTGAAAACGTCATGGTAATGCTCGAATAATTCCGACATCGTCGAGCGCTTGAACGGATGCGCGACATGGGCGGCGCAAAATACCTGCGTTGCGCCAAAACCAAGGATCTCGGCCGCGTTGATTTGCATAAAGTGATTGAACAGCGACGGATCTTTTTGGGCGTCGAAATTATGCGTCAACGCCGCAAGGCTGGCCCATTTGCCGCGCAAAACAGGAGAGGTGCCTTTGAACACATCGGTAGGCTGCACAGGTGCCGTAAGAAAGACGTCGTCATTGAAATAGAGAAACCGCTCACTCAGCCCTTCGATGCGCCAAATCATGCTTTCGATGGAAAGTGAATTGAACGTCGGCAAAACGTCATTAAACCCGTCAAAAATATCGCGGTGAAACACGAATTTGACTTTGGACGTCAGCGCCGCAGGCAAGATCGACAAATCTGGCGTTTCGTCATCAACCACGATCCAAATGGTTCTGATCCATTCGGCATGGGTGCCAATCGATTGCAGGCAAAACAATATCTCGTCATTGCAGGCCCACCGATGTGGGTTGGTGGCATTCTCGTGCAAGGGCACAGATGATTTCGCCATATATGCATGACGTTTGCGCCGATGCGCGGCGCTGTCGCCATTCACCCAAGTAATGACTGCATCAATTGGATCATGGTCTGGAAAGGGCGTGTCATTCATTCCACAAAGCCTGCGGTTCAATGGCGCAATGGCCTGTTTCTGGATCGTAGAATAGCGCGGTTGAGGTCAATTGCCACACCTTCGGCCCCGTGGATAACGCGACCGGGCCTATTGACCGCCGGATGTGTCAAAACAAGCGAGGTTTGGCAATTCGCGTGATGGCGAAATGTCGGGGGAGTGTGCCCTGCATTTCGTGGCTGTTCGATTTCGAAGGCGCTGGGCGGGGCCCACGCTTTTCTGGTGCAGAGGCGCAGAGTCTGGCTCAGGCTCAGGGGAGTTTGCGCTCCCAAGTAAGGCCCACTTCTGTGCCGGGGGCAAATCCCTCGAAACTGCCGCTCAAATAGTCCTCGCGGTCTGCGAGGCCCTTTACATGCCGATCCAGAAACGCAACGGCGGCATGTTGGGCAATGTTATTCATCACAACAGAATCCCAAACCGGATCTGCGTAATGCTCGAAGGGAACAAACTCCAAATGCTCGGACGGTGCCCAAGACTCTTGCGGCGCGGGAATGGGCGCGGCGGCGTTGTGTCCTGCGTTTACGAAGGTCAGCAGGTGCCGTTCAACTCCGGTTGCTTCTGCGTAGATCCGGCGCATGCCAGTGTCATAGCCTGAGACGTGATCTTGACTGCCCGCGAGGATCATCATGGGCACAGATGCTTTGGCCAAGCCTTCGGCATCCCATAGATCATAGTGCCGTCCCCATGGGCCAATCGCGATGACCGCTTTCAAGCCGGGATCAACATCGGGGCTGCGATAGGCCTGCCAAAGCGCGGGAGGAGGGGCGTATTCGGCGCTGAGAGCGGTGTTGGAAATGCCTGCACCTGCCGAGATCAGCGCCCCATATCCCCCCATTGAATAGCCGATGATGGCGGAGCGGGATGTATCAGCGCGATGCGCCAAGGCCGCGCGCACAAAGGCGGTGTCTTTTGGGCGATTGACCAAAGTCGACGCCAAAGCGCGTTTGTCGGCATAGGTGCTGTCGGTGTGATCAATCGAGGCCACCACATACCCCCGCGAGGCCAGCTTTTCGCCCAGATGGCTCATCAGGTAGCGGTTTCCGGGGTAGCCATGGGACAGGATGATCAAGGGAAAGTCACCCGAGATGGGGCTGGCGTCGCGGCGGGCAGAGCCATGCAGGCTTGCCATTGTGTGACCATCACGCAGCAGTGTTTCATAGGGCTGCAAAGTGCCGGTTTGGGCGTGTGATGGATACCAGAGTTCGACGGTCAAGGGCCTGTCATAAACCGCGCCGGGCGCTTGGGCCGAGGCCACATCCGGCTGTTCGGGATTGGTGAGATGCAGCGTCTCAACGCCCACGGGATGAGGGCCGAAAGCCGCGAATGTCGGCGCGTTAGGCCGTGTCAGATCTATTCGGTTCATAGTTGGGTTGACCATTCCAGTCGCAAGCAGACGTGAACATCGCGATAGATGTCGCAGACCGTTGCTGTCAACGTGCAAGCGCGCGGGCCGACTTGTCACGTCGGGCGGTGATCGGATCAATCGTTGATTTTGGTCCGGTTAAAAATGCGCGCCTTTTCTATGCCGGGCTGGTCGATGGGGGGGTCGACGATGGGGGACTCAAAATCATTTGGATCGCCCCAAACCGAGATATAGACCGAGGTTTCCCCGCGCGCTGAGATATGTGGTGGTTCGATCTCCACGATACGCACGCGCAGATGCACATTGCGCTTCAAGGCGGGGCGCAGAATGGCGCTCGCAGTATGCTCCAATGTGCCCAAGACGATTGGCCGAGGCATCCCTAGACGGAAAAGCCCGCGACGCGGGCTTTCAACTGATGCGGAAATAGTGCCGTCTTGGGA
>DOOI01000101.1:288-15670 GCA_003512825.1 Paracoccaceae bacterium | reverse complement strand
CCGTGTCTGCAAAAAGCGCAATCACCCCTAAATCTCCCATAGAAAGGGCCGCTGTCAGTCCCGCCGCAAACCCCGCAGGACGCCGCAAGCGTGGCCACAAAATCCGCAGCCCCCATATCTTTGGTCCGACGCCCAGACTTTCTGCCAAGGCCCCGTGGTCCGCTTGGGCTTGCCGCAAGACAGGCAAAATCAGCCGCACCGCAAAGGGTAGCGCCGCCAGCGTATTTGCCCAAACGGTTACTGGCAAAGCCAGCCGTTCCGGGGCCGTTATTGGATGGATCAGCAGAAATGCCCCCGTCCCCAACACCAATGGCGACAGGGCAATTCCCGGCAAAACCACCAGCTCCAAACGGGCGTGTCGCACCGCGACCAGCCCAAGGACCACAGCCAACACCATCGTCAGCGCGGTAGCGGCCAATGCTACACCCAGCGATAGCCCTGCGGCCTGGCAAACCGGGGTCGGCAATCCGATGACCCCCGGCGCACCTTTCCAGACAACCGCCGCCATCGGGGCCAACAAGAACAGCGCTGCCGCGCCGATCCATACTGTATCGCCAACCTGACCGCTCCGGTCCCAGCGCTGCACCACGCGCCCACGCAGCGCGTCGCCCGTAACCGTATCGGCAAAGCGTCGCGCCAATAATCCGGCACCCAACACCAGTGCCAATTGCATCACTGCCAAGACCGCTGCGCGCCCCGGCGTGAAATCGAAGCGAAACGCTTGATAAATCGCCAATTCCAATGTCGTTGCGCGGGGCCCGCCCCCCAAGATCAGCGCGACTGCAAAACTTGTCAGGCACAGCGCAAAAATCAACAGCGCTGCCCCCGGCACCACTTGCCGCAACATCGGGGCTTCAACATGGCGCCAGAACCCCATGCCGCTCAGGCCAAGGCTCTCTGCCATGCGAAACCGTTCGGCAGGCAGGCTTTGCCAGCCTTGCAGTATAATTCGCACCGCGAGCGGCAAGTTGAAAAACACATGCGCCAAGACCACGCCTTGCAACCCGTAGATCGAAAATCCCGGCAGGCCCATCGCCGCCAACCCTGCGTTGACAACGCCATTGCGGCCAAACACCGTCAAAAGCCCCAGCACGGCCACCAATACGGGCAACAAGAAAGGCGCCCCAAGCAAGGTGATCAGCGTCGCGCGTCCGGTGAACCTCCGCCGCGCCAAAGCCCGCGCAACAGGAACCGCCAAACAGACACTCAGCAGAGTGGAAAGCAGCGCTTGGCCCAAGGTGAACCACAGCGCTGCCCAGTCACCAGCGACAGGCGCGCCACTGCCAGCGCGCCAAACCACCGCACCCAAAGGCGCAAAAAAGCTCACCGCAACCAAGGTTGCGGCAAGCCATCCGGTCCAATCCGGCGTTAGCGCGACAGCGCGGCGCGCCATTCTTCCAACGCGCTCTCTCGCGCCGCCTGCGCGGCCTCAGCCGACAAAAGCAGGGTTTTCGTGGGCTGGATCAAGGTTTCAAATCCTTTGGGCAATTCCAATGCTGTGGCCGGATACATCCAGTTTGTCGTGGGGATGACCTCTTGGAAGGCCCGCGATAGCATGAAGTTTAAGAACTGATCTGCCAGAACGGGCTGATCGCTGCCCGCCAATTTTCCTGCCACTTCCACCTGTAGGTAATGCCCCTCATCAAATGGCAGCGCCACTTTGCCCGCGTCTTCTTCGGCAATCAGGTGGTAGGCTGGGGAAGTCGTATAGGAGAGCACGAGATCCGCCTCTCCCTCTAGAAACAGCCCATACGCTTCTGACCAACCGGGTGTAACGGTTACGATGTTATCGGCCAGTTCAGCCCAAATCGCGCCAGCCTCGTCGCCATAGGCGGCCTTGACCCACATCAACAGCCCCAATCCGGGTGTGGAAGATCGGGGATCTTGAATAACCACTTTTAAATCGCTTGCAGCCAGCGCTTTGAAATCCTTGGGATACTCAGTGCCCGCAAGGCCAACAAAGGCGAACCACCCCCAATCAAAGGGCAAAAACGTATCGTCGTCCCAAGCCACTGGCAATGTCAGGTCGGGCGCCTGCCCATGTGCCGCAAAAAGCCCGGTCGCCTTGGCCTCAGCAGTCAGGTTGGTGTCGAGCCCGAGCACCACATCGGCCTCTGACCGGGTGCCTTCCATTTTCAGCCGCGACAGAACTGCCGCGCCATCGCCTGCGCTGACAAATTTGAGGTCACAGCCGCATTCCGCTTCAAAAGCCGCCTCCACAGCGGGGCCGGGGCCCCAATCCGAGACAAAACTGTCATAGGTCAACACTGTCAAAACGGGTTGCTCCGCCACAGCGATACTCGCTGCGAAAAGGCCCGGAACAAGTGCAAGATATTTCATGTCATCCTCCATTGCTCGCGGGGGGCAAGTCTGGAGGTTGATCCATCCACACCTTCCCTCCGCCGGTTCTAACCGGTTCAGGTTCAACGGGTTCGCTTTCGCATCTCAGCCCTGTCACCAGAGCACCCCGAGGTAAAACCGAACATAGCCGTGTTGTGCGGGATCGCAAGCCTTGGCCAAGAAATTGCGCGCTCTTTCGGATCGCGCCATGCTCGCGGCAATTTCTGGTTCCCCCCTCTGCGTCAGTGTCGTAAAGCAAGGGCCAAAGGAGACCGCCCATGTCGTTCAACACTTTTGGCCACCTCTTCCGCGTCACCACTTGGGGCGAAAGCCACGGTCCTGCGCTTGGGGCAACGGTCGATGGTGTGCCACCGGGTATCCCAGTGTCGGAAGCTGCATTGCAAGTCTGGATGGACAAGCGCAAACCCGGTCAGAACCGCTATACAACACAGCGTCGCGAAGAAGACCTCGTGCGGATTCTATCCGGCACCTATGAAGGCCAAACCACGGGCACTCCGTTGCAGTTGATGATCGAAAATACCGATCAGCGTTCCAAAGATTATAGCGAGATCGCCGAAAAATTTCGTCCCGGTCATGCCGATATCACCTATTGGCAGAAATACGGGATCCGCGACCCCCGGGGTGGGGGGCGGTCTTCGGCCCGAGAAACAGCAGCGCGCGTCGCGGCAGGTGGTATTGCCCGGGCCGCCCTTGGCGTGCTCGCACCCGAAATCGAAATCACGGGCTACATGGTGCAGATCGGCACGCATCAATTTGATCGTGCCCGCTTCGATTGGGGGCAGATCGGGCAAAACCCCTTCTGGTGCCCCGACGCCACTGCCGCCGTGGAATGGGCCGACTATATGGACGCGCTCCGCAAATCCGGCAATTCCGTTGGTGCCGTGATCGAAGTGGTGGCACGCAATGTCCCGGCGGGACTGGGCGCACCGATTTACGGCAAACTCGACACCGACCTCGCCGCAGCCATGATGTCGATCAACGCGGTCAAGGGCGTCGAAATCGGGGAAGGTATGAATGCGGCCTGCCTCACTGGCGAAGAGAATGCCGACGAGATCACCATGGGGCCAAATGGTCCGGTCTATCACTCCAACCACGCGGGCGGCATCTTGGGCGGTATATCGACAGGCCAAGACGTCGTGGTCCGTTTCGCGGTGAAGCCAACCTCGTCGATCCTGAAAACCCGCCAAACCATCACCAAATCCGGCACCGACTCCGAGATCATCACCAAAGGCCGTCATGACCCTTGCGTTGGTATCCGCGCTGTGCCCGTGGGCGAGGCGATGATGGCCTGTGTGATCCTTGATCACCTCTTGCTCAATCGTGGCCATGTTGGCGGTGCGGTCGGTGAAACGCGGGGACATATCGGCTGAATGCTCACCGTTCTTTCTATTATATTCCCAGTTTTCGCGGTGATGGGCCTTGCCTATGTCGTCGTCTTGAAGGGGCTTTTTGATCAGGCAGAAATCCGCACGCTGGGAAAATACGTCCTCAATATCGCCTTCCCGGCTATGCTGTTTAATACGGTCGCCACGCGCGACCTCTCGGATGTGTTCAATCTGCCCTATCTGGCTGCCTATGCGTTGATCGGCCTGATAACCGGCGCAATTGCCCTTGTCGTGCTCTCCGCGCAAGGAGAAGGGCGGGCCCGCCAAGCTGTTGGATGGATCGGTGTCAATTCGCCCAACTCTGCCTTCATTGGCTTTCCTTTGCTCAGCTTCATTTCCCCCGAGATCGCCGGCACGGTTCTGGCAATGAATTTTCTGGTAGAAAATTTCCTGCTCGTTCCCATCGGCCTTGTCCTGTTGGAAAGCGCCAAAGGCAGCCAGACCAGCCCCCTTCGCCTGCTTGGGCGTACGGTGTTGGCCGTGATGAAACGCCCGATGGTGATCGCGCTTTGGCTTGGCCTGTTTGCGGTGCTTGCTGGCCTGCACCCGCCACAGGCCCTGCAACGCCTCTTGGACTTTGTCGGGGCCTCTGCGTCGGCGGTGGCGCTGTTTTGCGTCGGCGGCGCTCTCGTGGGCCTGCCGCTGCGCGGCAATCGCGGGCTTGCCGGACAAATCACCGTCGGAAAGCTCATCGTGCATCCGCTGATCGCGATTGCAGTGCTATCAATCCCAGTGCTGGCGTTGGCGCCTGCTTTGCAGGTTGCGATGATCCTTTCGGCGGCGCTGCCGATGTTGTCGCTCTATACTGTTTTGGTGCAAGGCACTGGCGAAGAAGGCGTCGCCTCCCTCGCCATGCTTTGGGCGAATATCGGCTCCGTGGTCACGGTCACGGCGCTTCTATGGTGGCTTCAAACGGCCGCTTGAAGCGCCTTATCCATCAGCGCCTTGATCTCGGCTTGACCAGTGCCTGCCACGATGCGCCCGATTTCCGCGTTCCCCTTCAGCGCCACCAAAGTCGAGCGGCGTGGGATTTTCATGTCTTTCACAATCGCGGATTTGCCCCATTGGTCCCAATCGACATTGATGAATGTGATTTTGGCGGCATAGTCCGGGTTGGCGGCCTTGAGGGCATCAATGACCTGCTCTTGCGCTTTGCAAGTCGAACACCAGCTTGCCTTGAAATCAAGGAACACCACTTCGCCTGCGGCCAATCGCGCCTGCAATAGCTCTGGCTGATAATCGAGCCCTTTAGTCGCTGCATACGCCCCGGACATGGGGACTGCCAGCGCAGCAGTGGCAAGGGCAATAAACGCGCGTCTTTGCATCAGAAAACTCCTTAAAGAGACACAGACAAAGTGATGAGCCATGCAGGAAGCGCCTCGATAAGCCACGCTTCCGCGATGTGATGCAGCCGGAACAGCAATGCGCTGCCGACTGCGATAAAGATGATCCCCATAAGGGGCCGCGAGATTTCCGCCAGCCGCTGCATCCGGGCCTTGTTGCGCCCGATCACGCCGCGTGCGCCATAGCCAAGCCCTAGGATCAGTGTCGCAACACCTGCGGCAAAAGCTGTCATGATAAGGAAAACCCAACCAAGGCTTTCGCCCTGTGCTGCCAACGAAATCGCAGCTCCTAATGTGGGGCCTATGCAAGGGCTCCAAACCGCGCCCAAAAGCAAACCACCCAGAAATTGCCCACGCAGATGCGCGCCATCGACGCGCGATGCCTCCACATCGATCCGGGCGGCGAATCCACTGGTCGCGGTCGAAAACCGTGCCGATGCCTGTGGCACCAAAAGGACTGCCCCGAAAATCACCATCAAGACCGCGCCTGCCCGTGCGACGGTGTCTTCGTCGATGCCCAAAGCAAAGCCAAAGCTCGCTACGGTAAATCCCAAACCAATGAAGGATACCGCCATGCCCGCAGCCAAATAGAGCGGCCCGGCCCGGCCTGCTTGCAAAGCACCCGCAAGGACAATGGGCAGCACCGGCAGAACGCAAGGATTGATGAGCGTCAGCAGGCCCGCGAAATAGGCAAGAATGGGTTCCATGGCCCAGCGTTACCCGGCCCTATTATCCGGGTCATCAAACGATGTGTTAACGCGTGTTCACGTGGCTGTGGGTTTTTGTTTCGAAACCTGCACGGCCAAAATTCCTGCCGCAATGATGGCCACGCCCAAAACATCGAGCATGCCAAGGCTCTCGCCCAAAAAGGCTGCCGCAATCGCCACGCCGAAAAATGGGTTGAGAAAGTGGAACGTCGCCGCTTTCACCGCGCCGATGGTATTCACCAAGGTAAACCACACCCAAGTTGCGGCCAATCCGGGGACCAGCGTGGTATAGAAAAACGCCACCACCAGCTTCCAATTCCAATCAATCACAATTGTCTCGGTAAGTGCCGATGCGACGGCAAGGCAGGCCGACCCCACGAACATCTGCAAGCCCACAATCATCATCACATTGCCGCCTGACGAGGCGCCACGCACGGACAAAGTCGCGACTGTCAATGCAATTGAAGCGACCAAGCAAAGGCCGAGGCCGTAAAGGTCGACCCCGCCTTCCAGTCGCGCACCCATAATTAGCCCAACCCCGAGAAATCCCATGACCAGCCCGGCAACGCCCAGCCGTGGCAGCCGCTCGCGAAAGACCACCCATCCCGCGAGCCCCACCATAAGCGGCATGGACGAGGCGATGATTGAAGCCAGCCCTGCTTCTACCGTCTGCATCGCAATGAAGTTCAGTCCGAGATAGAGCGCGTTCTGACAGACACCGAAAATGATTGTCGCTTTCCATTGCGCCTTGGTCAGCCGAAAGTTCTGCCCAAGCCAAAGTGCGATCAGCACTCCCAAGCCGCCGGATATCAAAAACCGCAGAGCCAGCGATGCCATGGGCGGCGCATAGGCCACGATCACCCGTGCCGAGGTGAAGGCCGAGGACCACATCAGCACAAAGGCCAGACCCATCAAAATCGCGCGCAGGTTCATCGGTGTGCATCCTCTCCCAGTCTGCTCACCTTAACCCGCGCACAGGGCGCGTCCAGCGGCAAAGCTGACCCGACAGTTGGGTTTGCGTCATGACGCAACCCATACGCAAAACAGACGCAAATCATACGTCCAAAAATACGATATCCCGGAATGCATAAGGCCACCCAAGGGGTGGCCTTTGCGAGTTTCCCAAGATGGGAAAACGCGAGATCAGCCGTTAACGCTGTCCTTGAGAGCCTTGGCGATCGTGACTTTCACAACCTTGTCCGCAGCTTTCTTTTGAGTCTCACCCGTGGCCGGGTTGCGAACCATACGCTCGGGGCGCTCGCGGCAATAGATCTTGCCAACGCCCGGCAGCGTCACAGCGCCGCCATCAGCGACTTCTTTGGTGATTACAGCAACGATTGCGTCGATTGCGGCGCCTGCTGCTTTTTTCTCTCCGCCCATTGCTTCGGCAACAGCGGCGACGAGTTGGGTCTTTGTCATGGGTTTTGCCATGTTCTCTCTCCTTCATTGCCCGATTTGGGGCCTCACGCCGCACATTTAACGGGATATTGCGACTCAACACAACGATTAGTGGCGGTGAAAGGGGCTAAAACTAGCAGTTTTTATGGGGTTTTCGGATATTTCCCCGACGTCAAAGGAAAGCGGTCTCCTCAAAAGAGCGCAATTTACGACTGTGTAGCCGTTCAAGCGGCATTGTACGAAGATGCTCCATTGCCCGGATTCCGATCATCAAATGGCGGGAAACCTGCGTTTTATAGAACTCTGACGCCATCCCCGGCAGCTTCAACTCGCCATGTAGGGGCTTGTCGGAGACGCACAAAAGCGTGCCATAGGGGACGCGGAACCGAAAGCCATTCGCGGCAATCGTCGCACTTTCCATATCCAATGCCACAGCCCGTGATTGGCTTAAGCGTTGCACAGGGCCAGTCTGATCGCGCAATTCCCAATTGCGATTGTCCACACTGGCCACGGTCCCGGTCCGCATAATCCGCTTGAGATCAAATCCTTCCAGCTCTGTCACCGAAGCCACAGCCCGCTCCAAAGCGATTTGAATTTCCGCCAGTGCAGGCACAGGCACCCAAACCGGCAAATCGTCATCAAGCACTTTGTCTTCGCGCAAATAGGCGTGACCCAGAACGAAATCCCCCAAGGATTGCGAGCTTCTCAACCCGGCACAATGCCCGACCATCAGCCATGCATGAGGGCGCAGAACTGCGATATGATCCGTCGCAGTTTTCGCATTTGATGGGCCCACCCCGATATTGACCAAGGTAATCCCCTGACCATCAGCCCGCTTGAGGTGATAGGCTGGCATTTGCGGCATCTTCGCCGTCAAGGGAATATCCCCCTCCGCATCGGTGAGAACGTGGTTATGGGTCGAGACAAAGGCGCTATAGCCCGAGGCTGGATCGGCCAACATGCGCCGCGCATAGGCTTCAAACTCGCTGACGTAGAATTGGTAATTGGTGAAAAGAACAAAGTTCTGAAAGTGCTCCGGATCGGTCGCCGTGTAATGAGCCAGTCGCGCCAGCGAATAATCAACACGCTGCGCGGTAAAGGGGGCCAGTGGCGCCACGCCGTCGCTGGCCACATAGGTGCCGTTCACAATGTCATCATTTGTGGTCGTCAGGTCCGGCACATCGAAATAGTCGCGCAGAGTGAATTCTGCGGCCCCTTCTTGTGGCACTAGCCCCGCTTCGGCGGCCGAGACGGCAAAATGCAACGGCATGGGTGTCTTCGATGGCCCGACCTTTACGGCAACACCGTGATTTTCGATCAACAAACCAATCTGTTGGATCAGGTAGTTGCGAAAAAGATCTGGCCGCGTGATCGTCGATGCATAGACACCGGGCGCTGCCACATGTCCAAAACTCAGTCGGCTATCCACCTTGGCATAGCTGGTGGTTTCAAGTCGGACCTCTGGATAAAAGGCGCGAAAGCGGTTGTCGGGCGGGCCATCGCGCAAGGCTTTGCCTAAAGCCTCCGCCAAGAACCGTGTCGCTTCTTGATAAAGGGTCAAGAGATGCGCCACCGCTGCTTCAGCGGAATTAAACGCTTGAGCTGCGCCTGCATTCGGGGACAAAGTCGGTCTTTCCATTGGGCGCGCCTCGTTGATTTCCTATTCCCACTCTCTTCGCCTCAAGGCAGGCTTTCAAGGCCAGAGAGTCGCATTCAGGCAAGACCCCCGACACGCACCCGCCGAGACTGGTGGGAAGAGGGAGAGAGAAATGACCATTTCCAACCAAAATTTTCGCGAAGATCGGGTCGATCTCGCCGCTGCGTTTCGCTGGACCGCCCGGCTCAATATGCACGAGGCCGTTGCAAACCATTTTAGTCTGGCCGTCAACGAGGCGGGCACCCGGTTCTTGATGAACCCCAATCAGATGCATTTCGCCCGTATCCGTGCGTCAGATCTGATCGAGATTGACGCAACCGATCCTGCAACGCTCGATCAACCAAACGCGCCTGATCCCACGGCTTGGGGCTTGCACGGAGCAATCCATCGGCATGTCCCATGGGCACGCTGCGCGATGCATGTGCATTCGATCCACGCCACCGTGTTGGCAAGCCTTGCCGACAGCACATTGCCGCCAATCGATCAAAACAGTGCCACCTTCTACAACCGCACAATCATCGATTCCAGCTATGGCGGATTGGCTTTTGAAGCCGAGGGAGAACGTATTGCATCCATGATGACCGACCCCAAAAAGAAGGTTGTGATTATGGGCAATCATGGAGTGATGATTGTGGGGGCTACCGTGGCCGAAACGTTCAATCGGTTGTTTTATTTTGAGCGCGCTGCCGAAACCTATATTCGGGCGTTGCAAACGGGCCGTCCCTTGCGCGTGCTTTCCCATGAGATTGCCGAGAAAACCGCGCGCGAGCTGGAGGAATACCCAGATCAAGACACGCGCCATCTGACCGAACTGAAAGCCATCCTCGATGAGGAAAGCTCCAACTATGCCCAATAAGGACTGACTGCCCATGCATTTCGCGCTGACCGAAGAACAGCAGATGATCGTCGATACCACCCGCGCCTTCGTCGAGAAGGAACTTTATCCGCATGAAGCCGAGGTGGAGCGCACGGGCCATTTGCGGATGGATCTGATCCGCGAGCTACAAACCAAAGCCCGCGCCGCCGGGCTTTACGCGGCAAATATGCCCGAAGAGGTGGGCGGTGCAGGGCTCGATACGCTGTCTTGGCTTCTTTACGAACGCGAACTCGGCCGCGCCAATTATGCCTTGCATTGGACCTGCGTTGCGCGCCCTTCAAATATTTTGCTCGCAGGCACCGAGGAGCAAAAAGAGAAATACCTCTATCCCTGCATCCGGGGTGAAACATGGGATTGTTTGGCCATGACCGAGCCGGGCGCGGGGTCGGATTTGCGCGGCATGACGGCATCGGCGCGACCTGACGGAGGCGATTGGGTGCTTAACGGCACCAAGCATTTTATCAGCCATGCAGATATCGCGGGCTTTGCGATTGTCTTCATGGCGACTGGTGAAGAAGACACTCCGCGTGGAAAGAAAAAGCGCATCACGGCGTTTTTCGTCGACAAGGGCACACCGGGTTTTACCGTCCGCGATGGCTATCGCAATGTGAGCCATCGGGGCTACACGAATGCGGTCTTGGAATTTGACGATGTGCGCTTGCCTGCATCGTCGGTCTTGGGCGAAGTGCACAAGGGTTTTGAAGTGGCCAATCAATGGCTGGGTGCGACACGGTTACAAGTGGCCTCCACCTGCCTTGGACGGGCCGACCGTGCGCTTGCCCTGTCCATCGAATATGCTGCGACACGAAAGCAGTTCGGGCAACAGATCGGCAAATTCCAAGGTGTTAGCTTTAAGCTGGCCGATATGGCCATGGAGTTGAAGGCTGCGAACCTGCTGACTTGGGAGGCTGCGTGGAAGTTTGAAGCGGGCACTGTCACCGATGCAGATATGGCTATGGCAAAGCTCAAGGCGTCCGAAGTCTTGGCGATGATCGCAGATGAGGCCATTCAGATCCACGGCGGTATGGGCTTGATGGATGAATTGCCTCTGGAACGGATCTGGCGCGATGCGCGGGTCGAGCGGATCTGGGAGGGGACCTCCGAGATCCAGCGCCATATCATCAGCCGTGAATTACTGCGCCCGCATGGTGCATAAGACTGTGCGCGAGAGGACGCCGCGGCGTCCTCTCAACCCATCCCCAAAACGGCAAGAAGTGGCAGAAGGAGTAAGCCGAGCATCCCCTCAAGGCCGCCGCCGCCGCCCGACTCCGAGCTTTCAGCTTCTTCTGGAGCGGCTTCTTCGAGTTGCGGTGCCTCTTCTAGGGTGGTTGCCGTTGCTTGCATCAAGAGGTCAACCCCGTCAGCGTCCGCCAGATCAAAGTTCATAGGCACAGCAAAAAGCACAGGTGCGGCCGCAGGCGCTTGCGTATTGGCAGCTGTGTCCAAGCTTTCATCGATATCGAGGACTTCAAACTCTTCGTCCTCTGCAACCAGCATAGGCTCCCCTTGCCCAGAAAATGTCAGCGCCGCCTTCATCTCCGGTGTAAAGTTCGGGTTCTCCAAAACGACTTGCAAGATTTCAAACGGCGCAAGACAGGTGATGATTTCGCCATCCTCAAGCGAGGTGTGAGGGTCTTCATTGCTCAACGTCAGCGGCGAGCGCGGGTCGCCCGGATTGCAGCCCTCTTCGACGCCAAGACGCGTGATCGAGGCAGATTCCCAGCCCGTCGCGATCCCTTGTAGCGAGAGATCGACATCTACTTCCGTCTCCGAGGTCGATGAAAAATAGCCCACGAATTTGGTCTCAGAGGCAAATCCGTGGAATTCATATCCCATGCCCTGAAACGCAACAGGGCGATCGGCGCTCAGGTCCATGTCTACCAGACGCGTGCCGATCAAGTTCTCCTGCATCATTTTGAACATTTCTCCGGTCGCGTTGGTCGAGACTTCCGCGTCGGGGCTGGTTTGCAGATCGGTGAGCGCGGTCTTGGTGTTGTGTTGAATTGCCCAGATATGTGCTCCCGTCACACCTTCTTGCCCAAAGACACCAACCAGATCGATCAACTCGCCCGCCGCCTTGAGGCCGAAATCATTCTTGGCGTCGAAATGGTTTGTTACTGCTTTTTGGTTCCATTCGGTGATCCACAGCTCAACATCATTGCCCGTTTCACCCCAGCTTTTTTCGATTGTATCGAAGTGACGGTAGCGGCTGCCTTCATCCTCGGGTGCACGCGAGTAGACATGGGCCGAGATGCCATCCACCTTCCCAACCACATCAAGTGCTTCGAACTCGTTGATGATAATCTTGTTGGCGATACGGGCCCAATCCAGATCATCGCTCTTGAAAATATAATCTCTCCCAAGCTCGATCCCGTAATCTGACTCAATCGCCGCCAACTTCTCGGCACCAGTCAGATGCGCGATATAGTCTTCGCGCAGGTTTGCGTCCCGATGATTGAGGCCAATTTGCACGACGATACTCGGATCTTGATCCGTATCTGCTGCGCCCAGTGCATCGTCCAATATGCGCGTCATTTCCGATGCAACGCGACCATATTCGAGCGAGGACATCGACCCTTGGTCGAAGTCACCCACGCCCCAATACTCATTGCCCACCTCGAAGGCGTCAATCTTTGCATGGCCGTATTTGCCTTCCATCACGTCCGTAGCGAAAGTTCGGAGCGCGCTTTCGTCTACTTCGGCAAAACGGTCGCCCAAGGCGTCTGTTTCCAGTGATAGGTAATGTCGGGTCGGCACCACGATTGTTACGCCGCTGCCAACTTCGGCTGCAAAGGCGAGAAAATCTGAGATCGGAACAACTTCCACTTCGTCGCCAGACACGGGATCAATCGCAATCCGTGCATCTGGGTTTTTTATATCAAACAGGACTTCGGAAATCGCACCACCAGGATAGCGCAAGCCCTCGATCCCTAGGGTTTGAACAGCCTCGTCGAAATTCCCTAATTCACCGATGTCATTTTTGTGGAAAAGAAAGTTGCCACCAAAAAGACCAGATTTGATTTCATTTCCAATTTCAAAATCAGTGATCACGTTCTGCGTCACGACATATCTCCTACGCTCGCAGAACCAGAAAGTTCTGCGATATGGAATTTTCCTTGAGGAATGCTCTGTGACTGGGAAATACCTCTAGGGTCGCGGACTCATAGTCCGCGGTGTTCCGCTATTGTCACTGCATATTCAAAGTCTTAGGGGTGTTTCGCGGGCCTTCTATCGCCGCAATGCACTCCAGAAAGTCACTCGGTGTTTCTGCAATTGATTGTCGACATCTTGGTCCCCACCTTTGTCACTTGCACAGTTCTTTGAGCGATTATTCAAAATTCATGCCAACCATTGCCACACTCATTTGTATAAACTGGCATCTCATGGATGAAGCGTGAATGCAGTCCATCGCCTATAAAGAGAATAAATGGGGTGAGTGGTGTGCAGCAACCCGGCGCACACCAAAGCGTTCTGAAAACACCCATAAGGATATTTAATCAGACCGAAAGTTTGGATTAAAACTGGCGCGAAGGGATCGCTAACGAAATTGGAATTTCTGATGTTATATATGCAAAAGTCTAATCAAAAATAATTTTAAAGGAAATAATATCCAAAAGGATATATTTTGTCCCAGTGGTTCTTATCGTCTAAAATACATCAAATTCGAATCGTTAGTAGAAGAATGGAAGCGGTAGCCCCCTGTTTCAAAGTCCTTCAACCCGTCAATATCTACGATCCGCCGCTCCATAATAAAGCGGGCCATTGCACCGCGTGCGCGCTTTGCATGGAAGCTGATGATCCGGAACTCTCCGTCTTTTTCGTCCTGAAACACTGGCGTGATTACCGGGACGTGTAGCTTGTCTGGTTGAACGGCGCCAAAATACTCTTGGCTTGCACAGTTCACGAGGGCTTTTGCCCCCACTGCCTTTGCGCGAACGTTCAGCGCATCTGTCACCCGCGCGCCCCACCATTGATAGAGCGACGCACCGCGCGGCGTGTTAAGCCGGCTGCCCATTTCCAGCCGATATGGCTCGATCGCATCGAAAGGCCGCAACACACCATAAAGTCCAGAAAGAATGCCAAGATGATTTTGCGCCCAATCCAGTGCATCTTGATCCAGCGATTGGGCATCAAGACCCTGATAGGTATCCCCGGCAAAGGAAAACAGGGCCGCCTTTTGTGGCTGTTGACCGAATGCCGCAAAGCGCGCGACGTTCAGCTCTGCAAGCTTCGGAGAGATATCCATCAGCTTCCCGAGCGATTTTGCATCAAGGCCGCGCGCGATCTCAGCCAATGCTGCGGCGTCGGCCGCGAACTCTGGAACAGTTGTGTCACGGTGGTCAGCGGCCTCATCCAGCTTCTTGGCAGGCGATACGACAACGAGCATAGGCTTTCCTCTCTTTGAAAAGGAATTAGGACGAATGGATCAGTATTTCCAGAAAAGCTGCACCAAATCGCTCTGCACGCTTTTCTCCCAAGACCCGCACCATGTCGGTTTGAGAGCGCGGCTTGAGTTGAGCTACTTTTGCCAAAAGGGGAGCGGGACAAGACATCGGCTTGTCGGCCCCATCTTCTCCGCGTGCCAATTGCGCTTGTTTCGCAAGGAGTTGGTCGTAAAGCGAGCCTTCGTTGCGCCCAGCCAGCTTCTGCCTCGCGGGGTGCGGGGTGGGGGAGGGGCCTTGGATGGTTTCCAGAAAAATTTGGCCATAGCGGTCGAGCTTTTTGGCGCCGACCCCCGATATATGGGCCATGGCGTCTAGGGACAGCGGGCGGGTCTCGGCCATCTCTATTAACGTTTTGTCGGTGAAGATCACATAGGCGGGCACACCTGCGGCTTCGGCCAAGGCCCGGCGCTTGGCTTTGAGGGCGGAGAGGAGGGGGGCGTCTTCTTCGCTGACCAGCATTCGCACTGCGGGACGACGTTCTGGCCTTTGCAGCGCGTCTTTTCGCAGCGAGATGCTGGCCTCACCTTTAAGAATGGGTACAGCAGCGGCTGTCATAACCAATGCGCCATGCCGGGTGGCGTCCGGGCGGATCAAATCATGGCCGAGCATCTGACGGAAAATCGCGCCCCATTGCGGCTTGCTCCAGTCTCGACCCACGGCGAATGTTGGCAACGCATCATGGCCGCGCTCGCGAACTTTGTCGGTGGCATTGCCGATCAGGATATCGATGACATGCCCAGCTCCGAACCGCTCATCGGTTCGCAATATCGCCGAGAGCGCCATGCGAACCGGAGTGGTTGCGTCGAAGATATCTGGCGGGGTCTCGCACAGATCGCAATTGCCACAAGGCTCGGATGTTTCCCCGAAATATCCCAAAAGCGTTTGGCGACGGCACTTTAGGGCCTCTGCCAGCCCAAGCAGGGCATTCAGGCGCCCGTGATCCGCATGGCGGCGTTCTGGTGGGGCAAGGCCTTCGTCAATTTGCGTCCGGCGGAAGCGAATGTCGTCGGGACCATAGAGCGTGAGCGTGTCGGCCGGCGCGCCGTCGCGGCCGGCGCGGCCGATTTCTTGGTAATAGGCTTCGATGGATTTTGGCAGGTCGGCATGGGCGACCCAGCGGATATCGGGCTTGTCGATCCCCATGCCGAAGGCGATGGTCGCAACCATCACCACACCGTCCTCCCGCAAAAAACGGTCTTGATGGACGCG
>DOOI01000101.1:0-134 GCA_003512825.1 Paracoccaceae bacterium | reverse complement strand
CAGGTCGGCATGGGCGACCCAGCGTATATCTGGTTTGTCGATGCCCATTCCGAAGGCCACCGTGGCGCAGACAATTAACCCATCTTCGCGCTGAAAACGGGCTTCGGCGTCGCGGCGGGGGTCGGCGTCCATGC
>DOOI01000008.1:620-12603 GCA_003512825.1 Paracoccaceae bacterium | reverse complement strand
CAAGGAAGATACGCTCGAATTTCCCGGTGTCGTTAAGGAACTCCTGCAGAATGCGACGTTCCGGGTCGAGCTTGAAAACGGCCATGAGATCATCGCGCATACGGCAGGCAAAATGCGCAAGAACCGCATTCGCGTTCTGGCGGGTGATAAGGTACAGGTCGAAATGACCCCTTATGATCTGACCAAAGGCCGGATCAACTACCGCTTCAAGTAAGCTTTTGCGCGCCGGGAGGCCGATATGCGACTGATCCTCGGATCGGGCAGCCCCCGGCGACGCGAATTATTGGCAACGCTGGGCCTGACGCCCGATGCCATCATTCCCCCTGATATCAACGAAGACCCAAAGAAGGGTGAGATCCCGCGCCTCTATTGCGAGCGGATCGCCCTTGAAAAGGCTTTGGCGATTGATGCGGGCCCCGATGACGTGGTGCTCAGCGCTGATACCACAGTGGCGCTCGGGCGGCGCATCCTTGGCAAGCCGCGCGATGCGGGCGAGGCGGCTGCGTTTCTTGTGGCACTAGGCGGGCGGCGCCATCAGGTCATCACAGCAGTGGTGGTGCGTCGTGGCGATAGGCTGTGGAAACGCACCTGTGAGAGCGCCGTCAAGATGAAGCGTCTTTCAGATGATGAATTGAACGCCTACCTCGCCTCGGGCGATTGGCAGGGCAAAGCGGGCGGCTATGGAATCCAAGGGCTTGCGGGCGCCTTTATCCCATGGATCCAAGGGTCGTTCACGGGAATCGTGGGCTTGCCTCTGGCCGAGACAGCAACCCTTTTGACGGCGGCTGGCCTGCCTCTATGGAGACGCACATGAAGGGACGGCAAATCATTCTCGACACCGTTGAGGGCCGCGAAGTGGCCGCATTGATGGTGGATGGGCGTTTGCATGACATTTTCGTCGATGCCGAGGGGGCGCGGGTTGGCGCAATCTACCGCGCCAAGGCCGATAAGCCGCAAAAAGGGCAGGGCGGCATTTTTGTCACCACCCCCGAGGGGCCGATGTTTCTCAAGCAGGTCAAGGGCCTCTCGCCGGGGCAATCGCTCTTGGTTCAGGTCACAAGCCATGCCGAAGAAAGCAAGGCGCTGCCCGTCACGGATCGTCTGCTGTTCAAGAGCCGCTACGCCATTGTCACGCCCGGCGCACCGGGGGTGAACGTGTCGCGCCAGATCAAGGATGACGAGCGCCGCGACGCGCTTTTGGCATTGGCGCATGACGCGTTTGATATGGACAGTGCGGGCTTGATCCTGCGCTCGTCGGGCGAAACTGGCCCGGACGACGAAATCGTCGAAGACATCAGCGCTATGGCCGATCTGGCCACGGCGATTTTGGCCGATGGCGAAGGCGACGCAGAAGCACTGATCGAAGGCGACGGCCCGCATGCGCTTGCATGGCGTGAATGGGTGGAGCCTGCCGAAGTCATCACCGAACCGGGCGGGTTTGAGACCCATGGCGTGCTTGATGCGCTCACGCGCGCGCTTGATCCCGTGGTGCCGCTCCAACATGGCCATACGATGATCATCGAAGCCACGCGCGCCTTGGTCGCCGTTGACGTCAACACCGGCACCGACACATCGCCCGCAGCCGCCCTCAAGGCCAATCTCAATGCGGCGCGCGAATTGCCACGGCAATTGCGCCTGCGCGGTCTGGGCGGCGTGATCGTCATGGACCTCGCCTCGCTGCCCAAAAAGGAACGCCGCGCCTTTGAGATGTCGCTCAAGGCCGCGTTCCGCTCTGATCCGGTGGAAACCATCCTTGCGGGCTTCACCCCCTTGGGCAATTACGAACTCCAACGCCACCGCATCCGTGTTCCGGTGGCGGAGGCGCTCAAAGGGGTGCTCTGATGGCCTGCCCGATCTGCAACAAACCGACCGAGACCGCCTATCGCACGTTCTGCTGCAAGCGCTGTGCAGATATCGATCTGGCGCGCTGGATGCAGGGCCGCTACGCCGTGCCCTCAGCCGCGGAGCCGGATTTGAGCGAGATTGACGCCGCGCTCGAAGCGGCGGTCTTGGCGGCAGAAGAGGCGGCGAAGAAATCGCACTGATCCGTCGCCCAAGTTGGCGTCAGGTCGCGGCCATTTCCGCAAAAAGCCAATCGCGAAAAAGCAATACCTCTGCGCGTGGCGGTGTGGGGCTATCCGCCATCACCAGCCGCAGGTCATGCGGCGTGGCTTGATCCTCTGCTATGGGCAAGGCCCGCACCAATCGCCCGTCCGCCAGATAGGGGGCCGCGAAAAGATGCCAGACCAGTGCCACGCCCAAACCTTCCGCCGCCAAGGCCAGGGCGGTCGCGGATTGATCCACCCGAAAGACCGGAACAGGCAGCATGCGGGTGCCAAGATAGCTTTCCCATGTATCCACCACGCCCAGAATGTCGATCAAGGGCATCGCGGCCAGTGCTGCGCGCGTTTTGCCTGCGAGCCGAAGCGCTGGTGCACAGACCGCCACCAAATGCTCGGCACGCAATTGCTCGCCCTGCGTGCCATCAGAACTGCCATCGCCATAGCGGATGTCGAGATCAAGCTGACCGGGGTCCATCATGCCCGACCATGAGCCAACATTGAGCGTGACCTGCACCTCTGGATTGCTGGCTTGCCAGCGCGGCAGGCGCGGTATGAGCCATAATTGCGCCAAGGACGACAGACATCGCAATCGTACGGCGCGCTGGCCTTGGCGACCAAACACCTCATCCGTGGCCCGCGACAGATCCCCAAACGCCCGCGCCACCCATGGCAAATACAGCTCCGCCATCCGGGTGGGTTCCAGTGCGCGGGTCTTGCGGGCAAAAAGTGGATACCCCAGTTCCGCCTCCAAAGCGCGCACCTGATAGCTTACAGCCGCCGGGGTAAGCCCCAGTTCTGCTGCGGCCAAGGTAAACGATCTCAGCCGCGCCGCCGCTTCAAACGCGCGCAACCAAGGCAGAGGAGGATGCGAATGCGCCATCGATGCCACCAAATTTTTTGTAGATGAACAAAAAATTCTTTGTTTGTCCATGGCGCGCCACCCCGTCACATCTTTTGCATTGGGGACAGTGGGCCGGGATCAGGCCCCGATGACGGAGCGGGCTGTGAAGAAATACGACTATATCATCATCGGGGCAGGCTCCGCAGGATCCGTGCTGGCGGACCGCCTGAGCGCTGATGGCAGATCGCAGGTGTTGATCGTGGAAAGCGGCGGCATGGACCGCTCGCCCTATATCCACCTTCCCGTGGGCTATGGGCGTCTGTTTTATGATACACGTTGGAATTATTGCCTGAACGCCGAGCCGCAAGAGGCGCTCAATGGCCGGGTCGATTACTGGCCGCGCGGCCATGTGGTGGGCGGGTCCGGCTCGATCAACGCCATGGTCTATTGCCGGGGGCTGCCGCATGATTTCGAGGATTGGGAAGCGGCGGGGGCCAAGGGCTGGAACTGGCAAAGCGTGCGTGCCACCTATGACCGTATTGAAACCCGCGTTGCGCCCGATGGCAGCAAAAGCGGTTCCGGTGCGCTTTATGTCTCGGATGTCTCTGCGCGCATCCACCCCCTCAACCGCCATTACTTCAAGGGGTTACAAGAGCTGCAACTGCCCATTACGGCCAATATGAACGGCGATCAGCCCGAGGGGGGCGGGATCTATCAGATCAATACCCGCAATGGCCGGCGCTGGTCTTCGGCACGCGCGCATCTTCACCCGGCGCTTAAACGCGCCAATGTCACGCTTCGCACCCGCAGCCGCGTCGCCCGTGTGCTGTTTGAGGGCACCCGCGCCATGGGCATCGAGTTGCGCCACAGGGGGGGGCGCGAGGTGGTGCATGGTCGCGAAATCATCCTGTCGGCAGGTGCCGTTCATAGCCCCGGTTTGCTTCAGCGCTCGGGCATTGGCCCGGGTGCGCTCCTGCAATCGCTGGGCATCCCGGTGATCGTGGCCAATGACAATGTCGGTGGAAATCTGCAAGACCATCAAGCCGTAAGCTATTATTACCGCGCCACCGAGCGCAGCTTGAACAATGATCTGGCACCTCTGTGGGGCAAGGTGAAAGCAGCGCTGCACTATGCGCTGACCCGCAAAGGGCCGCTGTCGCTGTCGGTAAACCAATCCGGCGGCTTTCTGCGGTCCTCGCCGGACCTGCCCTATGCCGATCAACAGATTTACTTCAACCCTGTCACCTATACCGTCACGGGCTATGGCAAACGGACGGTGATCAACCCCGATCCCTTCCCCGGCTTTATCCTTTGCGCGCAAACCGCCCGGCCCAGCGCGCGCGGGCGGATTGATATTCGCGCCACCGATATCGACGCGGCACCTGCCATTATGCCCAATAGCCTTTCCACCGAAAAGGATCGCGCTGCCGCTATCGCAGGCGGGCGCTTGGTCGAGCGGCTGATCTCTGCTCCAGCTCTGGCACGGTTGGTCGAGGCCCCGATGGGGCCCGATGTGCGCGGCATGAGCGATGAGGACATCCTCGCCGATTGCCGGGCCCGCTCGGGCACTGTCTATCACCCGGTCTCGACGTGCCGGATGGGGGCCTCTGCCGAGACAGCCGTGCTCGATTCCGAGTGCCGGGTGTTCGGCACCACTGGCCTGCGGGTCATCGATGCGTCAAGCTTCCCCAATATCACCTCTGGCAATACCAATGCGCCCACGATGATGCTCGCGCATCGGGCCGCGGATCTCATACTCGCCCAAGGGAGCACTCGCGCATGAAAATCTCCAAGCTTGAAACCTTCGCCAATGCCTTTGTTGGCTTTGTGCGTGTAACCGCCGAAGACGGCAGCACGGGGTGGGGGCAAATCTCGACGTATAATTCCGACATCACCCAGCAGGTCTTTCATCGCCAAGTTGCCCCTTGGGCCGTGGGGCGCGAAATGGCGGATCTCGAAGCGCTGTTGGGCGAAATTCCCGAGCGCGAGCATAAATACCCCGGCTCCTACCTGCATCGCGCCATGGCGGGGCTGGATACCGCGATCTGGGATTGGCGCGGCAAGCAGGCTGGAAAGCCAGTGACAGAGCTCTTGGGCGGCAGCGCAGGCACCCTGCGCGCCTATGCCTCCTCGATGAAGCGCGACATCACCCCCGAGGAGGAAGCCCGCCGTCTTGCAGGTCTGCGCGACAAGCATGGCTATGACGCATTTAAATTCCGCGTCGCCCGTGAATGTGGCCGCGACATCGACGAATGGCCGGGCCGCACCGAGGCCATCGTCCCTGCCGTGCGCCGCGCGCTGGGCGAGGATGTGGCGCTTCTGGTGGATGCCAATTCCGGCTTCTCTGCTGCCCGCGCCATCGAGGTCGGGCATATGCTGCAAGATAATGGCGTCAGCCATTTCGAGGAACCGTGCCCCTATTGGCTGATGGAAGAGACCAAGAAAGTCACCGACGCGCTCACCCTCGAC
Source organism: Paracoccaceae bacterium (assembly GCA_003512825.1). Lineage (GTDB taxonomy): Bacteria > Pseudomonadota > Alphaproteobacteria > Rhodobacterales > Rhodobacteraceae > UBA9554. The sequence continues at coordinate 7,230 of DOOI01000008.1, read as the reverse complement.
GTGACGGGCGGCGAGCAGGATTGGGATATCCACCACTGGAAACGAATGATCGCCATGCGCGCCGTCGATGTGATCCAGCCTGATATCCTCTATATGGGCGGGATCAACCGGACTTTGGAAGTGGCCGCGATGGGGGCCGCAGCGGGCCTGCCCTGCACGCCCCATTGCGCCAATCTCTCGATGGTCACGCTGTTTACCATGCACCTGCTGCGGGCTATTCCCAATGCGGGGAAATATCTCGAGTTTTCTATCGAGGAAGCGGATTACTACCCTTGGCAATACGGGATTTTCGTTGAAGACCCCTATCGCGTGCAAGATGGCAAACTGACCGTGACCGATGCGCCCGGCTGGGGGGTCGAGGTTGCGCCGGAATGGTTGGCAAAATCCACCTATCACGTCACGCAAGCGGCATGAACGTCGGGTAGCGATGGGCGCTTCATTGACTTCTGGGGGGCGAACGCCAACCTCTGAAGGGACAAAGGAGAACCGCAATGCTCACCCTGACGGTAAACGGCGAAACCCGGCACGTTGATGTGCCGCCTCAAATGCCACTCTTGTGGGTCTTGCGCGATGAGCTGGGCCTGACGGGCACAAAGTTTGGCTGCGGTGCAGCGCTTTGCGGGGCCTGCACGGTGCATGTCGCGGGCGAAGCGGTGCGCTCATGTCAAACGCTTGTGGGCGATGTGGCGGATATGGAGATCACCACGATCGAAGGGCTGGGCACTCCTGCGGCGCTGCACGCGGTGCAAGCGGCTTGGATCACCCATCAAGTGGCGCAATGCGGCTACTGCCAGTCGGGGCAAATCATGCAGGCCGCCGCATTGCTTGTTGCAAACCCCACACCGACTGACCGCGATATCGACGACGCGATGGATGGCAACCTTTGCCGCTGTGGCACCTATCCGCGCATTCGCGCCGCCATTCAAACGGCTGCCAGAACTTTGGCGGAGGGCTGAGCCATGGGACGTTTGAAAACCTATTCCCGCCGTGCGTTTCTTGTCGGCTCTGTCGCATTGGCAGGCGGCGTGGCTTTCGGCACCTATCTCGCGCGCCGCGATCCCGCAAACCCGCTGCACTCGGATCTCCCCGAAGGGGCCGCAAGCTTTAATCCATGGGTCCGCATTGATGCCACAGGGATCACGCTCATCGCGCCGCATATGGATATGGGGCAGGGGGCCGCGTCGCTGCAAACCATGCTGATTGCGGAAGAACTTGACCTTGAGATGGGGCAATTCACCGTCGAATTCGGCGCGCCGTCACCTGCCTATTACAACACCGCTCTCGCCGCCGAAGGCGCGCCGTTCCTGTCGAGTGATACCGGGCTGATGGCCGAAACCACACGAGGGGCCATGGGGGTGCTCTCCAAGGTGATCGGGCTGCAAGTGACGGGTGGCTCCTCCACCGTGCCCGACAGTTTTGACAAGCTTCGTGTTGCCGGGGCCGTGGCCCGTGAAACGCTGAAAGCTGCTGCGGCCCAAGTCCATGGCGTCGCACCTGCCAGCCTCACGACCGAGGCGGGCGCGGTGATCTTGCCCGATGGCACAGCACTGCCCTACACGACCTTGGCGGCGACGGCGGCAGGGATCGACCCGATCGAAGACGTCGTGCTGCGCGACCCCGCGCAATGGCGGCTCATCGGCAAACCTGTGGAGCGACTTGATATCGTTGCAAAGTCCACCGGCACACTGGCCTTCGGGATCGACCAAACCGTGGAAGGCATGGTCTGTGCGGCCGTCAAACTGAACCCCGCCAAAGGGGCGCCGTGCCGCAGCTTTGATGCCGCCACCGCCCGCACCATGCCCGGCGTGCGCGATGTCGTCGCGGTGACAGGTGGGGTGGCCGTGATTGCCAGCAATACATGGCTCGCGATGCAAGCCGCCGAGGCCATCTCCTGTGACTTTGCCCCAGCGGCCTATCCGGCCGATCAAGCCGCACATTGGGCTGCAGTCGAGGCCGCGTTTACCCCGGAAACACTCGACAGTGAATGGCGCAATGAGGGCGATGTCACTGCCGCATTGGGCACGACCCCCATCGAGGCCGAGTATCGCGCCCCCTATCTCGCGCACCAACCATTAGAGCCGCTCAATGCGATTGCCCGGGTCACACCCGCAGGGGTGGAACTCTGGGGCGCAAGCCAAATGCCACGCTTTTTGCAACAGATCGTCGCGCCAATTGCAGGCTGCAAAGCCGATGATGTGATCTTGCACAATCAATACGCAGGCGGCAGCTTTGGCCATCGTCTGGAGTTTGACAACTTCCGCTACGCCGTTGAAATAGCGTCACAAATGCCCGGCGTCCCGGTGAAGCTTACGTTCACCCGCGAAACCGATTTCGCACAGGATTACACCCGCCCCCTTGCCATGGCGCGTGCCCGCGGTGCCGTGCGCTCGGGCGAGGTCGTGGCACTTGAGATGGCCATCGCTTCGCCGTCTGTCACCCGTTCGCAAATGGCCCGCGCAGGCGCTCCCGCCCCCGGTCCAGACGCACAGATCGTCGCGGGGATGTGGAACATGCCCTATGCCCTGCCCAATTTTCGGGCCGCAGGCCATGCTGTCACCGGCTTGGCTCCGGTCTCGTCATGGCGCTCGGTGGGGGCCTCTTTCGCGGGCTTTTTCGGCGAGAGCTTTCTGGACGAATTGATCCATGCCGCCGGGCTTGACCCGATGCAGGCCCGCATCGACCTATGCAGCTTGCCACATGCGCGCAAAGTCTTGGAAACCTTACAAGATATGGCATGGTCTACCCCCTTGCCCACAGGCCACGCCCGGGGTGTGGCGCTGGTGGAAAGCTTTGGTGTGCCCTGTGGCGAGGTGGTCGAAGTCTCGTTGCAAAATGGTGCCGTGAAACTCGAAAAACTTTGGGTCGTGGCCGATGTGGGCCGCGTGGTTGACCCGGTGAATATGGATAATCTTCTTGCGGGTGGCGCGCTGTTCGGGCTTGGGCATGCGATGAATTGCGAAATCACCTATGCGGCTGGCGCGGCCGAACAGACCAATTTCGACAGCCACCCCGGTCTGCGCTTTGCCCAAGCGCCACAGGTCTTTACCAAAGCACTGGAAAATGGCCCTGCCATACGCGGGATCGGCGAGCCACCTGTGCCGCCCGCCGCGCCTGCCTTGGCCAATGCCATCTTCGCCCTGACCGGGCAGCGCCTGCGGGAAATGCCGTTTAGCCGCGCAATCGACTTTGTCTGACGTGCCGCGCGCCCTGCGCCGTTAGATATTTGCGCCGCGAATTTCCTCGCATACCGCATCCGTCACCATCTGTGTGGTGGCGGTGCCGCCAATGTCAGGCGTGCGGATTCCCTTTTCCGCAACCGCCTCCACGGCCGCCATCAAGCGCTGCGCGGCTTTCGGCTCGCCCAAGTGCTCCAGCATCTGCGCGGCGGTCCAGAAAGTCGCGATTGGATTGGCAATCCCCTTGCCCGTAATGTCAAAGGCCGACCCATGAATAGGCTCAAACATCGAGGGATAGCGCCGCTCGGGATCAATATTCGCCGTTGGTGCCACGCCCAGACTGCCCGCCAGCGCCCCCGCCAGATCCGACAGGATATCGGCATGCAGATTGGTTGCGACAATCGTATCAAGGCTCTTGGGATGCAGCGTCATCCGCACGGTCATCGCATCCACCAGCATCTTGTCCCATGTCACATCGGGAAACTCTTGCGCCACTTCGGCGGCAATCTCGTCCCACATCACCATGCCAAAGCGCTGCGCGTTGGATTTCGTCACCACGGTCAGCAATTTGCGTGGCCGTGATTGCGCCAGTTTGAAAGCATAGCGCATGATCCGCGTCACCCCGACACGGGTGAAAATCGCCACTTCCGTGGCCACTTCCTCGGGCAATCCGCGATGGGCCCGCCCCCCATGGCCGGAATATTCGCCCTCGGAGTTCTCGCGCACGATCACCCAATCCAGATCGCCCGGCCCGACATTGGCCAAAGGCGACGGCACACCGGGCAAGATCCGCGTCGGGCGCACATTGGCATATTGGTCAAATCCCTGACAGATCGGCAGCCGCAGACCCCAAAGCGTGATATGGTCCGGCACATCGGGTGCCCCCACTGCGCCAAAGAAAATCGCATCAAAAGGCTTGAGCTGGGCCGGGCCGTCCTCTGGCATCATCTTACCTGTGCGGCGGTAATAGTCTGACCCCCAGTCAAACGACGTCACATCAAGGCGAAACCCGCCATCGCGCTTTTCCAAGGCTTCCAACGCCTGCAAACCCGCCGCAATCACTTCTGGCCCAATGCCATCAGCCGGAATAGCCGCAATACGATAGGATTTCATGGCATGACCTTTCATTGTTCCGAAACTGTATCGGTATTTGTCGCATCCTTCCCGGAATCGAAGAGAAACTGCAATGCAGTCATCAAGGGCGCGCGCCCCTCATCGGTTCAGGTGTTTTGCCCCGCGTTGTGATCCACCAAGAACCGCGCCGAGAGCGGCAGGCTCGCGGCCCCCAGCGCCCGCGCTTGACCGCCAATCGATCCCTCGCGCAGAACGGGGCGCTCGACCCCCGCCATAGGCAATTTCGCCATCGCCGCATTGGCTCGTCGCACCAACTCTTCCCGCACCAGCGCTGGCAGCCACCCATCCACGATGGCCTGCGAGAAATCCACCAAACAGGCCGCGGCGTAGGTCGCCTGCGCCAATCCCTCTGCGGCTTGATCAAGCCAGCGGTCCAAGGCTGGCCCGCTCACCTGCCATTGGTGTGAATTTTCCCAAATCAACGCAGGGTCTTGCCCCTCGGCCAACAAGAGTGCCTCCAACGACACCAACGAGGCCACGTCGATCAATTGACACTTCTTTTGCTGCGCCGGGTTTAGCATTTCGGCCTGCGGCACATACACTGGCATCGCCCCAAGGGCCGCCTCATTGCCCGTCGGTCCCGTAAAGAGCCGATTATCAAGCACCAAGCCGCCACCAATGAAAAATGCCAAGAAGAAATACAGAAAATTTGACGGCTTGTCCGGACGCCCAAACACCAACTCGGCCCCACAGGCCGCCGACGCATCATTGCGTAAGTAAACGGGAATATTGATCTGCGCGGCAATCTCAGCGGCAATGTCGCGGTGCTGCCATTCGTCCATTTTCTCGGGGGGTGCCCTCATACGGCCTGCCCATTCCCAAAGGTGGAACGGCATCGCAATCCCCAATCCCCCAATTCGCTCGAGTTCGATGTTAGTGAGGCCCATGGTCAATTGTGCCACGGCACCAATGGCAAATTGCACCGCTTGATCCGGGGTGGGAAAACGATGCGTCACCCGTGCTCGGCTACGCTCCGTCCCCAGAAAATCAATCAGCACCAAGTCTAGGCTTCGCCGGGATATGCTCAGACCAAAGAAAAATGCGCCATCCGCCCTTAGGCTCATCGGCGTCGATGGTTGCCCGATCTTGCCACGCACAGGCGTATCGCGCTGCAACAGCACATCCACTTCAAGCGCGCGCATGATCACGGAAACCGTCTGCGGCGACAGCCCAGTAAGGCGCGCCACCTCCGCTTTTGCCAGAGCGCCGTGTTGACGGATCAGCGTCAGCACCAAACGCTCGTTATGCGCTCGCATGCCGATCTGGTTGGAGCCGCGAGCAATGGAAGGCTTTATGGGGGCTGTGTCGAACTTTCTCATAGGACCAAGCTTTCAGCATAGAGCTGCGTGTTTGATGCCATGCGAACATGCAAAAATCCATATGTTCGTATCGACGGCCTTTTCAGCCCCGGCAGGCCACAAGAAGGCGCTGCACCGGGGTCTTCAAGCGCGCTTTGCCATGCCAATCGACCCATCCGCCCTATTTTCCCTGCCAATAGACTTTGCCGCGCTTGGCCCTTACATCCCGGTAAATCACTCGGTCGCCAATGCGGCGTCAGGGCACGGGAAGGACGCAAAGCGCCATGGCCAAAACCCCTCAGATCCGGCTTGATAAGCTGCTCGCCTCTATGGGGTATGGGTCGCGCGCCGACATCGCGGCGCTGGCCCGTGCCGGGCGCATTGCCTTGGATCACATCAAGCTGCGGGACGCCACGCAGCGCCTCGCGCACGCGCATGATCTTGCCCAGCGCCTGACAGTGCATGGCGAGCCGCTCGATCCGCTGGCTGGACTTGTGATCGTGTTGAACAAACCCTTGGGCATGACATGCTCGCACGCAGAAGCAGGCCCCTTGGTCTATGACACGTTGCCCGATCGCTGGCGTCGTCGCGATCCGGCCATTTCCACTGTTGGCCGCCTCGACAAGCAAACCTCAGGCCTCTTGCTGCTCACCGATGATGGCGGCTTTTTGCATCGTGTGATCAGCCCCAAACGCCATGTGGCGAAAACCTACCTTGCCACGCTGGCCCGCCCGCTCATGGGGCACGAAGCGGCGCTTTTTGCCTCGGGGGAACTGATGCTCTACGGCGAAACCAAGCCTCTTGCGCCCGCGCAGCTCACCGTCCTCGCGCCGACCCAAGCGCGGCTGACCATTACCGAGGGGCGCTATCACCAAGTCCGCCGCATGTTCGCGGCTGCCGGAAATCACGTCGAGGCGCTGCACCGCGAAACCTTGGGCGGTCTTTCCTTGCCTCCATCGCTGAACCCCGGCGAATGGCGCCTGCTCTCAGAGGCCGAGCGCG
>DOOI01000008.1:0-379 GCA_003512825.1 Paracoccaceae bacterium | reverse complement strand
CCGGCGAATGGAGCCTGCTCTCCGAGGCCGAGCGCGCCGCGATTTTTGCCTGAAGACTGCGCCGTTTGCGCCCGATCTGTCCCTGCGGTCTGTTGGCTCAGAATACCGCGTGCTCCCCCAGCTCCACCTCGGTTTCCCCTGCCACCAAAGCTTGATAGAAATCGTTGAGCCGCGTCTCTCCGAAAGCAGGGGTCATGTCCGCCGAATAGCGCGCAGTCGTTGCATCGAAAACCAGCATCGACTCGGTGGCATAATAGCGCCCGATCCGCGCAAGCTCTCGCTTGGCACGGGCCCCGGCGCTAAACAGGCCAGCCACCCCCAGCATCATGATGATGATGTCCAACAGCGCCACCGGGACATGCCGAAACTTCGGTTGCTG
>DOOI01000140.1:1820-4147 GCA_003512825.1 Paracoccaceae bacterium | reverse complement strand
GAAATTTTTGCAGATTTGCGAAATCCGCCGTTGGCATTCAGCTTCAATTCGCGCATCGCATAGAGAATGCGGCGGTGAACCGGTTTCAAACCATCTCGCGCATCAGGCAGAGCGCGATGCATGATCGTCGAGAGCGCATAGGTCAGATAGCGCTCACCAATGGCCCGGCGGAGCGGTTCTGTCATTTCACTTGGATTTGGCGCGGTATCGTTGATTTGGTCTGACATGGGTTGGGTGTATCTGCCGAAAACTTGCAGGTCCAGCCCTACTCCATGGCGATCTGCGCGAAAATCTCTCCGCGCGATCAAAACGCTCATCCCAGAGGCCGCCCACCCGCATTAAGGCGTTGACCCAGCCGTTGGAATTCAGGCAAGTGGGCGCAGAAACACACGGGGGCATTTATGCAAAAATCAATTCTGATCACAGGGTGCTCTTCGGGCATCGGTTTAGACTGCGCCGAAACGCTCCATGCGATGGGCTGGAAAGTCTTTGCCAGTTGCCGAAAGCAAGCCGATTGTGACCGGCTTGAAGCTATGGGTCTCACCTCACCGCGTCTAGATCACGCGGATGCCGACTCTATTCGGGATACGATTGAGCAAGTAAAGCATGCAACCGGCGGCACGCTTGATGCGGTGTTCAACAATGGGGCCTTTGCCGTGCCCGGCGCCGTAGAGGATTTACAAACCGACGCCCTACGCGCCATCTATGAAACCAATGTTTTTGGATATCATGAGGTCATTCGGCAGGTCCTGCCGATTATGCGGGCGCAAGGCCATGGGCGCATTCTCAATTGTTCGTCGGTCTTGGGCTTTATCACCCTGCGCTTTCGCGGCGCATATAACTCAACCAAATTCGCCCTCGAAGGATTGACCGACACCCTGCGCATTGAGATGCGCGACACCGGGATCAAGGTGATACTGATTGAACCTGGCCCCATTGACACAAAGATTCGTGAAAATTCCATCCCACATTTCGAAAAATGGATTGATTGGGAAAACTCGCCCCGCCGGGCACAATATGAGCAGGGGTTGATCCAGCGGCTCTATAGCCCGTCCGAGAAGCCAGAGACCTTTGAGCTGCCTGCCTCGGCTGTTACAGCAAAGGTTGTGAAGGCTCTGCACAGCGCCAACCCGAAGCCGCGCTACTATATCACCACACCCACCTATGTCATGGGGTTCTTGCGACGCGTCCTGCCGACGCGCGCCCTCGATTGGCTTTTGGTGCGGATGTAATGTCGCATGGGATTGGTCTTTGCCAAAAATTCCCCTAAGTGAAGCTTAACCGTCAGGAGGTGTTCCATGGGCAACGATCCACTTTTTATCATCGCCACGCTCGCCTGCGTTGTGGTTTTGGCCATATTGGCTTTGGGCATTGGTAGTTTTGCAAAGGGCGGCGAGTTTGCCCGCAAACATTCCAACCGTCTGATGCGATACCGGATTGCCGCCCAATTCGTGGCCGTTGTTTTGATTCTCCTCGCTGTCTTCTTTGGAAAGGGCTAACCATGGTTGTGCTCAATAAAATCTACACAAAAACCGGAGATGCCGGCACCACTGCACTTGGCAATGGAGCGCGCGTTGAGAAACATGCCTTGCGGGTGAACGCCTATGGCACCGTTGACGAAACCAACGCCACGGTTGGGCTGGCACGGCAATATTCAACGGGTGAGCTGGACGCGCAATTGGCGGCCATACAAAACGACCTCTTCGATCTTGGCGCAGATCTGTGCCGGCCAGATATGGAAAAAGACGCTCAAGCAGAATATCAGCCCCTGCGCATGAGCGAGGCACAGGTGGCGCGCCTGGAGGCAGAAATCGACGCGATGAATGACGCTCTGGAGCCGCTGCGCTCTTTCATTCTTCCTGGTGGCTCAGCGCTCGCAGCACAGCTGCACCTTTGCCGGACCGTCTCACGCCGCGCAGAACGGATGACTGTGGAATTGGCCGGGCAAGAGGCGATCAATGCCGCTGCCTTGCAATATCTCAACCGCCTGTCTGATTGGTTTTTCGTCGCCGGGCGCATCGCAAATGACGATGGGCGCGCCGATATTCTTTGGGTTCCCGGAGCCAATCGATAAGGCTTTAGCATGACCGCGTGTCACACTTTGCACAGATCCAATCACGATTTGGCCGCGGCAATGCGCCGAAATGTCGATTTTCCCCTGTTTCCCAAAGAAAAACGCAGGTAACACTGCGACAACTGTGAACTGAGAGTCGCCTGCGGCTCGCCCATGTACGGAGATATACACCATGAAGGTCTTAGTGCCGGTCAAACGTGTAATCGATTATAACGTGAAAGTCCGTGTGAAAGCGGATGGCAGCGGCGTCGAT
>DOOI01000140.1:0-1486 GCA_003512825.1 Paracoccaceae bacterium | reverse complement strand
ATTGCTGTTGAACAAGCGATCCGCTTAAAAGAGGCCGGGCAAGCCGACGAGGTGGTTGCGGTTTCTATCGGTGTGAAACAAAACCAAGAAACGCTGCGCACGGCGCTGGCCATGGGCGCGGATCGTGCCATCTTGGTGGTCGCAACCGACGATGTGCAAACTGATATTGAGCCTCTCGCAGTTGCCAAAATCCTGAAGGCTGTCATTGATGAAGAGCAGCCCGGCATTGTTCTGGCCGGCAAACAGGCCATCGACAATGATATGAATGCCACGGGCCAAATGCTCGCGGCGCTGACCGGTTGGTCACAGGCCACTTTCGCGTCCGAACTCGATATCCAAGGTGACAGCGCTTTGGTCACCCGTGAAGTGGACGGCGGCTTGCAGACGATCAAAGTCTCTATGCCGACCATTGTCACCGTAGACCTGCGCCTCAATGAACCACGCTACGCCTCATTGCCGAACATTATGAAGGCGAAAAAGAAGCCGATGGATGAGAAGACACCCGCAGATCTTGGCGTAGATATTGCGCCGCGCCTGACCATCGTCTCGACCGGAGAACCTGAAGCGAGAGCGGCGGGTATCACCGTGGGATCGGTCGATGAGCTGGTCGAGAAACTTAAAGAAGTGGGGGCTGTATAATGGCTGTACTCCTGATTGCTGAAGTGAATGGCGGCGAATTGGCCGTTGACTCAACCTCAAAAGCGCTGACCGCTGCAAAGCAAATCGGCGAAGTGACGGTGCTCTGCGTCGGATCTGGCTGCTCCTCTGCCGCTGAAGCGGCTGCGAAGCTTGACGGCGTGTCTAAAGTGCTTTGCGCGCAGAATGACGCCTATGGCCATGACCTTGCCGAGCCTGTTGCCGCTTTGATCGTATCACTGGCTGGTGATTACAGCCACATCGTCGCACCTTCCACCTCGGCATCTAAGAACATTCTGCCGCGCGTGGCGGCTCTATTGGATGTTATGGTCATTTCCGAAGTGACAGCGGTTATTGACGCAGACACATTCGAGCGACCCATCTATGCGGGCAATGCGATCCAAACGGTCAAATCCACCGATGCCACGAAAGTCGCGACAATCCGCACATCGACCTTCGATGCCACTGGTGAAGGCGGCTCAGCCTCGGTCACCAGCATAGATGCGGCTGGCGATCCCGGTCTTTCCTCTTGGGTGGAAGACAAGGTGGCCGAAAGCGACCGTCCTGAGCTCACCTCCGCAGGGGTAGTTGTCTCGGGTGGTCGTGGCGTTGGCTCACAAGAAGATTTCAAAATCATCGAAGATCTGGCCGACACATTGAGCGCCGCAGTGGGCGCCTCCCGTGCTGCGGTCGATTCGGGCTATGCTCCAAATGACTGGCAAGTGGGTCAAACCGGTAAGGTTGTGGCACCGGATCTCTATGTTGCCGTTGGCATTTCTGGTGCCATTCAACATTTGGCCGGCATGAAGGATTCTAAAGTGATCGTTGCGATCAACAAGGATGAAGAGGC
>DOOI01000038.1:22232-22468 GCA_003512825.1 Paracoccaceae bacterium | reverse complement strand
TTCTTTCGGCCCCGATCACCCTTGATAACGTGCAAGCAGTGGACCACCTTGCACGCAGACATGCCGATGATCTGCGCGCGCATCACAGCGCTGCCTGACGTTGACAGCGGCCAGATAAAAGAACGGATGTAGACTTGGATATTTTGGCACTTTTGCCCGCGTTTGGTGGGGTTTTGTGGACGATTATCGCTTTTGTGATCGCCCTGTCGGTGATCGTGGCGATCCATGAATATGGC
>DOOI01000038.1:18117-21950 GCA_003512825.1 Paracoccaceae bacterium | reverse complement strand
ATCGTGGCGATCCATGAATATGGCCATTACATTGTCGGGCGCTGGTCGGGCATTCATGCAGAAGTGTTTTCACTCGGGTTTGGCCCGGTGCTTTGGTCGCGGATGGACGGGCGCGGCACCAAATGGCAAATCGCGCTGCTGCCTTTTGGCGGCTACGTGAAATTTTTGGGCGATGCCAATGCCGCCAGCGCGCCCGATGGCGAGGCCGTTGCGGGCATGACGGCGGCAGACCGCCGTCGCACGATGCTAGGCGCGCCGCTTTGGGCGCGTACGGCAACGGTGGCTGCGGGTCCGATCTTTAATTTCGTGCTGTCCATTGGGATTTTCAGTGCCATCGCGATGAGCCAAGGCAGCGTGCGCGTGCCGTTGACGGTGGGCGAGATGGCGGCAATTCCTACGGTCCATGACCTGCGGGCAGGCGATGAGGTGGTGGCTATCAACGGGGTGGCGCTGCCCGATTATCATGATCCCGCCTTTAACAAGTTGATTGCTGATTTGCCGCGCATCACGACGCTGCCGTGGACCGTGCGGCGCGATGGGGCGGAAATCGCCGTGACAGGCCCGTATCCCATGCCGCCTTTGGTGCATCAGCTCTCCCCGCAATCTGCCGCAGTGGCGATCGAGATGAAGCCGGGCGATGTGATCACTGCGATTGACGGGGGGGCGATTGCGTCTTTTGCCGAGTTGAAAGAGGCCGTAGAGCGCGCCGAGGGGCGGCCCTTGCTGCTGACGGTCTGGCGTGACGGGGCAGAGATGGAATTTGCCCTTGTGCCAAAGCGGGTGGATGAGCCCCAAGCCGGGGGCGGGTTCCGCACCTCTTGGCGCATTGGCATCATGGGGGGGATGGTGTTCACCCCGGCGGCGGATTGGGCCTAGCCCCGGCAGGCGTTGATGGCCGGTGTGGCGGGCACATGGGAGATCATGCGCGGCTCGGTTTCTGGGCTATGGCATATGGTGACGGGGGCGATTTCCTCGTGCAATATGTCTGGTCCCTTGGGAATTGCCGAGGTTTCCGGCCAGATGGCGGCGCAGGGGCCCACAAACTTCATCTATTTCATCGGGGTGCTTTCGGCTGCGGTTGGGCTTTTAAATCTTTTCCCGGTGCCTGTGCTGGATGGCGGTCATCTGGTGTTTTACGCTTATGAAGCAGTCACCGGGCGCGCGCCGGGCGAGCGGGCGCTTCAGATATTGATGACCTTGGGCCTGACCCTGATCTTGTCGATGATGCTTTTCGCGCTCTTCAACGATATTTTCTGCCCATAACCAATCAACAAAACCAATCCGAAGGGGTGGAAAATTAACCATTTGTGCCGATTGCCAAAATTTGGCCGCAATCTGTGTGTAATTCCAGTTTCGAGAGAGAAGAAACGGAAGGAAAACAGATGCAGACCCTTCAACATGGTGTGCGCGGCCTTGGGCTTTTGGTGACGTTGAATGTCGATCGTTTTTTGTTTGTCGGCACGATCGCACTCACTTTGGCCCTTGTGTCTTGGGTGAGCTTGGTCTGACGCAGACCCTTCTGCTTGTGCCGTATCGCGGCTGAGCCACAACAGACGCCCGCAGATTTCACGCTGCGGGCGTTTGGCGTTTTGACAAGCCCGCTTGTGCGGAGTAATCCCTGTGGGGATAGATTTCTGCTTGGGATTGGGAAAATGCACTTCGAACATCGAGCGCCTGCCAGCGCTCGCGCCGATCGGCGCAAGCCTCTCCGCCGCGGTGGAGCAGCACTTTTCCTTTTGCTTTCAACGGCAATTGTTGCTGCGCCCCTGTCTGTCGAAGCCCAAAACTTCCGCTTCGATACGGTTAAAATCGAAGGAAACCAGCGCGTCGAGCAGGGGGCGATCCTGGGCTATGCGGGAATCGCCCGTGGCGAGAGCATCACGCCGGGCCAATTGAACGACGCCTATCAGAAAATTGTGGCCTCGGGCCTGTTTGAAAGCGTGGAAATCGAACCACGTGGCGGCACGCTGGTGATCACGGTCAAGGAATATCCGACGATCAATCGCATCTCCATTGAGGGCAATCGCCGCCTCAAGGATGACGCCTTGATTGCGACTGTGCAGTCCAAGGAGCGCTTTGTTTACAGCCCTAACCAAGCCGAGCGCGACGCGGCAGAGATTGCCAATCAATATAATGCCTCGGGCCGGGTCGCGGCGCGGGTCACACCAAAAATCATCCGCCGCTCGGACAATCGTGTCGATCTGGTGTTTGAAGTGTTTGAAGGTGGCTTGGCCGAGATTGAACGGCTGGGGTTTGTTGGCAACCGCATCTATTCGGACGGCCGCTTGCGCCGGGTGCTGGAAACCAAACAGGCCGGCCTGCTTCGCGCCTTGATCAAGCGCGACACATTCATCGAAGACCGCATCGAATTCGACAAACAAGTGCTGCGCGATTTCTATCTGAGCCGCGGCTATGTCGATTTCCGCACGCTCTCGGTCAATGCAGAGATCGCCGAGGAGCGTGACGGATATTTCATCACGTTCAACGTGGAAGAAGGTCAACAGTTCCGCTTTGGTGCCACGCCTGTGACGTCAGACCTGGCCGAAGTTGATGTGGAGCTGTTTCAGAACGCATTGAAAGTGCACACGGGCAAAGTCTATTCGCCCAGCCTTGTTGAAAATGACATTGCGCGACTGGAATCGCTGGCGATCCGGCAGGGGCTGGATTTTGTGCGCGTCGAGCCGCGCGTCACCCGCAATGACCGCGATCTGACGCTGGATGTGGAATATGCGCTGGTCAAAGGTGATCGCGTATTCGTCGAGCGGATCGATATTGAAGGGAATACCACGACCTTGGATCAGGTGGTGCGCCGCCAGTTCCGCGTGTCCGAGGGCGATGCCTTCAATCCGCGCGAAATTCGCGAAGCGGCGGAACGCATCCGCGCGCTTGGGTATTTCGAGAAAGCCGAAGTGAATGCGCGCGAAGGCTCCGCCCCCGGTCAGGTGATCGTGGATGTGGAAGTCGAAGAAACCACCACGGGCTCACTGTCGTTTGGCGGCACCTATTCCACCAACGCAGGCTTTGGCTTGCTGATCCAATTCCGCGAAACAAACTTCCTTGGCCGTGGCCAACAGCTCAACCTTTCGATTTCCGGCGCAACCGATAACCAAGTCTATGGTTTGAAATTCACCGAACCTGCGCTTTTGGGCCGGGATGTGGAATTTGACCTCGACGTTGGCTATCGCGAGTCCGTCAACAGTTTCGCCAACTTCAACACCCAGCAAGTGAACCTGCAGCCGGGGATTTCCTTCCCTATCAGCGAGAATGGTCGCTTTGGGGTCTATGTTTTTGGCGAACAAGTAAAAATGACCAATTCCGGCGCCCTGACAGGGGCTTTGGTTGCCGCAGAAATCGCCAGAGGGTCGGTTTCCAATGCGGGTCTGGGATATACCTATTCCTTCGACAATCGCCGCACCGGGCTGGATACGAATAATATCATGCTCTTCGAGTTTGGCCAAAAAATCGCCTTTGGCGGCGATAGCCAATACATCAAGTCTACGGCCAAGGGCATCGCTCAGACCAAAGTGCTGAACGAAGAAGTCACGCTGCGCGCCACGGTTGAGGGCGGGGTTCTCAGCTATTCCAAAGGCTCATCGCGCTCGGTGGATCGCTTCCAGATCGGATCTGAATTGATCCGTGGCTTCACCCCGGACGGGATCGGCCCGCGTGAGGTTGTGGCGGGGGTTTCCAACGATTCTTTGGGCGGTAAATTCTTTGCCGTGGCACGGTTTGAGGCGGAATTCCCCTTGGGATTGCCAGAAGAATACGGCGTTTCCGGTGGCCTGTTCTACGATATGGGCTCGGTTTGGGGGCTCGACCAGACCAATGCCAAC
>DOOI01000038.1:0-17852 GCA_003512825.1 Paracoccaceae bacterium | reverse complement strand
TCGACCAGACCAATGCCAACACGCTTTATGATGGGTTCAGCCTGCGCCACAGTATTGGCGCGTCGGTATTCTGGACGACGCCTTTGGGGCCATTGCGTTTCAACTGGGCCAAGCCGTTGAGAAAAGAAGCCTTCGACGAAGCGCAAACTTTCAACGTCACGATTTCCACTAAGTTCTGATGCAGAACTCACTGACACATGGATTAAGGGCTGCGGCAGGCGCTGTGGCCCTTTGCCTTGCCATGATGACGCCTGTCATCGCGCAAACCACGCAGGTTATTTTGACTGTCGATAGCGAAGCACTTTTTGTGCAGAGTGCATTTGGCAAACGGGTTGCACGCGACCTCGAGGTCAGCGGACAGGCGCTTGAGGCGGAAAACCGCCAGATCGAAGCCGATTTGCAAGCCGAAGAGCAAGATCTCACCACGCGCCGCTCCGCAATGACCCCAGAGGCGTTTCGGGCGCTGGCCGATGCGTTCGACACCAAGGTGCAGCGCGTGCGCTCCGAGCAAAACGCCAAAGCCCGCAGCCTTCAGCAATTGGCCGATGAGCAACGTGGCCAATTTCTGGGTGTCGCGGGGGGGGTGCTGGAGGCGCTGATGATCGAGGTGGGGGCAACGGTGGTGCTGGATCGCCGCCAAGTTTTCCTCTCGGCTCGGGCCATCGACATCACGGAGACAGCCATCAGCCGGATTGATGCCGCGATTGGCGCGGGAACCATTGTGCCCTCGCCACAAGCCCCTCTTCCGACGCCAGAGACCGCACCTGAAGCCGCACCCGAAACCGCGCCCGAAACCGCACCTGTGCCGCCGTCGCCCTCGCGCGAGTAAGTCCCGTTGCGCTTGCCCCTGTTGGGGCGAGTTGCTACTGCTGATCTCAGCACGGGCGCAGACCCGAATGAGATACCGAAAGGGACAGCCATGGCCGCAGACGCACCGATGTTGAAAACCGCCGATATTCAACTGATTCAACGGATCCTGCCGCATCGCTACCCGTTCTTGCTGGTGGACCGCGTGGTCGAGATCGACGGAACCCAATCTGCGATCGGCCTCAAGAATGTCTCGATGAATGAACCGCATTTTCAGGGCCATTTCCCCGGCACGCCCATCATGCCCGGCGTGACGATCATCGAAGCGATGGCACAGACTGCGGCGGTGATGGTGGGGGTGGCGCTCGACTTGGCAGACAAAGAGATGCTGATCTATTTCATGGCCATTGATGCCGCGAAATTCCGCCGCAAAGTGGTGCCCGGCGATCAGTTGCGGATGGAGGTAACCACCTTGCGCGGCAAGGCTGGTGCCAAGGTTTGGCGCTTTAAAGGCGTGGCGACGGTGGATGGCGAAATGGCGGCGGAATGCGAATTCACCGCCATGATGGACCTGCCGAAGGAGGCCTGACGTGTCACAAACACAGATCCACCCTTCCGCGGTCATCGAGCCGGGTGCGGAATTGGGGCAGGGGGTCCAGATCGGGCCCTTCTGTCATATCGGCCCAAGTGTCAAAATCGGCGATGGCTCGGTGCTCAAGAGCCATGTGGTCGTGACAGGCGACACCGAACTGGGGGCGGATAACACGATATTCTCTTTCGCGGTGATTGGCGAAATTCCGCAGGACAAGAAATTCTCCGGCGAAGAGACCAAGCTTGTCATTGGGGATCGTAACCGTATCCGCGAACATGTGACGATGAACCCCGGCACCGAAGGTGGCGGCGGCGTGACCCGGATTGAGCATGACAATCTTTTCATGGCGGGCTGTCATGTGGCCCATGATGTCATGATCGCCAACCGGGTGATTTTGGTCAATCACGTGGCGGTGGCCGGTCATTGCATCATCGAAGATGACGTGATCGTCGGCGGCTTGTCGGGGGTGCATCAATTCGTCCGCATCGGGCGCGGCTCAATCATTGGTGCTTTGACGATGGTCACCAATGACGTGATCCCCTACGGCCTTGTTCAGGCCCCGCGTGGCAAGCTGGAAGGGCTCAATCTGGTGGGGCTCAAGCGGCGCGGTGTCCCGCGTGGCGACATCACGGCCCTGCGGGCTGCATTTCAGGCTTTGGCGCAAGGCGAAGGCCCCTTTATGGAGCGCGCCCGCAAACTCGGCACTGAAACCGACAGCGATTATGTGCGCCAGATTGTGGATTTCGTGCTCGCTGATAGCGATCGCTCCTTCCTCACCCCTGGCGGGTGATTTTACCGATGACGGGCCAGATCGCGGGCAACACGGATCGCGTGGCGCTGATTGCAGGGCGGGGCCGCTTGCCCGAACTGGTGGACGCGGCGCTACGCATCTCTGGAAACCCGCCCTTGATTGCGGCCTTGGCCGATAACGCGCCTGAAACCCTTCGTCCCACCTTGGTCTTTCGCCTTGAAACCCTTGGCAGTTTTCTGGCCGAGCTGCATCGCGCCGGTGTCGGCACGCTGTGCATGGCGGGTGCCATTGGCCGTCCGCAAGTTGACGCAGCGCGGATTGACGCGGCCACACGCCCTATGGTGCCGCGATTGATGCAGGCCTTGGCCTTGGGCGATGACGGCGCGCTCCGCATTGTGATGGCCTTGTTCGAAGAAGCGGGCTTTGCCCTGCGCGCGGCACATGAAATCTGCCCCGATCTCTTGATGCCCGAAGCGGTGCTCACCCAAGCGGCACCACGCTCTGGCGATGAAGCGCTGGCTGATCTCGGGCGCGCAACGCTGGCGGAAATGGGCGCGCGCGATCAAGGTCAGGCCTGTGTGATCCGCCAAGGCCGGGTTGTTGCCCGCGAAGATGCGCGTGGCACCGATGCGATGCTGGCCGATCTCGCGGCACCATCGGGGCAGCGGATGACAGGGCAGGGCGGAATTCTCTACAAAGGCCCTAAACCGGGGCAAGACACGCGCGCCGATCTGCCCACGATTGGTTTAGAAACCGCGCGTGGGGCGGTGCGTGCCGGGCTGTCTGGCATCGTGTTGCAAGCGGGCCAAGTCTTTACGCTGGAGCGTGCCGAATTGCTGGCTCAGCTTGACGCGGCGGGATTGTTCCTCTGGGGGCGGCGATGAAGATTTATCTGATTGCCGGCGAGGCCTCGGGCGACAGGCTTGGGGCGGCCTTGATGGCGGGCCTGCGCCAAATCCGCTCTGACCTGCAATTTCATGGGGTCGCGGGGCCGTTGATGCAGGCCGAGGGCATGACCAGCCTCTTTCCCATGGAAGAGCTGTCGATCATGGGCTTGGCCGAGATCTTGCCCAAATATTTTGACCTCAAACGCCGCATTCGCGAAACAGCCTCAGATGTTGTGCATGTGGCGCCGGATGTGTTGATCACCATCGACAGCCCGGATTTTTGTCTGCGCGTGGCAAAGCTGGTGAAGGCGAAATGCCCAATTCGCACGGTGCATTACGTGGCGCCCTCGGTATGGGCATGGCGGCCGGGACGGGCTGCAAAAATGGCGCGCGTGATCGATCATGTGCTCGCCCTGCTGCCCTTTGAACCGCCCTATATGGAGCGCGCGGGCATGGCCTGCGATTTCGTGGGCCATCCGGTGACGACCGAGCCTTTGGCAACCCCGGCGGAACGTGCGGCGTTTCGCGCGTCGCTTGGCCTGCCGTCGGCCCATGATCCGGCCGCGCCGCTGATCCTTGCCTTGCCCGGTTCGCGGCGGGGCGAAGTCACACGTCTCGCACCGATTTTTGGCGCGGCGCTCCGCCCGGTTTTGGCGCAAAAGCCCGCGGCGCAAGTGGTCATCCCCACCACGCGCAATGTCACAGATCTGGTCCAAAACCTTACGCAGGATTGGCCCGTGACGCCGCTGATCCTTGATCCGCGTCAAAGTGAATTGGCAGCGTATCTCGCGCAAAAACGGGCAAGTTTTGCCGCAGCAGACGTGGCCTTGGCCGCATCCGGCACCGTCAGCCTTGAACTGGCCGCCAATGCAACGCCGATGGTCATTGCTTATGACATGGCGTGGCTCTCGCGTCAGATCATTCCAAGGATGCTGAAAATCGACACTGTCACCTTGGTCAATCTTGTGGCTGAAAGCCGGACTGTTCCCGAGTTTATCGGCCCAGCCTGCAAACCCGCGCCCATTGGTCAGGCTTTGCTCGACACGCTGGCCCATCCCGAAGGCCAAGAGGCTGCGATGGCCTCAACGATGGCGCGTCTTGGCCGAGGGGGGCTTGCGCCCGGCCTGCGGGCGGCACAAGCGGTGCTGAGCCGTCTCGACGCCTGAGTCAGCCCTTGTATATCCAGCCACCGCCCAAAACTCGGCTGGCACCCGTCTCATAAAATACACAAGCCTGCCCTGGGCTCACGCCTTCTTCAGGTGAAAACAGCTCAATCTCCGCCGTTGTCGGCGAAAGTGGCCGTAAAATCGCTTCTTGTGGCGGGCGCGTCGAGCGGATTTTCACCGAAATATGCCATTCCTTGGCACTGTCGAAGGCCGCATCGCCCAGCCAATTGATCTCGCGGATCGGAATCAACCGGGTGGCAAGCAATTCGCGCGGCCCCACGATCACTCGCCGCGTCTCAACATCAAGCCGTACCACAAACAGCGGGTCGGCATGGCCGGAAATCCCCAAGCCGCGACGCTGTCCAATGGTGTAACGGATCACACCGGGATGTGTGCCCAAGACCGTGCCATCCGCATGCACGATCTCTCCCGGCTCCGCCGCACCCGGACGCAGCTTTTCGATGACGGCTGCGTAATTGCCGTTGGGAACAAAGCAAATATCTTGACTGTCGGGCTTGTCGGCAACCGCCAGCCCATAGCGTGCCGCCAGCGCGCGGGTCTCTCCTTTGGTCGGCAAATGGCCCAAGGGGAATCGCAAATAATCAAGTTGCTCGGGGGTGGTCGAGAAGAGAAAATAGCTTTGGTCGCGGTTCGCATCTGCTGCACAATGCAATTCCGGCCCCAGCGCGCCCATCTTGCGCTGAATGTAATGGCCCGTTGCCATGCAATCGGCATCAAGGTCTTTCGCGGTTTCAAGCAAGTCCTTGAACTTCACCCGTTCATTGCAACGAATACAGGGCACAGGCGTCGCACCCGCGAGGTAGCTGTCGGCAAATTCGTCGATCACCGCTTCGCGAAAGGTGTTCTCATAATCCAGCACATAGTGGGGAAACCCCATCGTTTCAGCGACCCGGCGCGCGTCATGAATGTCTAGCCCGGCACAGCAGGCACCCTTCTTCGCCAAGGCCGCTCCATGGTCGTAAAGTTGCAGCGTGACGCCGACCACGTCATAGCCTTCTTCCTTCAACATTGCGGCAACCACTGACGAATCAACTCCCCCAGACATCGCAACAACCACCCGTGTTTCCGAGGGTGGCTTTGGAAATCCCAAAGAATTCAATTCATTAGACTTATCGAGTGCCATCGCGCTGCTCCTGCAAGATGTGGCAGAATATAGGAAAATCCTAACTATCCTCAAGGCCGGGTTTCACCTCTCCTTAAACCTCTGGGTCTCATGGTCTCGACACAGTTGCGTTGAGAAGGGCAATGAGATGTTTTTGAGAAAAGTAGAGGGGCGGCGCGCCGTGACGCTGCCGGACGGGCGGGTGTTTTCCCGTTCCGATCTTCCGCCTGTCACCACCGAACGCTGGGTCGCCTCGCGCAAGGCTGCGGTCGTGCGGGGGGTGGCCTATGGCGTGGTCACGCGCGAGGAAGTGCTCGAGCGGTATGGCCTTTCCGCCGAGGAATTCGATGGCTGGGTCAAGGCAATCGCACAGGGTGGCCCAAAGGCGCTGCGCGCCACTGTCCGTCATGCACTAGACAACCTTAGCGAGAATAGATAAAAAATTTATCGTGGTTAACTTGTAGTTAACTTTTTTGCGTCAAAGCTAAGATGTCCAAGCTATCCGGAGAAAAGCCATGCGCGTTCTGCTCGTCGAAGACGATCCTGCCACGTCCAAAAGCATTGAATTGATGCTCTCCCATGCCAACCTCAATGTCTATACCACGGACTTGGGCGAGGAAGGGATCGATCTGGCCAAGCTATATGATTATGATCTGATCCTGCTCGATCTGGGTTTGCCAGATATGAATGGCCATGAAGTGCTGCGGCAATTACGCGTTGCCCGCATTGATACGCCGATCCTCATCCTCTCAGGCGCTGACGATAATGAGAATAAAATCAAGGGCTTTGGATATGGGGCCGATGATTATCTGACCAAACCCTTCCATCGCGAAGAATTGGTGGCGCGTATTCACGCGATCATTCGCCGCTCCAAGGGGCATTCCCAATCCGTCATCCGCACCGGCATGATCAACGTCAATCTCGACGCCAAAACCGTGGATGTCGGCGGCAAAACGGTCCATCTGACGGGTAAAGAATACCAAATGCTGGAACTGCTGTCGCTGCGGAAGGGCACCACGCTGACCAAGGAGATGTTCCTCAATCATCTCTATGGCGGAATGGATGAACCAGAGCTCAAGATCATCGATGTATTCATCTGTAAGCTTCGCAAAAAACTCGCACAGGCAACAGGTGGTGAGAATTACATCGAAACTGTTTGGGGGCGGGGCTATGTCCTGCGCGACCCGCATCCTGCCACGATGGAAACCCGGCGCATCGCGGTTGGTGCCTGAACGCACCTTTCAAGCGGCGATAAGGTCTGGGGTATCTCGCCCCAAACGCGGGGATTGCTCTGCAAGATCTGGACCCGCGCGTCACAGGGTCCTATCACTTCTCGGGCGTGACCGGGAAGAAGGGGCCAACGATGGCGGACGAGGCAATGCAAAGCGGTATGGCGAAGGGCCTTGCCGTCGACACAGGTGAGGAAAGTGCTGCTCGGGCCGAGTTGGCGCATCTTGCCACTGTGCTTGCCCGCGCCAACCGCCTCTATCACACCGAAGACGCCCCCGACATTTCAGACGCCGACTATGATGCGCTCAAGCGCCGCAATGCCGAGATCGAAGCCCGTTTTCCTCATCTAAAACGCGCCGATAGCCCTTCCGAGACAGTCGGCGCAGCAGTTGCCGATGGGTTTGGCAAGGTGACGCACCGCGTGCGAATGCTGTCGCTCGCCAATGCGTTTTCTGCCGAAGATATCAGCGAGTTTGATGATTTCATTCGCAAATACCTAAATCATCCCGCGCAAGATCCGCTCCACTACACCGCCGAGCCCAAAATCGACGGTCTTTCCCTTTCGCTGCGCTACGAGGCTGGCCGTCTGGTAGAGGCCGCCACACGTGGCGACGGGGAGGTGGGCGAGAACGTCACGGAAAACGCCCGCACCATTGCGGATATTCCACACACTCTCGTCAATGCACCGGAAATTCTCGAAGTGCGCGGCGAGGTCTATATGAGCCATGCCGATTTCGCCGCTCTCAACGACAGCCAATCCGCCAAAGGGGGCAAGACCTTTGCCAACCCCCGCAATGCCGCGGCAGGCAGTTTGCGCCAGCTGGATGCCAAAATCACGGCTGCCCGCCCGCTGCGGTTTTTCGCCTATGCCTGGGGCGCGGTCTCTGGCCCATTGGCCGATACGCAAATGGGCGCCATCGCGCGGTTGCGCGCCTTGGGGTTTCAAACAAATCCCCTCACCCGGCTTTGCGCCGGGCCTCAAGAGATTATGGCGCATTATCAAGAGATTGAGCAGCGCCGCGCCACGCTTGGCTATGATATCGACGGGGTGGTCTACAAGCTCGATGATCTTGCGCTGCAGGCCCGCCTTGGGTTTCGCGCCACGACGCCACGCTGGGCCATCGCGCATAAATTCCCCGCAGAACTGGCGTGGACCCGGCTCGAGGCCATCGATATTCAAGTTGGCCGCACGGGGGCACTCAGCCCGGTTGCCCGCCTCACGCCTGTCACGGTTGGCGGTGTCGTTGTCTCAAATGCAACCTTGCACAACGAAGACTACATCGCCGGGCGCGATTCAAAGGGCAATCAAATCCGCGAGGGCCGCGACATCCGTGTTGGTGACTGGGTGCAGGTCTACCGCGCCGGTGATGTGATCCCAAAAATCGCCGATGTCGATCTCGCGCGCCGCGCCGCCGAAAGCACCGCCTACCAGTTTCCCGAGACATGTCCCGAATGCGGCAGCCTTGCCATTCGCGAACCGGGCGATAGCTCGCGTCGCTGCTCCGGCGGCATAATTTGCCCCGCACAAGGCATTGAACGGCTCCGTCATTTTGTCAGCCGTGGCGCATTTGACATTGAGGGCTTGGGTGCCAAACAGGTTGAGTATTTCTTCGATGATCTGGATTTACCGATCAAAACCCCCGCAGACATCTTTTCACTTGCGCGAAGAGATGCCAGCAATCCATTGAAAAAGCTCAAAAATCGCGAAGGCTTTGGAGACACATCCACAACCAAGCTCTTCGCCGCTATCGAGGCGCGTCGTCGGATATCGCTGGATCGCTTGATCTTTGCGCTTGGCATCCGACATGTGGGCGAGGTCGCGGCGACGACGCTGGCGCGCCATTTCGGCACTTGGGAGGCCTTTGAACAAGTCGTCACGCATGCACGGCCCGACACATCGGCATGGGAGGATTTGTTATCCATTGACGGCGTGGGCGCGACGATGGCGATCAGCCTGACCGCCGCATTCCAAAATCCCGCCGAGCGCAGCGCCATAGATGCATTGGTTGCGGAATTGATCGAGGTGACCCCGGTCGCATGGCAAGCCGCCTCCGACAGCCCGGTGACCGGAAAAATCGTCGTCTTTACGGGATCGTTGGAAAAGATGACGCGAGCCGAAGCCAAGGCGCGCGCCGAAAGCCTGGGCGCCAAGGTTGCCGGATCGGTCAGTGCAAAAACCGATATTCTCGTGGCTGGGCCGGGCGCGGGCTCCAAGGCCAAGAAAGCCGCAGAATTGGGGGTCACTGTGATCGACGAGGACGCTTGGCTCGCGTTGATCGGGGGATAGGGCAATGCGTGGTCGGCCACCCGAGCTTTTTCCGCTTTTTGCCTCTGTCGAGACGCTTGAAGGCGTTGGTCCGAAAAGCACCCAATTGCTTGAGCAGCTGGCCATCACCCGACCCCGCGATCTGGTATTTACCTTGCCGCAATCGGGGATAGACCGTGTGCGTCGCGAAACCGTCCAAGGTGCGGACCTGCCGCAAGTGCTGACAGTGGCTGTCACGATCGGCGCGCATCGCCCCTCGCATACCAAGTCGGGGGCTTACCGCATCACTGTCGAAGACGCACAGGTGGCGTTTCAAATTCTGCATTTTCACGCCCGCGGTGATTATCTGCAAAAACTATATCCCACGGGACAAAAGCGCATCGTGACGGGCCGGGTCGAGCTGTTCGACGGGATAGCGCAGATGGTGCATCCTGATCATGTGGTGCGGCTAGAAGAAGCGCATGAAATCCCGCTTTTCGAGCCTGTCTATCCCTTGACCCATGGCTTGGGCCTCAAGACCATGACCAAAGCGGTGCAATCAGCCCTTCAGCGGGTGCCGCAATTGCCAGAATGGATTGATCCCGCCCAAAAATCCAAAGCAGCTTGGCCCGATTGGGACGCCGCCTTGCGTCAGGCTCACAGCCCAAATTCGCATAATGACCTGATGGTGACCGCGCCCGCACGCGAACGCTTGGCCTATGATGAGCTTATGGCGCATCAGCTCACGCTGGCACTGGCCCGCGCCAAGGTGCGCCGTACCAAAGGGCGTGAAACAAGGGGCAATGGCAAAATCCAAGCCCGCGTGCTGGCGGCTTTGCCTTATCGCCCCACCGCAGCACAGACACGCGCCATCGGTGAAATCCTTGCCGATATGGCCGCGCCGCAACGAATGAACCGCCTTTTACAAGGTGATGTCGGTGCGGGCAAAACGCTGGTGGCCTTCATGGCGCTGCTCAATGCCGTCGAGGCGGGCGGGCAGGGCGTCATGATGGCCCCAACCGAAATCCTTGCCCGCCAACACCTTGAAGGGCTTCAGCCCTTGGCCGCGCTTGCAGATGTGCGTCTTGAATTGCTCACCGGGCGCGACAAGGGTGCCGAGCGGCGGCGCAAACTCGCGCAACTCGAAGCGGGCGAAATTCATATCCTCGTGGGCACGCATGCCGTGTTCCAAGCCGATGTTGCCTTTGCCGATTTGCGCCTTGCCATCATCGATGAACAGCACCGTTTCGGCGTGCGCCAGCGGCTTGAGCTTGGCAAGAAGGGCGCCAGCGCCGATGTTTTGGTCATGACGGCCACCCCCATTCCCCGCAGCCTCGCCTTGGTGCAATATGGCGATATGGATGTTTCCGTGCTCGACGAAAAGCCGCCCGGCCGCCAACCCATCCGCACCGTCCTTGTTTCGACCGAGCGCATCGCCGAGGTTGTCACCCGGCTTGAATACGCCGTGGCAGAGGGGCGGCAGGCCTATTGGGTCTGTCCCTTGGTGGAAGAATCCGAAGTGATGGACCTCACGGCAGCCGAAGATCGCTTTCAACGCCTGCGCGCGCAGTTGGGCGAAAATGTTGTGGGGCTTGTGCATGGCCAAATGCCCCCCGCTGAAAAAGATGCAGCCATGGCAGATTTCGTCGCAGGCCGCACCAAGGTCTTGGTGGCCACAACAGTGATCGAGGTCGGGGTCAATGTGCCCAACGCGACAATCATGGTGATCGAGCGGGCAGAGATCTTCGGCTTGGCACAGCTTCACCAATTGCGCGGCCGCGTCGGTCGCGGCACCGGGGCTTCCACCTGCCTGTTGCTCTATCAAGCGCCGTTGAATGACGGGGCCGAGCGGCGGCTGACCACGCTGCGCGACACCGAAGATGGCTTTCGCATCTCCGAGGTCGATCTGGAAATGCGCGGCGCGGGCGATCTTATCGGCACAGCGCAATCCGGCCTGCCGCGCTTTCGTTTGGCCGATCTCGAACGCCAAGCCGCCTTGATGGCAATAGCACAGTCAGATGCCCGCAAACTTCTCGCAGATGATCCCGATTTGCAAAGCCCCCGAGGCCGCGCGGCGCGGATTCTTTTATGGCTGATGGAGCAAGATCAGGCGATCCGCCTGATTCATGTTGGCTAAGCGTTTTCTAAATGTTCTTAAAAAGTTCTTTACACGCCGCGCGAGATATGAGAACAAATCAGCAACAGAACAAACTAGGAACGATGGAGATTACGATGCTGAACGAAATTCTCGCCATTGCTCGTCGCAATCAAGACACGCTGCTGACCGACCTCGCAGGCGTGGCCGCTTTGGTGGTTATGCTGATGGGCGCGCTGCATCTTCCGACTGTTTTGTAAGTTTTTTGCCTGAGCGCTTGCTGACTGGATGGGGCGCGCATCTCCCCAGATGCCCATCGACCTGCCTGTTCCCGGTGTGCCGTTTGCCATAACGGCCCGCCCCCCCCGGTGTCCCCGGCATGCCTCTTTAACTCTGCGCCGCCACCGTCCTCGGTGTGCGGCGTTTTTTTCGTGCTGCGCTCGATAAATCGGCGCGCGATTGGGGTGTTAGACTTGGGTGCCGGCCTGTGGTTTGCCTTGGGCTTCGGCTTCGGCCATCGCTTGCGCTGTCGCTTCAAGCGCCAACAAGATCGACGCATGACGGTTCTTATAATCTCGCGCCGGGATCAACACTTCGAGGCCCTCAAACGGTGCATCCGGGGCAGGGGCGCCTTCTTTGAGCATGGCACGCAATTGATCGCGCGCTCTCTCAACTTCCGCCCGGCTTCGCCCGATCGCCGCACCACCCACAACCGCTGCTGCCGCTTGGCCAAGTGCACAGGCTTTGACGTCCTGACCAAACGCCACGATCCGCCCCATTTCCACAACGACATCCACAGTCACGGTCGAGCCACAGAGCGGCGAGCGTTTCTTCACCGTCGCTTGCGGGGCCGTCAGCCGTTCCGCATGCGGAATATCCGCCGCCAAGGCCAGTATCCGCGCCGAGTAGAGCTTGATGAGATCGGTGTCGCTCATGGTCTTTCCCTTCGTTGCCCTATAGATAGGGCGGCACGGCGCGGTTAGCAAAGGGGTTTGGCCATGGGATTTGATCCAAACACATTAAAGTATGACGCAAATGGCTTGATCCCTGCCATAGCGCAGGACGTGGCGACGGGGGATGTGTTGATGATGGCTTGGATGAATGCCCAAGCTGTCGCGCAAACGCTTGCCACGGGCCGGGTCACCTATTGGAGCCGCTCGCGTGCCGCGTTCTGGATTAAGGGCGAGACATCGGGCCATATCCAGCACCTCAAGGAAATGCGGATCGATTGTGATCGCGATTGCGTGCTGCTGCTGATCGAACAAGTTGGTCCGGCCTGCCATACCAATCGACGCTCGTGTTTTTACACCAGTGTTCAGGCAGGCGAAGAGGTGGAAATTCTCCAACCCATGCACGAATAAGGCCGCTGTCACAGCGGGCGTTAACCTTTTGGCAGCGGTGATCTACGTCATGACGCAAACCAGACGCCAGCCAGACGCGAAACATACATTGGATTTTGCAGGTTTTCGCCGTTAACTTTTGCGCGGCGGCAGCCCCACCAGCACCCGCAAATCATCCGGCGTTTGCCCGGCCTCGCGGTATGTTGCGATTGCGCGTGCGTCATCTCGCTTTGCCAGCCGCTTGCCTGCCGCGTCGCGGATCAATCGGTGATGATGATAGCGCGGCGTTGGCAACCCGAGCAGCGCTTGCAACACCACGTGACTGTGCGTCGCGTCAAATAAATCCGCGCCTCGCGTGACCAAAGTAATGCCCTGTGCGGCATCATCTACCACCACCGAGAGGTGATATGAGGTGCCCATATCGCGTCGCGACAAGACGATATCACCTGTCTTTTCAATAAGTTGATCGACCTCTAGTCGATTTTCCCCAAGCGCTTCGGCAAGGGCGTCCTCGACAAACTCCAGCGGCCCAAGCCCCTTCATGGCCTGTGCCATATCAAGACGCAGCACCGCATCGCTCGGCCGGGTTTTGGGCTTGGGTTTATGGCGGCAAGTGCCGGGATAGACCGGGCCGTCCGGCCCCATGCTCACGCCTTCTTGTGGCGCATCCAGCGCGGCCAAAATATCGCGCCTATTGCACGAGCAAGGGTAGAGCAGCCCCATTTTCCACAAAGTATCAAGGGCTTGGTCATATGCAGCCAATCGCTCAGACTGCCGCCAAACGGGCTCTACCCACGCTATCCCCAACCAGCGCAATTCGCTCAAAAGAGCCAGCTCCCACTCCACCCGCGACCGTCCCCGATCGATATCTTCAATGCGGAGCAAAAACCGCCCCCCCGCCACCTGCGCCAGATCATGCGCCACCCATGCGGCATAGGCGTGACCCAGGTGCAAGGGCCCGGTTGGAGAGGGGGCAAACCGTGTTAGGATTGGCTCTGAAGCCATTGATTGAAGGCCTCTTTTGCGCGGTCTGTGTAGCCTTTGTAGCGATCTTTGCGCCCCTTGCGCCCGCCTTTGAGAATCTCGTCCAGAGGCCGGAACAGACCAAAATTCACGTTCATCGGCTGAAAGGTTTTGGCCTCTGCGCCGCCTGTGATGTGATGCACCAAGGCGCCATGGGCGCTGTCTTGGGGCACGGGATCCAGAGTTTGCCCAAGCATCTCCGCAGCCGCCAGCCGACCCGCCAAAAGCCCCATCGAGGCGCTTTCGACATAGCCCTCAACACCGGTGATCTGACCAGCAAAACGGATGTGAGGATGAGATTTCAGCCGCATCTGTTCGTCGAGCAAAGTTGGAGAATTGATGAAAGTATTGCGATGAATGCCGCCCAGCCGAGCAAAGCTAGCGTCACGAAGGCCGGGAATCATTTTGAAAACAGCGGTTTGCGCGCCGTATTTCATTTTTGTTTGAAACCCAACGATATTGTAGAGCGTGCCAAGGGCATTGTCGCGGCGCAGCTGCACAACGGCATAGGCCTTCTGATCTGGTTTGTGCACATTGGTCAGGCCAACGGGTTTCATCGGCCCATGGCGCAAGGTTTCACGCCCGCGCTCCGCCATGACTTCAATAGGCAGGCAGCCGTCGAAATAGCCCGCTGTCTCTCCTTCATGGAACTCGGTTTTATCTGCCGAGAGCAAAGCGTCGATGAACGCCTCGTAGTCTTCTTTGGTCATCGGGCAATTGATATAGGCCTTTTGCTCGGCCTCCGTCTCGCCCTTGTCGTAACGCGATTGTTCCCAAGCCACCGACATGTCGATGGTTTCGGCATAAACAATTGGCGCGATAGCGTCGAAAAACGCCAATGATTCCTTGCCTGTAGCGCGCGCAATGGCCTGACCTAATGCATCGGACGTCAGCGGGCCTGTTGCGATGATCCATTGGCCGGAGCTGGGCAGTTCAGTGATTTCTTCGCCGCTCACGGTGATATTGGGATGCGCCAGCAAGGCATCTGTGACCGATTGCGAGAAGGGCTCTCGGTCCACCGCCAAGGCACCCCCGGCGGGGAGGCGATGTTTGTAAGCGGCGTCCATCACAACGGATCCCGCGGCGCGCATTTCCCAATGCAATAGCCCTACGGCATTTTGCTCATGGTCGTCTGAGCGGAATGAGTTTGAACACACCATTTCGGCCAGTTTGCCCGTCCGGTGCGCGAAAGTTTCGACGGTGGGGCGCATTTCATGAATGACGACCTTGATGCCGCGATTGGCCGCTTGCCAAGCGGCTTCAGACCCGGCCATGCCGCCGCCGATGATATGGAGTTCTTGTGTCATGAGAGCCAGATACGGCAGAAAACGCGGGCGGTCTAGCGGTCGATCGCAAGTCCAGAGGGCACTTGCGACGGCACGCCCAAACGGCCTTTGGCGGCGCGGGTATCTGTCAGCGCCTCAAGAAAGGCCACCAGTTCGGAAATTTTTTTTGTATCAAGGGGCTGAGCAGGCAACTCGATCGCCGCAGCAATGTTGATCAATTCATCTTGATCCTCCATCGCGCCCCAATCATCGCCCAAATTCACCTTTGGTAAAAGGGCTTCCTGACGGTCATAGGTCATCAAGCTGAGAATTGGGTCACTGTGATGACGAATGACTGCCTCGAGGCTCCCATAGGCGCCAGAATGCCCATAGGGTCCGGTGAGACTGACCATCCGAAGGGACGGGGTGCGAAAGCGGTATCGGTCTTCTTCATTACCCGTAATCGCTTGGCGGCCAATGTCGGCGTAACTGGGCAGGCCTGCTGCCTTTGCCTTGCCGGGGCCGAGTTGGGGGATGCCGATGGCATGGAACCCATGATTGGTTTGAAGTGCGCCCGAGTGGCACGTGCTACATTTCGCGTCACCGAAAAAGAGCAGGGCGCCGCGTTGTGCATCCACCGACAAGGCGTCGGTTTCACCTGCAAGAAACTTATCCCAAGGGCTGTTCACGGCGCGAAACTCGAACGTGATGAATGCGGCAAGCGCCTCGGCGAGGTCTGTAATTTGCGGCGAAGTCCCAGTGAGGCGCTCAAAACGATCATGATAGCTGGGGATTTCGGCCACTCGCGCTGTAATGAGGGCCCAAGCCCCTGTATCGCTTGTGATATCTTCGGCAGCCACTCGGTCGGCAATAGAATTTTCACCGGGTGCGCCAGCCATCTCTTCGGGGGAAAGCAGCGGCAATATTACTTGCGCGGCCAAAGGGGATGAAACCGGCGCCGGCAGTGCGCGGCCCGTAGGCATGCGGATGCCATGCGGCGCCTCACTGTCGAGGGTGACGCGGCCATCATGGAAAAAGGTAACATATTTAGACGCGCCTACGTTCCATAGGGCTGGCGCATTGCGAGGGATGCGCGCACGCGGCATTTGAGCAGCCATGGGTGCGCGCGCAAGGCCCAATCCCGTTGCCCCTTCACCCAAACCGAGCGACACTCCGTCGCCAGACGCGAGGCTGGGATGGTGACAGGTCGCGCAGGCGATATTTTGGTTACCAGAGAGAATAGGATCATAAAACAAGTCTCTGCCCAACGTGACCCATGCGATCTCTGTCGCGGGAAAGGCATTGTGTGCGAGGGCCATAGGTTCAGAGGCCCACGCACCACCCGCCACCAGTACCATGGGCAGGATCTTGAGAACTTTGGCCATGGGCCTCACGCAGCCACTCTCCTCTGAGGGTATGGGCGAAAGAATATCACCACCAGACCCTGAGTAAAACGCCAAAGCAAAGAATTATATTAGCGATATGCGCGGTGTTAGTGCTGTTGCCAATCTGGCGCGCGTTTTTCGAGGAAGGCTGTGATACCTTCGTCGGTGTCGCGCCACAGCATATTTTCAACCATGACCTCGCCCGTAAACGCATAGGCGGCGTCTAAGGGCATCTCGAGTTGATCGTAAAAGGCGGATTTGCCAATTTTTACGGCTGCCGCAAGTTTGGTTGCGATGGTTTCGGCCAAGGTCATGGTTTCGGCCTCTAATTTATCAACAGGAACAACGCGGTTGATCAATCCCAAAGCCTCGGCGCGCTCGGCAGAGATGAAGCTGCCCGTGCTGAGCATCTCAAAAGCTTGCTTTCGCGGGATGTTGCGCGAGAGCGCAACCATCGGCGTAGAGCAAAACAGGCCAATATTGACGCCATTTACTCCAAATTTAGTGCCCTCAGCCGCAACGGCGAGATCGCAGGAAGCGACCAGTTGGCAGCCAGCAGCGGTTGCTATTCCATGAACTTGGGCAATTACTGGCTGAGGCATTTTCCGAATGGTTTGCATCATTGTGGCGCAGCGCTGGAAGAGGTCCTTGAAATAGGCGCGCCCTGAATCCTCGGCCTGACGGCCCGCTTGCATTTCGCGCAAGTCATGGCCTGCACAAAAGACCTTGCCCGCACCTGCGAGGATCACAGAGCGGATGTTTGGATCGTTTGACAGGGTATCAAATTCTTTTTGTAGCGCAGCAATCATCGCGTCTGACAGCGGATTGAGCTTTTCGGGTATGTTCAACGTTAAATGCGCGACTGCGCCTGTGTCGTGACGTTTTAAGATTGCCATCTTGTGTTCCTCCGCTTTGGCGACAACTCTAATCGCCAAGAGAAGGGGAGAAAAGACGTGAGCCAATCAAAGCTGGTAATGACTGCAGAAGATCTAACCGCGTTTTTGGAGCATGAGTTTCCACAGGTGCACAAGGATTTTCTTGTGGAAGAAGTTGCGCCGATGCGACTTCGGGTTCGGCTGAAGGTGGAGGAGCGGCATTTGCGCCCCGGTGGTACGGTGTCTGGCCCCTCAATGTTTGCGCTGGCTGATGTTGCGGTTTACTTGGCGACGCTAGCGATGATTGGGCCTGTATCTTTGGCCGTGACCACAAATATTTCCATGGATTTCATGCGGAAACCTGCAGCCAATACAGATTTGATTGCGGAAACTCGGATCTTGAAGCTGGGGCGCTTGCTCTCGGTTGGCGATGTGTTGTTGTTTTCCGAAGGCGTGGCAGAGCCAGTGGCGCGGGCTTCCATGACCTATGCGATCCCACCAAGCAAATAAAAGTGCCGACGTGAACTTCGGCGCAACGCGTTCTCACGGATGGGATCAGTCACGCCAGCACGGAAGCGTGCCTTTCTTCTCCGTGTGTGGCTTGCTGAGGCCAATGTCGGCGCGCTGATCAGGATTACCATCGATAAAGAGCGTCGCAGTCCGTTGCGGATTTACGAAAAAACAGCAGTCACGGCAAAATCCATCACCACGCGCGTTGGAATGGACAGACTTATTGCCGAAAGGGGCGGATTGCGGTGATTTGCCGGATAAAGCCTAGATACTGTGAAGCAGGGATGGGGGGTAGGCACAGATTTTCGGCAGCCCGAAAGGCGAGATTTCCGAAAAATCATGGGGTATAATGATACCTATTTTTTAAGATACTGATATTAAACAATTTATTGATGTTTGACTTGCTTGACGGTGCCTTTGCAGCTTGTATAACCCGGCAATCGAATTCGGCGCGGCAATACGTGCTGCGCTTTGTCTGAACCAAAGGGCACTCCGACGATGAAAACCTTTTCTGCGACTCCGGCAGACATCGAGAAGAAATGGATCCTGATCGACGCT
>DOOI01000167.1:12653-20175 GCA_003512825.1 Paracoccaceae bacterium | reverse complement strand
AGCAGTGGCAACGCCAAGATGCCACCGCCGGCGCCGGTCAGCGCCAGCGTCAGGCCGATCAGGGCGCCAAGCAGCAGAGCCAGGACCTGCGCGTCCATCAGCCCACCAGTTCCGGTGTCGCCATCCACTCGCGGCCCTTGAGCATGCCCTGCCAGTACAGCGGCGGCAGGATGCGCTCCTTGAGCAGCCAGGCGGCGCGGCTGGGCTTGCGGCCGTCGAGCAACCAGTTGGGGAAGCTGGGCTGCAGCTTGCCGCCGTAGAGGAACTCGGCCAGCACGATCTTGCCGCGCTCCACCGTCAGCGGGCAGGAGCCGTAACCGTCATAGCGACCATCGAGAGCTTGGTTCCTGAGCGCGGCGAGCAGGTTGTGCGCGACCACCGGCGCCTGTTTGCGTGCCGCCGCCGCGGTCTTGGCATTGGGTGTGTTGCCAGCGTCGCCGAGGCCGAAGACGTTGGCATACCTTCGGTGCTGCAGGCTGCCAGGGTCCACGTCGACCCAGCCCGCGGCGTCGGCCAGCGGGCTGGACTTGATGAAGTCCGGTGCGCGCTGCGGCGGCACCGCGTGCAGGAAATCGAACTCGCGTTGCACGACCTCGCGGCTGCCGTCGGCCAGGCTACGGGTGAAGGTTGCGATCCGTCGCGGCCCGTCCACGGCGGTGAGGTTGTGGCCGAAGTTCAGGCCCACCTGGTAGCGCTCGATGTATTTCATCAGCGCCGGCACGTAGTCGGGCACCCCGAACAGCACCGCGCCGGCATTGTAGAAGTCGGTCTTGATCGCGCCCTGGCGGCCGTGGCGTCGCCAGTGGTCGCAGGAGAGGTACAGCGCCTTCTGCGGCGCGCCAGCGCACTTGATCGGCATCGGCGGCTGGCTGAACAGCGCCCGCCCCGACTTCAGGTTCTGCACCAGCTTCCAGGTATAGGGCGCGAGGTCGTAGCGGTAGTTGGAGGTGACGCCGTTCTTGCCCAGAGTCTCGGTGAGGCCCTCGACGCCAGCCCAGTTCAGTTTGAGGCCGGGGCAGATGATGAGGCGTTTGTATTTCACGACGCGGCACCCATCGAGGATGACGGCGTCATTTTCTGGCTCGAAGGCGGCGACGGCGGATTTGATCCAATGCACGCCTTGGGGAATGATGGAGCCCATGGTGCGGGCGGTGGTGGCGGCATCGAACACGCCTGCGCCGACCATCGTCCAACCGGGTTGGTAGTAATGGATATCCGCCGGATCGAGTATGGCGATGTTGAGATCGGATTTGCGGGATTTGAGCGATGAGGCGACGGAGATGCCTGCGGCTCCGCCGCCGACGATGACGACGTCAAACTGGGCGTCGCCTGTGTCGGTCGGGGTTTTGCCGCCATTGGCGATGCGGCGCACGACGCCTGCCATGTCATAGCCCGCGCCTTTGGCGGCTTGGAGGATGTCCGGCAGAGGCTTGTCGCCTGCCATGGCCAAGGACCACAGGGTGGCGGAGCGCGTGCCCGTGCGGCAATAGGCAAGCACCGGGCCCGGCAATTCGATCAAAGCCTTGCCAAAATCCGTGGCGTCGTCATCGGAGACTTTGCCGGAAACGATGGGAAGGTAGCGCGTTTCGAGACCTGCCTTTTTTGCGGCGGCGGCGATTTCGGCAAAAGCGGGTTGGTCGGCACCTTCGCCATCAGGGCGATTGCAGATTATCGCGCGGAAACCTGCGGCTTTGGCCTTGGCGACGTCGTCGGCAGTGATCTGGGGGGCGACGGAAATTTTCGAAGAAAGAGCGCGGGCATCCATCAAAAGGCCTTTCAGGCTGTTGAGTGTTCACAGCTGCATACCAGAAAATGAATATGTTTACCAAGCGCGGGGTTGTCGCAGCTTTCTTGAAGATGGGTAGGGTTAATCGAGGCTCAGATCAGCGTGCATGCCTTTGCCTTGGTCAGAGATGAAGCGCAGGGTCTTGCCGTTCACTTTGACCATTTGGCAATTCGGCCCAAGATCACGCCGGCCCCAGACGAGATCGCGGCAGAAGAAGCCATTAGACCAGCGCCATGCCCCGCGCACGGATTGGCCAAGTGCTTTGCCTGTGATCTGACCGTCTTGGGAGACTTGCAAGGTGATGCCAAGGCGGGTGAGGTCGCGGTCCTTGATCAACGACAAGAAGGTGCCGCGATCTTTGACGGGGACGAACCCGTCTGCGAGTGTCGCCAAGGGAAAGAGCGCGAAGACAGTGGCAAAGAGGGGCATTTTAAGCGCTTTGGACATTGGACAAGCGTTCACTTCAAGGGGACAGAATTGGATCAGCATCGCGGGATTTTGTGAATTATACGTGAAGATTCGCCGATTGGATCACTCCATACGGGTATTTTGTTCGGCTGGGTGGAGTATGTCGATCGCGGATGTGGGTTTGGCGCCTGTGCGAAGGGTGCGGCCCTTGGAGGGTGCCAAGGGGCCTTTCCAGGTTAACCAAGGGTGCCAGACGAAAGGCCCAAGACGTCGAGCATGTCATATTCGCCCGGTGCGCGGCCCTGACCCCAAAGAACGGCTTTGAGCGCGCCTCGGGCAAAGATGGCGCGGTCCGTGGCGAGGTGACGCAAAATGATGCGTTCGCCCGGCGCGGCAAAGAGCACGTCATGTTCGCCGACGATGTCGCCCCCGCGAATTGCCGCAAAGCCGATGTCACCGGGACGGCGTTTTCCGGTGATCCCATCGCGGCCCCGGTCGGCCACGTTTTCAAGGGTGACGCCTCGGCCTTCGGCGGCGGCTTCGCCAAGCATGAGGGCGGTGCCGGAGGGCGCGTCGACTTTTTGATTATGGTGGGATTCGATGATTTCAATGTCCCAATCGGCATCAAGCGCGGCTGCGACACGTTTGGTCAGTTGCACAAGAAGATTGACGCCAAGGCTCATGTTGCCCGCGCGCACGATGGTGGCATGACGCGCGGCGGCGGCGATTTTGCTGAGGTGATCGGCTTCGAGCCCGGTGGTGCCGATAACATGCACAGCGCGGGCTTGGGCGGCGAGGGCGGCAAAGGCGACCGTCGCAGCGGGGGAGGTGAAATCGATCACGCCTTGCGCGCGGGAGAACGCGTCGAGCGGATCATCGGAGACCAGCACGCCCAAGGGCGCACCGCCGATCATTGTGCCGATGTCATGGCCGACCCAAGCATGACCGGGGCGTTCGATGCAGCCGACGAGGCGGCATTTATCGGAGGCGGTAATCTCGCGCACCAGCATTTGACCCATCCGGCCCGATGCACCTGTGACCACAATCCCCGGCAAACCGTCGCTCATTTTTGCATCCTTTCCACTTTGGCCCTGCATAGCGCCGAAGGGGCGGCTTGGCAAAGGGCAGCGCAGGGGCTATTTGCGGGATATGGCAAAGCAATTCTCCTCAGGCCCCGGAGCGGGCGGTAATCGGGCGCTCCGTGTGGGCGAACAGATCAGGCGTACGTTATCGGATATGTTGATGCGGGGCGAAATCCACGACCCGGAGCTCAATAAACTGTCCATTACCGTAGGCGAAGTCAGGGTTTCGGCGGATCTGCGGGTGGCGACGGCCTATGTGCTGCCGCTGGGTGGCGCGGGCAAAGAGGATGCGGTGCGCTTGCTGGCGCGGCATGCGGGCGAGATTCGCAAGCACGTCGGCGCAGGGTTGGGCATTCGGCATACGCCCGAGTTGCTGTTCTTGATCGATGAGACTTGGGACCGGATGGATGAAACCCGACGCCTTCTGTCGCAAGACGCGGTGCGGCGCGACATCGAGAGTTAAGCCCGATGTGGCGGCTTGTCTGGCTATGCGGATTTTTTGCAGGGGCTGCGGGAGCCGCGCAGGCGCTGGAGTGCCGCACGGAGAGTTTTAAGGGGCTGTCTTATACGCGCTGCGATGTGGATATGGCGGCGGATGATCTGCGGCTTTTTCTCAATGATGGTGACGGGCGGCCTTGGGGGCATTTCACCGCATTGGATCGGGGGCTTGAGGCCAGCGGGAAGATGTTGGCCTTTGGAACCAATGCCGGGATGTATCACCCCGACCGCTCGGCGGTTGGGCTGTATGTAGAAGCCGGGCGCGAGAGCAAGGCGCTGGTGCTGGGGCCAAGCGACAGCAATTTTGGCATGTTGCCCAATGGCATTTTTTGCTTTGGGCCGGGGCGTGCGGCGGTGATCGAGACGCGCGCCTATGCCGCAAATCCGCCCGAGTGCCGCTATGCGACGCAATCAGGGCCGATGCTGGTGATCGAGGGGGCGTTGCATCCGCGATTTTTGCCCGATGGCACGTCGCGCTATATTCGCAATGGCGTGGGGGTGAGTTCAGACGGGGCGCGCGCGATCTTTGTTATTTCAGATCAAAGCGTGACGTTTTACGAATTCGCCCGGTATTTCCGCGACGGTTTGCGCGTGCCACAGGCGCTGTATTTCGATGGGTCCATTTCGCGGCTGCATGCGCCCGCTTTGGAACGATCGGACCCCGGTTTTGCCATGGGTCCGATTGTGGGGGTGGTGGTGCCGCGCTGAGGGGCTATTCGCGAAACGCTTTGGTCAGATAATCGGTGAAGGGTTTCACCAGATAGCCCATTGGCGTGCGATTTGCGGTGCGAATAAAGGCTTCGACAGGCATGCCGGGGATAAGCACGGTGCCTTCGGGCAATTTGGCTGCTTCGCCTTCGCTCAGAGCAATATCTACCCGATAGAAAGAGGCGCCAGACCGCTCATCGCTGAAAGCGTCGGCAGAAATCTGGATGATGTCACCGATCAAGATGGGGGTGGTGCGCTGGTTGAGGGCAGAGAAATGCAGGTTGACGGGTTGGCCGGGATAGACCTCGTCGATGTGGATCGTGGGCACATTGGCCCGGATCACCAGCGGGCGATCTTGTGGCACGATATAGGCCAGTGGCTCGGCGGGGCGGGCAACGGCTTTGGCACCGAAGATGGTGAGGCCATAGACGATGCCTTCGACCGGAGCACGGATGTCGAGGCGGGAGAGTTGTTCGATCAGGGCGCGGCGCTGTTCGGCCAGTTCCAGTTCGCGGAATTGGATGTCGCGCAAGCGGGTGATGGCATCTTCGCGTCGGGCGGCGTCGAGGCGCAGCACTTCGATATCAATCTCGGTAATCCGGCCCTCGGCTTGGGCCTTTTGGGCTGACAATTCGCCGACTTGGCCTTCGAGGCGTGCGGCTTCGCGTTCGAGAGCGAGGACGCGGGTCGATTGCGCGAGGCCTTTGTCGAGGAGGGATTGTTGATCGGCCAGTTCTTTCCGGATCAAGGCCAGTTGCCGGGTGAGGGCAGTTTGCTGGGCGGTGATGCCGTCGATCTGGGCGCTAATCTGACCTGTGCGTTTGCGAAGCTGATCGACTTGTTGGACGACAGTTGCGGTGCGCGCTTCCATGAGGCGGGACTGGCCGTCCATCAGGGATTTGACTTCTGGATTGGCGGCTGCGGCCTCAAGGAGGAGCGGGTCATAGGTGGGGGCCGGCAAGCCGTCACGCTCGGCATCAAGGCGACCGCGGCGGGCCATCAGCTCGAAAAGCTGGCCCTCGACGATGGCGCGCTCTGATGTGAGGCGGGTGGGGTCCAGCCGGATGAGCACGGTCTCTGCGGCGACGCGGTCACCTTCGGTGACGAGGATTTCCGCGACAACGCCGCCATCGGGGTGCTGCACGATTTGACGGTTTTGTTCGACTTCGATCCGTCCGGGCGCGATGATGGCGCCGGAGATTTCTGTGACGACGGACCAAAGCCCGAAGCCGCCGAGGAGTATGGTGAGGGTGATGAAGCCCGCGATGAGGGGGCGTTTGGGGGAGAAGGATGCGTTCATCTGACGCCTCCGCCATCGGTTGTTGTGAGGATTTGCTGGGCGTTGCGGGTCACTTGCTTGAGGACTTCATCTTTGGTGCCGAAGGCCACGCGTGCGCCGCCTTCGAGCATGAGTAAGGTATCGCATTCCTGAATGGCTGCGGGGCGGTGTGCCATGATGAGCACCGAGCGGCCATCTGCCTTGAGGGCGCGAATGGCGAGGTTGAGCGCTTGGGAGCCTTCGTTGTCGAGATTTGAGTTTGGCTCGTCGAGGACAAGGATTTGGGGGTTGCGATACATCGCCCGGGCAAGGCCGATCCGTTGCATCTGACCGCCGGAGAGGCGACCGCCTGCGGCGGTGACGCGGGTGTCGTAGCCATCGGGGAGTTTGAGGATCATGTCATGGGCTGCGGCCTTTTTCGCGGCATCTACCACGGCGGCCGGGTCCATTTCGGGATCAAGGCGGGCAATGTTTTCGGCGATGGTGCCATCGAAGAGTTGGACGCGTTGGGGCAAGTAGCCAATAAGGCTCCCCAGCACAGCGGGGTCATATTGGTCGAGAGCGGCCCCATCGAGGCGGATTTTGCCGCCTGCGGGCCGCCAAACGCCAGTGATTGCCCGTGCCAGTGACGACTTGCCTGCCCCTGAGGGGCCGATGACGCCGATGGCTTGGCCGGGTTCCACGGTGAAAGAGAGCATACGGAGCGCGGCCTGACTTTCGCCGGGGGCGACAACCGTGAGGTTTTGCACGTCGAGTTTGGCGGTGGGTTTGGGGAGCGGGGTGCGCGCCGCTTCGGGGGGCACTTCGGTGAGCAATTGCGCGAGGGTGCTCCACCCTTTGTGGGCGCGCTGGACAATCGCCCATTGGCCCACGAGCATTTCGATCGGCGCAAGGGCGCGGCCCATGAGGATGGAGCCTGCGATCATGGCGCCGGGGGTCATTTCGCCGCGCAACACGATCCAGGCGCCAAGACCCAGCATGGCGGATTGCAGAAACAGGCGGAAGGTTTTGGTCAGGGCGGAATAGCCGCCGCCGAGATCAGAGGCGGTGAGTGACTGGCTCAGGGCCTCTTCGCGCAGGCGCTGCCAGCGGGTGAAGGTGGCGTGACGCATTCCCATGGCTTGGACCATTTCGGCTTCGGTGCGGATTTGGTCGCCCAAGGCATCGGCGCGCAGGGTGCCGCCTGCGGCCCGCAGCAGCGGATCGCGGGTGGACCGCTGATTGAACCATGTGATGGCGACGAGGATTAGGCCGCCGGCGATGGCCATCCAGCCCAGCCACGGATGAAAGATGAAGATGGCGAGCAGGAAAAGTGGCGTCCATGGCACATCGAAGAAGGCCATGAAGGCGGGGGAGCCAAGAAACTTCTGCACCGCTTCGAGATCGCGCAGACCGGAGGCGGTGGACTCGTCCGGGCGCACGGCGGCCTTTCGCATGACGGCTTCGAAGACGCGGTGATCCATGCGCGACTGAAAGCGCGCGGCGATGCGGGCCATGATCCGGCCACGCACATGGTCGAGCACGCCCATGACCACATAGAGAAAGATAACAATGAGAGAGAGGCCAACAAGGGTTTCGACAGCGCGGGAGCCGAGCACACGATCATAGACCTGCAACATGTAAAGCGGCCCGGTGAGCATGAGCAGGTTGCAAAAGGCGCTAAAGAGGGCAACGGCCCAGAAGAGGCCGTTGCTTTCGCCGCGCGCTGCGCGCAATTCGCGCAGGCCTGCCAAGAACTGAGAGTTACTCATAAGGGTTTCT
>DOOI01000167.1:4403-12396 GCA_003512825.1 Paracoccaceae bacterium | reverse complement strand
GTTACTCATAAGGGTTTCCGTCAAAATACTGTCGCGGCGCAATGCCGGTGCTAATGCCTTTGGCGCGTGGCCTCTTCAACACTATGCGACTTTTTGTCGACAGATGAGGGGGCGCTGCGCGTTAAAGGCAAACTATTCTGTTTTTGTTGCTGTTTTCTTTATAGTTTACCACCTTAACTTGTGATGTCGCCATTCTGCCACAGGTAATTGTTGTGCACCCCCCTGTCCTTGGGGTTTTCCGCACTAAGCTTTAGATGCAAGACATTGAAACATGACGACCCAATAGAGACTTTATCATGACTTTGACGCTTTTCGCCCGATATGGACGCCGAACTACGTTCTTTGCCGTAGCTATGGGGCTGTCTCTCACAGTGGCGGGATGCTCTGTCCCCGGTGCTGGTGGGGGGATCCATGACCCCTATGAGGACGGGAACCGCAAGGTGCATGAGTTCAATCGCAGTGTGGACCGGGCATTGCTGCGGCCTGTGTCCAAGGGCTATGGCAAGATTGCAAACGATGATCTGCAAGCGGTGGTGGGCAATGTGGCCACCAACCTTTCGACGCCGAGTGTGATGGTGAACAACCTGTTGCAGGGCGATATTCCCGGTTTTGGCAGCAATCTTTATCGCTTTGTGATCAACTCGACTGTTGGGATCGCGGGCCTGTTTGACCCGGCGGCAGACCTTGGTGGTGTGCAGCTGGCGGATGCCGATTTTGGTGGAACGCTGGCGGCATGGGGCGCGCCGGAGGGTGCATATCTGGAGTTGCCGCTATTGGGGCCATCGACGCAGCGTGATGCGGCGGGCAAGGTTGTGGACCTTTTCACCAATCCTTTGAGCTATGTGCTTGTGGCGCCAGAAAGACATGCGGGAACTGTGGCGCGGGTGTTTGATCGCGTGGGAACGCGGGATAGATTTGGCGATACAATCGACAGCGTGCTGTATGAAAGCGCTGATAGCTACGCGCAGACACGGTTAATTTACCTGCAAAGTCGGCGCTTCGAGCTGGGAGATGCCGCATCAGGCGCCTATGCTGATCCCTATGCGGAAACAGTGACCGACCCCTATGAGGACCCCTATGCAGAGTGATGTGACACGCCGTTTTGTGATTTTGACGGGCTTGGCGGCAACCGTGCTGCCAGCGCCTGCGCTGGCATTGAGCGAGGGAGCCGCGAGAACGCTGGTGGATGGGCTGGTGGCTGATATCAACCAAGTCATCGCTTCGGGAAAATCTGAAGCATCGATGTATGGTGATTTCGAGCGCATTTTCAATCGGTACGCCGATGTGCCGACCATTGCGCGCTATGCTTTGGGGGCAGATGCCCGCGGGGCCAGCGCGGCCCAAATGAGCCGCTTCACCAAAGAATTCACGCGCTATATTTCGGTGAAATACGGCAAGCGCTTTCGCGAATTTATTGGCGGGCAGATCGAAGTGCAGGGGGCAAAGCCTGTCAAGAGTTTCATCGAGGTGAAAACCTTGGCGAAGCTGCGTGGGCAGGCCCCTTTCGATGTGACGTTTCTTGTTTCGGACAAGGCGGGCTCGCCGCTGTTTTTCAACATGTTCATCGAAGGCATCAACATGCTTTTGACGGAGCGCACCGAGATCGGAGCGATGTTGGATCGGCGGCGCGGCGATATCGATGGGCTGATCGCAGATTTGAAAACCGCAGGCTGAGACCCGGTTTCAAGGCAATGTTGAAGAGGCGGGCTTGGTGGCCCGCCTTTTTCATGCCGACTTGCTGAGTTCGGCGAGGATCGCCTGCGCGGCGGCGCGGGGGTCGGTTGCTTTCCAGATCGGGCGGCCAACGACGATGTGATCGGCGCCGTCGGCAATGGCGGCGGCTGGTGTGGCAATGCGTTTTTGATCGCCCAAATCCGCCCCGGCAGGGCGCACGCCCGGTGTCACGATCAAACGGCCCTTGGCTTGGGGAAGTGCACGGATGAGCGCGGCTTCTTGTGGCGAGGCGATGAGGCCGTCGGCCCCAGCGTCCAAGGCTTGGGACGCGCGTTCGAGCACGATGTCTTGCACGGAGCCGGGCTTGATCAGGGCTGCGTCGAGATCGGCGCGGTCTAAAGATGTGAGCACAGTCACGGCGAGAATTTTCATCGGCTTGCCTGCGGTGCCTTCCTTGGCTGCACGCACGACATGGGGGTCGCCGTGCACTGTGAGGAAGTCGAGGTCGAATTGCGACAGGCCGCGCACGGCGGCTTCGACAGTGGCGCCGATGTCGAAGAGTTTCATATCAAGGAAGATACGTTTGCCATGCTCTTGCTTGAGTTCATTGGCCAGACCAAGCCCGCCCCCCGTAAGCATGCCAAGGCCGATTTTGTAAAAGCCGACGCTGTCACCCAGCTTTTCGGCCAATTCCAGCCCGGCGACGGCATTTGGCACGTCGAGGGCAACGATCAGGCGGTCATCGGTGGGCATAGCGGTTTCCTCTGGCTGGCAAACGGGGCGGTTGTGACAGTCAGGGGGGGAAGCGTCAAGCGATGGATCATCGGGGATTTTGAGGGTGATCTTGTGCGAGGACGCCTGCATTTCGGGGAGTGCACGCAAGAGATCGACTGCGGCTTCTGCAAAGAGGCGGCGCATATGCCAGCGCTCGCCAGAAATATGCGCGGGCAGCGTAACCGCAAAGGTTTTGAACTGGCCGTACAGTTCAAGGGTAACGTCGGCATGCAGGGTTTTCATGTCTGCTGAAAGCAGCATCGGGGAGACGTAACGCAGTGTCGCTGCATGATTACGGCGCAGCAACCTTTTGCCC
Source organism: Paracoccaceae bacterium (assembly GCA_003512825.1). GTDB lineage: Bacteria > Pseudomonadota > Alphaproteobacteria > Rhodobacterales > Rhodobacteraceae > UBA9554. The sequence goes on along the minus strand of DOOI01000167.1, from coordinate 9,632 downwards.
GCAGAGAGGATATTCATTTTTTGGCCCGCCCGTTCGGAGAGCATCCTAACGAAGGCTGGTGGCCGTATTGTAGCAGGCAGGCGGATTGGTTTCGCTCTTTTGGTTAGGTTTTGATAAAAAAGGGGCCTTGAAGAGCGGCCAAGGGGCGACCACATCATGAGGGAGGCCCGGACATGGGGCGTGCCGCAAGGGCGGGCGCACGAGACCCGGGTGCTAACAGAAGGAGAGTGCCATGGACTTGTCGAAGTTCACGGAACGGGCGCGCGGCTTTGTGCAGGCGGCCCAAACGATTGCGATGCGGGAAGGCCATCAGCGCCTTGTGCCTGAGCATCTCTTGAAAGCCTTGATGGATGACCCCGAAGGGTTGGCGGCGAATTTAATTGGCCGCGCGGGAGGGGATGCCGCCGCAGTGCGGGAGGCTGTTGACCGGGAGGTTGACCGTCAGGCCAAGGTGTCGGGCGATGCCGGGCAGACCTATTTGGACAATCTGACCGCCAAAGTGCTGGGCGAGGCTGAGGCTTTGGCCAAGAAATCCGGCGATAGTTTTGTGCCTGTCGAGCGGATATTGATGGCGCTGGCCATGGTCAAATCCAAGGCAAAGGATGCTTTGGATGCGGGAAAAGTGACGGCGCAAGGGCTGAATGCCGCGATCAATGACATTCGCAAGGGGCGCACGGCGGACAGTGCGTCGGCCGAAGACGGGTATGAGGCGCTCAATAAATATGCGCGCGATCTGACGGAAGCGGCGCGGGCGGGCAAAATTGACCCGATCATTGGGCGCGACGAGGAAATTCGGCGCTCGATGCAAGTCTTGTCGCGGCGCACCAAGAATAACCCGGTGTTGATTGGCGAGCCGGGCGTGGGCAAGACAGCGATTGCGGAAGGTTTGGCGCTGCGGATTATCAATGGCGATGTGCCCGAAAGCCTGCGCGACAAGAAGCTCTTGGCGCTCGATATGGGCGCGCTCATTGCGGGAGCCAAGTATCGCGGTGAATTTGAGGAGCGGCTGAAGGCGATCTTGAAAGAGATCGAAGCGGCGGCGGGCGAAGTGATCTTGTTTATCGACGAGATGCATACGCTGGTGGGTGCGGGCAAGACCGATGGTGCAATGGATGCGGCCAACCTGATCAAGCCTGCTTTGGCGCGGGGTGAATTGCATTGCGTTGGCGCCACGACGCTGGATGAATACCGCAAATATGTAGAGAAGGATGCCGCATTGGCGCGGCGGTTCCAGCCCGTTTTGGTGGAAGAACCGACAGTGGAGGATACGATTTCCATCCTGCGCGGTATCAAGGAGAAATACGAGTTGCACCACGGGGTGCGGATTTCCGACAGCGCCTTGGTGGCGGCGGCAACCCTTTCGCATCGCTACATCACGGATCGGTTCTTGCCCGACAAGGCGATTGACCTGATGGATGAGGCGGCGTCGCGGTTGCGGATGGAAGTGGACAGCAAACCCGAGGAATTGGACGCGCTGGACCGCCAGATCCTACAGTTGCAGATCGAGTCCGAAGCGCTGAAGAAAGAGACGGACACCGCGTCGAAGGATCGGTTGGAGACGCTTGAGCGCGAATTGGCGGAGTTGCAGGAGAAATCCAGAGCGATGACGGCAAGCTGGCAAGCAGAGCGCGACAAGATGGCGTCTGCGCGCGATGTGAAAGAACAGTTGGACCGGGCGCGGGCGGAGTTGGAGATTGCCAAGCGTGAGGGTAATTTTGCCCGCGCGGGTGAGTTGCAATATGGCACGATCCCCGGATTGGAGCGCCAATTGGGGGATGCGGAAAGCGTGGAGGAGGCCCGGATGGTCTCGGAGGCTGTGCGCCCGGAGCAGATTGCAGAAGTGGTCGAGCGCTGGACGGGAATTCCGACATCGAAGATGTTGGAAGGCGAGCGCGAGAAGCTGTTGCGGATGGAAGAGGGCCTGCACAAGCGGGTGATCGGCCAAAATGCGGCGGTGAAGGCCGTGGCCAATGCGGTGCGGCGTGCGCGTGCGGGGCTGAATGATGAAGGGCGGCCTTTGGGGTCGTTCCTATTCCTTGGGCCAACAGGTGTGGGCAAGACCGAGCTGACCAAGGCGGTGGCGGAATTCCTGTTTGACGATGACAACGCCATGGTGCGTATCGATATGTCGGAGTTCATGGAAAAGCACTCGGTTTCGCGGCTGATCGGCGCGCCTCCCGGCTATGTGGGCTATGACGAGGGCGGTGTGCTGACCGAAGCCGTGCGGCGGCGGCCCTATCAGGTTGTGCTGTTTGACGAGGTCGAGAAGGCGCATCCAGATGTCTTCAACGTGCTGTTGCAGGTGCTTGATGACGGGGTGTTGACCGATGGTCAGGGCCGGACAGTGGATTTCAAGCAAACGCTGATTATCCTCACGTCGAACCTGGGCGCGCAGGCATTGAGCCATTTGCCTGACGGGGCCGATGTAGGCGAGGCCAAGGCAGAGGTGATGGAAGCCGTGCGTGGGCATTTCCGCCCTGAATTCCTCAACCGTCTGGATGAGATCATCGTTTTTGATCGACTGGGCCGGGGCGATATGGGCGGGATCGTGGAGATCCAGATGGCCCGTTTGCTCAAGCGGTTGGGCGCGCGCAAGATCGCCTTGACGCTGGATGCGGGCGCAAAGGCGTGGTTGGCAGAGGAGGGGTACGACCCCGTCTTTGGAGCGCGGCCCTTGAAGCGGGTGATCCAGCGGAGCCTGCAAGACCCCTTGGCGGAGATGATCCTTGGGGGTGAGGTGAAAGATGGAGAGGCAGTGCCAGTCACGGCAGGGCCAGAAGGTTTGCTGATTGGCACGCGCGTCGCGGCGACGAACCGCCCCAAACCCGCCGACGCCAAGGTGCATTGAAGGCAGGCAGGGCAAAGCCCCTGCTGCAAAGAAAGGTCAGGCCCCGCCAGAGTGATCCGGCGGGGCTTTTGTATGTGAGGGCGTCAGAACAGGAAGTCGGACGCGTCGATTTGAGCGGCGTCGACATCGAGCAAGAGCACGTTATTGGCGCCGTTGAAGGAGATCATCGTGTTCAGCCCTTGTTGGGAGACGCCAAATTGGCCGAATTCGGTGATGCCCATGGCGGCAAGGCCGGAGAGGTCGATCTGGTCGAACCCGTCTTCGAAATCGGTGATCGTGTCTTTGCCAGAGCCGACTTCGAAGAGGAAGACATCGGCACCTTCGCCGCCTGTGAGCGCGTCTTTGCCTGCGCCGCCGCTGATTTGGTCGTCGCCTTGGCCACCGTCGAGCTTGTCGTTCCCGGCGTCGCCAAAGAGGCGGTCATCGCCTGCGTCGCCGAAGAGGCGGTCGTTGCTGGCGCCACCGTAGATCAGGTCATTGTCATCGCCGCCAAAGAGCAGGTCATTGCCATTGCCGCCGATGATCGTGTCGTCGCCGGAACCGCCGACGAGTTTGTCGCGGCCTTCGCCGCCATCCAGACTGTCATTGCCGTCGTGACCGTCGACGTCATCGTCACCATCGCCGCCAGTGACAATGTCGACGCCGCTCAGGCCGATGACCTTGTCGTCGCCTGCGGTTCCGGTGACGAGATTGGGCAGCAAATCGAAATCGGAAGTGGCGAGATCGGCGATGGTCAGGCCGGAGAGGGTGATCGAATTTCCGGTGCCGAGGTCGATGAGCACGCCATCGGGCGTATCGGTCAGGGTCAGGCTTTCGAGGGCGGATACGCCATAGGCCTTGAGGTCGATCTTGTCTTCGCGCGGTGTGAAATCGGTGATGACATCTGCGCCATTTTCGAAATCGATGACGAAAAGGTCGGCGCCTGCGCCGCCTGTGAGGGTGTCATTGCCTGCGCCACCGTTCACCGTGTCATTGCCTTCGGCGCCATTGACGACATCATCGCCGCCAAGCGCATCAATCAAATTGGCATCGCTGTCGCCGAGGATGACATCCGCGCCTTCGGTGATGGCGGGGGGCGCGACATAATTCGAGAGCGAAATCGAGTAGTTGGTGGCGCCGCCGTTGTGGACGTTGAACTCAAGGCCCATCAGCTGTTGCTGAACGACGGTGATGTTGAACGTCAGCGTCGTGCCGACCAACTCGCCGGGCGAGAAGGTGGCGAAGCCGGCATCGGGCACGCTGGCGGGGGCAAGAACGCCGTTGATGATGAAATATCGGGTGCCTTGCGCGTAGAGATTGAGAATGCCGACTTCGACGGTATCTGCGATCGAAGTCAGATCGATGGAAACGGTGTAGGTGTTTCCGGCCTGAAGCCCGTTGAAGATCATCACATCGCGCGTGTCGCTGCCTGCGACGCCGCCATTATAGGTATCTCCGACATTCATATAGATGTCGGTATCATTCACTTCATTGATTACTGCCATTTGTCCTGCTCGCGTTAAGGGAAATTCAAAAAGGTGATCATAAAAAACAACTGCGCCGCGCGTTTGGGAAAACGGCGGCTTGGGACGGGGGATAGTGGGTGTGTTGGGCTATCGGAGGGCTTGGATGGGGCGGTCTTGAGAAAAATTATGTCAAATTGGTGATGTGGAAAACGCGGGATAAAACAGAACCGCCCCAATGCGCGGAGCATCGGGGCGGGAAAGTGGCGTTGTGTTGCGGTGATGAAAAGGGATCAGCCGACAACGATGGGTGGGAAGTTCAGGAAGGTGAAGTCCGACGCATCCAGCAGGGCGGCATCGGTGTTCAGCAAGAGAACATCGGAGGCAAACCCGTCGAAGGCAACGCGGGTATTGGCGCCGACTTGGAAAATACCGATGTCGTCGAATTCGGTAATGCCCATGATGGAAAGGGCCGTGACGTCGAATGTATCAAAGCCATTTTGGAAATCGGTGATCGTGTCGCGGCCAGAGCCGAGTTCAAAGACGAAGACATCTGAGCCACTGCCACCTGTCATGGTGTCTTTGCCCGATCCGCCAATCAGAATATCGTTGGCGGCCCCACCGTCGAGTTTGTCGTTGCCTGCGCCGCCATCGAGCGTATCAAGCCCGCCGCCGCCGATCAGGCGGTCATTGTTGGCGCCGCCGTCGAGCATGTCGTTGCCTGTGCCGCCGTCGAGCACATCGTTCCCCGCCTCGCCGAAGAGTTGGTCGGCCCCGCCATCGCCGCGCAGCACGTCTTTGCCATCGCCGCCATAGACGCTGTCATTGCCCGTTCCGGCATTGACCTGATCGTTGCCTTCTTCGCCCCAGATCATGTCATTGCCGCCGCCGCCATTGACGGTGTCATTGCCTGCATTGCCATGGAGGTCGTCATTGTTT
>DOOI01000167.1:0-4095 GCA_003512825.1 Paracoccaceae bacterium | reverse complement strand
GAGGTCGTCATTGTTTTCGTTGCCGTCGATATAGTCGTCGCCGTCATTGCCGAAGATCGTGTCTTTGCCAGTGCCGCCAAAGACCGTATCGGCCCCGTCGCCTGCGAGGATGGAATCGTTTCCTGCGAGGGCGTCGAACCAATCGTCACCTGCGAGAAGATCGACGATGTCGTTGCCTTCTGTTCCGGTGAGGCTGTCATTGCCGGAGGTTGGGCCAGCGGGGGGCGGGGGCATGGACGGATCGGAGATCGAGAGGGAGTATTCCGCGCTTGGCGTAAAGCCCTGCACGGTAAAGAAGAAAACACCACTGGAAGGTGCGGTGAAGCTGGTCGTGTATCCTGTGGCTGCCAGCGACGAGAAGCCAAAAACGGGGATCACCGTACTGAGACCGTCGGTCAAGAACACATTGCCGCTGTTGAATGGTGTGATGCCGCTCGACACTAGGGAAATCTCATATGTCTCACCTGCAAGAAGGCTCAGTGCGATCGTGTCCTGATCGCCAAAGCTTCCGACGGTGCCCCGGAAATTATCGCCGGGGAGTAAGGAATAAGGTGTCGTGTTTGAAAATGGTGCTTCGGTAGTTTCGATAATCGTGGCCATGAAGAGCCTCCCTGTAAATCGTAAGCGGCCCCTGTTCGTGGGAGCCTGAGAAAAAATGGGAGAGCTGATGTGGCTCCACCCGAGATGTGACGCGCGGGATATGCCCGCGACTGCTCTGGGGCTGGAACCTGACCTTTGGATATTCGTCTTTTTTCCAAGGACTAACGCAGGGCGTGTGGATGGTGCAAATAATTTGGCGAAACTGTGGCAAAACTAAGGAAAACCCCACCCGGCGAGGCCGAGTGGGGCGTATTTGGGAAACAGTCTGGCCTCGTTTGAGGCCGTTTCGGGCTTACATTCCCGGCAGAATGACCGAATCGATCACGTGGATCACACCGTTCGAGGTTTCGATGTCGGCGGTGGTCACGTTGGCTTCGTTCACCTTTACGCCGCCTTCGGTCATGATGGTGATCTCGCCACCCTGCACGGCCGCGGCTTTCATGCCGTTGGACAGATCGGTGGACATCACTTTGCCTGCGACCACGTGATAGGTGAGCACAGCTACGAGCTTGTCTTTGTTCTCGGGCTTGAGCAGGTCTTCGACGGTGCCTGCGGGCAGTTTCGCGAAGGCTTCATCGGTGGGAGCGAACACGGTGAATGGACCTGGGCCCTTCAGCGTGTCGACAAGCCCGGCGGCTGTGACTGCGGCGACGAGAGTGGAGAAGCTGCCTGCTTCGACTGCGGTGTCGACGATATCCTTGGAGTGGCCTCCTGCGAAGGCTGGACCTGCGAAGGCGACTGCGGCGGTGAGGGCGAGAACGGTTCTGCGAAGCATGTTGGAACTCCTGTAAAAGGTTGGTCTGCCGGAATTGGCATCGAAGGGGATTACGCAACTGGGGGGGGGGATTGGTTCACCGCGCAAAAAAAGGTGAAGGGCATTGACGCAGACGCCCACCGGGCTAAGCCAGCGGGCGAAACTGTTTCCAATCAGATGTTCGTGAAGACGCGCGAGTGAGCGTGAGTATTTTTCCCGCCTCGCGCGTGTGTTCGCGGCAAGTTTACCCGGTCACAGACCCGCAGCGGACTTGGCGATAGTATCCAGCAGGGCCTGAACCTCTTGCATGGGTCCGTCGGGAAAGGTGCGATAGCCGACTGTGACTTTGGCGCCGGGTTGTTGCATGACAAAGATGTCGTAGGGGCAAAAGCGAATGTTCATCGGATCTGCCTCCATTACTTTGCGCGAGAGGGCAGCGGAGCAGAAGCTGTAGACATCGGCCTGATCAAAGAGCGTCACAGTGCTGCCGACATCCGCTTTGGTTCGTTCCAGCATTTCGCCCGTATGCGAGACGCTATCGATGACCAGACCTTGATCGAGAATGGCGTTTTCGAGAGCGAAGACCGCATCTTCGAAGCTGTCGTCGGTTTCATAAGTGACGACGCCATCTGCCGCCTGCGCGGGGGCAGACAGGCAAACCGCAAGCGCGGTTGCGAGGGCAAGTGCAGAAAAAGGGCGGAACATGGGCGTCTCCTCCGACTGTTATGGGGGGACTATACGCGAAGTTGTAAAACGCGCGAGGCGTCGGATTGACACATATCGATAAAAGAATGTTTCAGAGACCCACAGCCTCGTGACGCAAGTTGCTTTGGCGCAGTGCGATGAGCGCGCTAGACTAGACCTTATATAGAGGAGTGCGACCATGGCGGGACGGTGGAAGAACAAGCTGCGTGAGAGAGATGTCACGCCCGAGGCGATCTGGCTCAATCGGCGCGCGCTGTTGGGTGGGCTTGCCGGGGCTTCGGTTCTGGCGGCTGTGGCACCGGGGCGAGCTCAGGCGGAAACTCTTGAGCCGAACAGGTGGGAAGAGATCACCGCCTATAACAACTTCTATGAGTTTGGCACCGCCAAGGACGACCCGGCAAAATACGCCGGGCAGCTGACCGTGAAGCCGTGGTCGATCAAGATTGACGGGATGGTGGATAATCCCGGCGATTATGCGCTGGAAGATATTTTGGCCAAGATGGTGGTCGAAGAGCGGATCTATCGCTTTCGCTGTGTCGAGGCATGGTCGATGGTGATTCCATGGAATGGCTTCGAGCTTGCCGATCTGTTGGCGTTGGCGGGTGTGCAGTCCGGGGCGAAATATGTCGCCTTCGAGACCTTGCAGCGCCCCGAGGAAATGCCGGGGCTGCGGTATCCCGTGCTGGAGTGGCCCTATGTCGAGGGGCTGCGGCTGGATGAGGCGGTGCACCCGCTGACGATCATGGCGACAGGGATCTATGGCAAGGACATCCCAAATCAGAACGGCGCCCCGATCCGTTTGGTGGTGCCGTGGAAATATGGCTTCAAGTCGATCAAGTCGATCGTGCGGATCACGCTGACCGATACCCAGCCTCCGACCAGCTGGAACAAATCGCAGCCGAGCGAATATGGGTTCTATAGTAATGTGAACCCGCAGGTGGATCATCCGCGCTGGAGCCAGGCCTATGAACGCAAGGTGGGGCAGGGGCTGTTTGCCAGCAAGCAAGAGACGCTGATGTTTAATGGATATAGTGACGACGTCGCCGCGCTTTACGCAGGAATGGATCTGAAGGCGAACTTCTGATGCTGCGCGACGGGATCAATGGCGCTGTGCGACGGGTTCCTGTCTGGGGGCTCTATATCCTCTGTGCATTGCCTGCGCCTTGGCTGTTTTGGCGCGCCCTAACCGGGGGGCTTGGCCCGGAACCCATCAAGGCGCTGGAGCAAGCGCTTGGGCTTTGGGCTTTGCAGTTTCTGGTCGCCGTGCTCTGCGTCACACCACTGCGGCGATTCACAGGAATCAACCTGCTGCGGTTTCGTCGGGCACTGGGGCTGATGGTGGCCTATTATGCGATGGCGCATCTGCTGGTGTGGCTGGTGATAGATGTGCAGGTCTTGGCCCTGATCTGGGCGGACATTGTAAAGCGCCCCTATATAACAGTGGGGATGGCCGCATTTGTGCTGATGCTGCCTTTGGCGGCGAGTTCGAATAACTGGGCTCTGCGGAAGATGGGCGCGCCGCGTTGGCGATGGCTGCATCGCGCGACTTATGGCGTGGCCATCTTGGGTGCGTTGCATTTCGTGATGCTTCGTAAGGGGCTTCAATTGGAGCCGCTGCTCTATATGGCGGCGATTCTCGGGCTGTTGGGCCTGCGTTTGCCAAGTTTGACCGCGATTTGGCCGAAGCGATCCGCATCAGCAGCGCCGTTACAGTCAAAATCACGCTGAGAGCGCAGCCGAGTCGCAGGTTTCAGTGGCTGCAATTGCAGCGTGATGGTGGCAGACTTGGGGGTGACCCTAAGGCAACCACAAAATCTTGAGGGGGCCTTTGCCGCGTCGCAGCAAAAAAGTTATCAACCAACGCCCTCTCGCGCAACTTTTGAACCCCAACATGCTGAATTTAGGGAAAAATCCGGTTTTTTTAAAAAAACTTCACAAAGCTCAAAAAAGGGGCTTGCGGCTCCCGGCGGCTATCCGTAAACAGCCCCTCACCGGACGCGCTGATGTGCAGACGGTGCGGCGGACGGGACGGACGG
>DOOI01000223.1 GCA_003512825.1 Paracoccaceae bacterium | reverse complement strand
TCAAAACTCTGGCTCAAACGCGGCCAGAAAATCAAACTGCGCTATCTCATTCGCGCTGCGGCCATAAAATCGGCCAATGACGCGGCCACCGCAATTGGTGAGGCCATTTCAGGCACAGAGGCGGCATTTGCCAAACGTATGACCCGCACCGCCCGCGCCATGGGCATGTCGCGCACAACGTTTAAAAATGCCCATGGTCTCACACGATCTGGCCATCTCTCTACAGCCCGCGATATGTCCATTTTGGGCCGTCATATGATTTATGATTACCCGCAATATTATAACCTATTTTCGCGCCGCAGTGCCGATGCGAAGGTTCGCAAGGTGAACAATACCAACCGTCGCTTTCTCGCGGCCTATCGGGGTGCCGACGGGATCAAGACCGGTTACACCCGCGCCGCTGGCTTCAATTTGGTGGCCTCCGCCGAGCGCGGCGGCGAGCGCATTGTCGCCACAATGTTCGGTGGATCCTCCACAGCGGCGCGCAACAAACGGGTCGCACAGCTTCTGGACATGGGCTTTGACCGCGCGCCCTCAACCGCCAAGCTGCAACGGCCCAGCCTGCCACCCTATAATCAAAACGAAAACGAGCATGGTGGGAAAACCCTGCGTCTGGTGACAGCGGTGAAGCGCTCGCTCCGGCCCAAAATGCGCCCCTTTGGCGAAGCCAGCGCAGCTGAAGATGCTGTTGTGGCGGCGCTGCCCGAACTGCAAGTGCAGCCCGATGACATCCTCACAGCCGTTCAATCCGCCACATCCGGCGCCGTGGCGGTGCAGGTCTCGGCCGCGACCTATGACCCGGATATGTCCACCACCGCGCCGCGCGCCCGGCCGCCTCAGTTTTCCTTTGTGGCCGCACCCGTAGCGGAGCAAGAGACCGAGACCGTAGCGCGCCGCGATGCCTCCGGCAGCCGCAGCTGGGGCATCAATATTGGAAAATTCAGCTCCCGCTATGAGGCCGAACGTGTTTTGCTCCGCATGGCCTTGGCAGAGATGACCACATTGGATGGCGCCGAACGCAAGGTCAAAGCTCGCGCCAGCGGCTATGACGCCCTGTTCACCGGCCTGACACAACACAGCGCAGATCTCGCCTGCCGCAGGCTCCATGCCCAAGAAATTTCCTGCACATTGGTGGACCCAAGCTAAACCGCCGCCCCCTGCCCGCCCGTGGCGTGCGTCTTGCTCTTCTCCCAAATTTGCCGCATCCATGGCGCATGACAGATTTTATATTTCCGATCCCGACGCCCAGCATCAAAATCTCAGGACGGCCCGAGCGCTTTGCGGTGCGGCGCATTTTCTGCGTCGGCCGCAATTACGCCGAACACGCCAAGGAATTTGGCAATGATGAGCGCGATCCGCCGTTCTTTTTCACCAAGCCAGCCGATGCTGTTGTCCCAAGCGGCGCCGCTTTGACCTATCCAAGCCTCACGCAAGACCTGCATCATGAGGCGGAACTGGTGGTCGCCATCGGCACGGGCGGACGGGATATCCTCGCCAAGGACGCCGCATCCCATATCTTTGGCTTTGCATGCGGCAATGATTTGACACGCCGCGATTTACAAGCCGTTGCAAAATCTCAGCGCCGCCCTTGGGATATGTCCAAAGCCTTTGATGAGAGCGCCGTCATCGGCGAGATTGTCCCCGGTCAAAGCTTATCCCCAGATGCCGCAATCCGCTGCCGCGTCGATGGGCAGCTGCGCCAGAATGCAAAAATCGGAGATATGACCTGGCCCGTCGCAGATGTTATCGCCGCCCTGTCCTACCATGTGAGCCTCGCCGCCGGCGATTTGATTATGACTGGCACACCAGCCGGGGTTGGACCCGTGGCGAAGGGTCAAACCTGCTGCGTTGAAATTGATGGGTTACCCGAGGCAAAATTTCGCTACGCGGTTTAACCCAAGGCTGCCGCCAACAGCCTTTGGGTATAGGGATGTTGCGGGCACTCAAAGATGTCCTGCGCCGTGCCATGTTCTAAGATATCGCCATCTTTCATCACCAACATGCGATGCGACAGCGCGCGCACAACCTTCAGGTCATGGCTGATGAAGAGATAGCCAAGCTGATATTTTTGCTGCAAATCGCGCAATAGATCGACAATCTGCACCTGAACGGTCCGGTCAAGCGCCGAAGTCGGCTCGTCGAGTACGACAAATTTCGGCCTTAAAATCATCGCGCGGGCGATGGCGATACGCTGACGCTGCCCACCGGAAAACTCATGGGGATATCGGTCCATCGTGTCCGGATCCAGCCCCACCTCGCGCAACATAGATGCCACCGCCTCGCGATGGTGACTGCGGGTGGTACGACTGTGAATCTCGAGACCCTCTGAGATAATCTCCATCACCGACATGCGCGGGCTGAGGCTGCCAAAAGGGTCTTGAAATACGATCTGCATATCACTGCGCAACGGGCGCATTTGTCGCCGATTGAGACCATTGATGTCCTGCCCCAGAAAGGAAATTCTATTTTTTGACGCGATAAGTCGCATCACCGCAAGGGCGAGCGAGGTTTTCCCAGAGCCAGACTCTCCCACCACCCCCAAGGTC
>DOOI01000183.1:21556-24132 GCA_003512825.1 Paracoccaceae bacterium | reverse complement strand
ACGCCCCGCCAAAGGAAAAACGCACCGCGCGCTGTGGTTTGCACCAACGCCTTGGCCAGTGGCCGTGATTGGCATTTGCAAGAGGGCGCGTTTGCCGCTATCACCCGGTTTCCGTTTGCCGCCCCGTTTTTGTCCGCTCCAGCCGCTAACCTCAGGGACGCCCGACCGATGCTGAAAACCCCCTATTATCTGATCGACAAATCCTGCCTTCTGCCCAATTTGGAAAAGATTGCGTGGCTGCGCGCCAATTCAGGTGCCAAGGCGCTTTTGGCGCTGAAATGTTTTGCGACCTGGGACGTGTTCGAGTTCATGTCGGAGTATATGGACGGCACAACCTCGTCATCGCTCTTCGAGGTCAAACTGGGTCGTGAAAAATTCCCCGGCGAAACTCATGCCTATTCCGTGGCTTGGGCACCGGAGGAAATCGACGAGGTCCTAGCTTCCTCGGATAAGGTGATTTTCAACACTGTGGGCCAACTCCAGCGCTTTGAGGTCGCAAGCCGTGGCCATACGCGGGGATTGCGGGTCAATCCCGGCGTGTCCACATCTTCATTTGATCTTGCGGATCCCGCCCGCCCCTACTCGCGTCTGGGCGAGCATGATCCATCTGTGATCGAACCTGTGCTCGATCTGATTTCCGGTTTCATGTTCCATAACAATTGCGAAAACGCTGATTTTGATCGCTTTGCAGCGATGCTTGACGGGATTGAGCAGCGGTTTGGCCATTTGATCCGGCGGATGGACTGGATCAGCCTCGGTGGCGGTATTCATTTCACGGGCGAAGACTATCCACTCGAAAAGCTCGCCGAGCGGCTCAAGCGGTTCTCGGAGAAGAACGAGGTGCAAGTGTATCTCGAACCCGGCGAAGCCGCGATTACCAAATCCACCACGCTGGAACTCACCGTGCTCGACACGCTTTGGAACGGCAAGAACCTCGCAATTGTCGACAGTTCCATCGAGGCGCATATGCTCGATCTCTTGATTTATCGAGAAAACGCCAAGGTAAGCCCAAATGCCGGCCCGGAAGAATGGATGGTATGTGGCAAATCCTGTTTGGCTGGCGATATCTTTGGCACCTTCCGCTTTCCTGCCCCTCTCAAAGCCGGTGATCGTCTCTCTATTGATGATGCTGCTGGCTATACGATGGTCAAAAAGAACTGGTTCAATGGCGTGCAGATGCCGTCCATTGCAGTCAAGGAACTTGATGGCACTGTTCGTTTGGTGCGTGATTTCACCTTTGCTGATTTTTCTGCTGCGCTCTCCTGAGCGCGGCCCCTGATGGGTCGCTCCGGGCGGCCCGCTCACCACCCGACACTAAATGGAGGCCTCGTGGGTAGATGAAAAAAAACGTCCTGATCATCGGCGCTGGTGGCGTCGCGCAGGTTGTGGCGCACAAATGCGCGCAAAACAATGACGTGTTGGGCGACATCCACATTGCCAGCCGAACGCTGTCCAAATGCGATGCCATCCTTGACTCAGTGCGCGAAAAAAACGCGATGAAGGTCGCTGGTGTGTTCCAATCCCATGCCGTTGACGCAATGGATACGGCTGCAGTCGCGGCTCTGATCCGGAAAACCGATGTCAAGATTGTCATCAATGTCGGCTCGGCCTTCGTGAACATGTATGTGCTCGATGCCTGTATCGAGACAGGTGTCGCCTATATGGACACGGCCATTCATGAAGACCCCACAAAGATTTGCGAAGCGCCGCCTTGGTACGGAAATTACGAATGGAAGCGTCGTGCCACATGCGCGGAAAAGGGCGTCACGGCCATTTTGGGCGTGGGTTTTGACCCAGGTGTGGTTAACGCCTACGCCCGTCTGGCCATTGACGACTACATGGACGAAGTGCGCTCCATCGATATCATCGATATTAACGCAGGCTCTCACGGGCGCTGGTTCTCCACCAATTTCGACCCCGAAATCAACTTCCGTGAATTCACTGGGACAGTGTATTCTTGGCAAAACGGCGGCTGGCAAGAAAACAGCATGTTCGAAGTGGGCCATGAGTGGGAATTGCCCGTCGTGGGCAAGCAAAAAGCCTATATGACAGGGCATGATGAAGTGCACAGCCTTGCCACCCATTACCCACAAGCCGATGTTCGCTTCTGGATGGGGTTTGGTGATCACTATATTAACGTCTTCACCGTGCTGAAAAATCTTGGTCTGCTCTCGGAAAAGCCGGTGAAAACCGCTGAAGGCCTAGAGGTCATTCCTCTCAAAGTGGTCAAGGCCGTGCTCCCCGACCCGTCCAGCCTCGCACCGGATTACACCGGGAAAACCTGCATTGGAGATCTTGTCAAAGGCGTCAAGGATGGCAAGGACGTTGAGGTTTTCGTTTATAATGTGGCCGATCACAAAGAAGCCTATACCGAAGTCGGGAGCCAAGGCATCAGCTACACTGCGGGCGTTCCGCCTGTGGCGGCGGCAATGCTGATCGCGACAGGAGAATGGGACGTGGGCACCATGGTCAATGTGGAACAACTGGACCCCAAACCTTTCCTAACGCTGCTCGATCAAATTGGCCTGCCCACGCGCATAAAAGACGCGGCAGGTGATCGCGCCTGGAACGCGTAA
>DOOI01000183.1:19623-21278 GCA_003512825.1 Paracoccaceae bacterium | reverse complement strand
GGGAACGCGTAAAATTTTGCCAGAGGTGGCGGGGTCTCTCCTGCCACCTCTTGCGCGCCTATCTTTCGCAGGCCATGCTCTGCTCATGCGTGCGCCCACTTCCTTTAATGATGATGCGGAAACACCGCCCGAGAGCGAGGCGCAACGCCCCTCGGTCACCTTGGCCGTGCGCCCGGATCAAATCATCGCCGACCCAAAACATGTCCGTTGGGAAACCGTTACTCTCAGCAATGCGCCCTTGGCGGCCCTTGCGCGTTTTGCTGCGTGGCACCTAGAACTAGGTGCAGAACGCATTCACCTTTATCTTGACGCCGCCGCGCCCCAAACTGCTGATTTCCTTTCTCAAAACCCTGCCGTGTCCGTGACAACCTGCAGCGAAGAATGGTGGCAAAGCATCGGTCGCGCTCGTCCCCCCGCGCATCAAAACCGCCAATCGATCGCCGCGTCACAAGCCTATCGTGCGACATCAGGCCAGTGGCTTTGTCATCTCGATACCGATGAGTTTTTGCTACCCGATTCCAGCGTGGCAGAATGGTTGGCAAACGCCCCCGACGATTTGGCCGTCATTAATGTCGCCCCCGCCGAATTGCTCGCCCCCCTCTCCGCTGGGGGTCCCGCGCAATTCAAACTCAGCCCGCGCTTTGCAGGGCAATCAAGCGAGGTGCGCGAACGTCTCTACCCCACTTTTGCGCCCTATCTTCGCGGTGGATATATCTCGCATCTTGAGGGAAAGAACTTTGTTCGCACCGGGTATAAATCCATGCGGATTGGTATCCACGCCTGTCATTTCCAGCAAAACCCCATCCGCAATCGCGGGCGCGTGCCCGGCCTTTGGCTTGGCCATGCACATGCCCCGACATGGGACGCATTCAAAGGCCATCTGAACTTTCGCCGCACCAAGGGCAGCTACCGTCCGCAAAAAAGCGGCAATATCGGCTTGGCCCAGATATTGGACGTTTTTGCTGCCGAGGACGGTCCAGAAGCGCGCGAAGCCGCTCTGCGCCTACTCTTTGAGGAAGTCTGCACCGCGCGGCCAGACCTGATCGCAGCCCTGATGCACTACGGCATGCTGATCGAACGGGACATGCCGCTCGATACCCTTGTTATGCGCCATTTTGGCCATTTACCGGATCCACAGCCATGAGCATTAAATGGGGCATCGTCTCGACGATCAAGGCGCCACTCGCTGAAATACAACGCTTCGCCGCGTGGCATCTGGAGCATGGCGCGCATCGCCTCTACCTCTATCTCGATGATGGTGACACTGAAAAAGCTGCGGCGCTGAACTCGCATCCCAAATTGCGCGTCACTGCTTGTGATGACCGTTATTGGCAAAAGCGCGGCAACCGACCCGACCGCCACCAACCCCGCCAAACCATGAATGCCGCACAAGCCCTCCAGCGCGCCAATGACGTAGATTGGCTTTGCCATATTGATGTCGACGAATTTCTCTGGCCCGGCGCGCGCACCATCGCGCAAAGGCTCGAGGCCCTGCCCACCACCTGCCTTTGCGCTCGTGTTCGGCCATGGGAAGCCATGGAGGGCAGCGAAACCAATCATTTGTTCAAAGGTTTCGCTATCGCGGCCAAAGAACGCCGCGCGGAAACCGAGAGTCTCTATCCCCGGTTTGGGCGCTGGCTCAATGGCGGGTTTCT
>DOOI01000183.1:18838-19353 GCA_003512825.1 Paracoccaceae bacterium | reverse complement strand
CTGGCTCAATGGCGGGTTTCTTTCTCACGTTGCAGGCAAGCTCTTTTTGCGAACCGGGCATGCCGCCCTCAAGCCACGCATCCACAACGCCTACCTCGGCGACGAAGAAAATCCGGGCGGCGTGGAATTAACCGATCTGCCTTTGCTGCATTTCCATGCTCATGATCGCACTGCCTTCCTCGCGGCCTATCGCTTTCGGCTGACCCAAGGCTCCTACCGCGCCGATCTCAAACCAAACCGAAACCGTGCCGATGGCGGATTGTCCATGCACGAACTGCTTTCAATGATCGAAACAGAGGAAGGAGAGGCAGGTCTGATCGCCTTCTTTGAAGAGGTCTGCACCCCCCGCCCCGAACTTGTTGACGGTCTTGGTGCGCGCGGGCGGTTACTCAAAGCCGATCTGGATCTCGCAAGCGTTCAAACGCGCCATTTCCCGAATAGCGCTCCATGATTGACCACCCCGGCCCTTTAGGCTAAGGCCTCTCCAGCGGTTCACGCATGTGCAATAGGCACGG
>DOOI01000183.1:18212-18538 GCA_003512825.1 Paracoccaceae bacterium | reverse complement strand
GCCATCCGGGCCCGACCCGCATCAGATGCTACGGGCCAAGTCGTGTCCGTAAACTTCGGAAACACATGACAAAGTTCAGCGATCTCAAACTCGACCCCAAAGTTCTCAAAGCCATCGAAGAGGCAGGCTACGAAACGCCGACGCCCATTCAGGCCGGAGCCATTCCCCCCGCGCTCGAAGGGCGTGATGTCTTGGGCATTGCTCAGACAGGAACGGGGAAAACCGCCAGCTTCACGCTGCCGATGATCACGCTTCTCTCAAAGGGGCGTGCTCGTGCGCGTATGCCACGCAGCTTGGTGCTTTGCCCCACGCGCGAATTGGCCGCG
>DOOI01000183.1:8945-18050 GCA_003512825.1 Paracoccaceae bacterium | reverse complement strand
AACCGGCAAGACCGCCGGTTTTGTCCTGCCGATGATCACCCTCCTTGGCCGCGGCCGCGCCCGCGCGCGGATGCCGCGCAGCCTTGTGCTCTGCCCCACGCGCGAATTGGCCGCGCAAGTTGCCGAAAATTTCGACACATACACGAAACACCTCAAGCTCACCAAAGCCCTGTTGATCGGTGGCGTCTCGTTCAAAGAGCAAGACCAGTTGATCGACCGCGGCGTTGACGTGTTGATCGCCACTCCCGGCCGCCTTCTCGACCATTTCGAACGTGGCAAGCTTTTGCTCACTGGCGTTCAGATCATGGTCGTGGACGAAGCCGACCGCATGCTCGACATGGGCTTTATCCCTGATATCGAACGCATTTTTTCGCTTACCCCCTTCACGCGACAAACTCTGTTCTTCTCGGCCACAATGGCCACCGAGATTGAGCGGATCACCAATACATTCCTCTCCAACCCCGAGCGGATTGAAGTGGCGCGTCAAGCAACGACTTCCGAGACCATCGAACAGGGCGTTGTTTTCTTTGAAGCGTCGCGCCGCGATCGCGAAGCCAGCGAGAAGCGCGCCCTTCTGCGGGCTCTGATCGATAGCGAGGGTGAGGCGTGCAAAAACGCAATCATCTTCTGCAATCGCAAGTCAGACGTCGATATCGTCGCCAAATCTTTGCAAAAATATGGCTACGACGCCGCGCCAATCCATGGCGATCTGGATCAATCGCAACGCATGCGGACGCTGGATGGTTTCCGCGAAGGCACGCTGCGCTTCCTTATTGCCTCTGACGTTGCGGCTCGCGGCCTCGACATCCCAGCTGTAAGCCACGTCTTTAACTATGACGTGCCCAGCCACGCCGAAGACTACGTGCACCGCATTGGCCGAACCGGTCGTGCAGGCCGCAAAGGCAAAGCCCTTACGCTTTGGACACCACGCGACCAGAAGTATTTCGATGCCATCGAAAAATTGGTGCAAAAAGAAGTCCCGCGCATCGCGCTCCCCGAAGGGCTGGCAGCAAAAATTGGCGAAAGCAGCACCTCGGTGTCGCGCTCCTCTTCGTCTCGCGCGCCCTCCGGCTCCTCCTCGTCAGGCAGCTCACGCTCATCGTCGCGCTCGCGGTCTCGCTCGTCAGAGCGCGGTCCTCGCGATCAAAGCGTCCAAGAAGTCGTGGCGGCACAAGACACCGTGGTAGAGGCACCTGTTGCCGCAGCCGAGGCTCCTGTCAAATCGGACGACACCCGCGCACCGCGTGGGGCCAAAAGCAAGCCCGATCAGCGCAATGAGCCCCGCAATTCCGAAAACCGTTCGGAAAACCGCCACACCGAAAACCGTTCGCACGACAGGAATGACCGCAATGACCGCTCCCGCGATCGCCACGACAAAGTGGTAGGCTTGGGGGATCACTTGCCCGATTTCATTGCTCTGAGTTTCGAGCAACGCCGCGCCGGATAAATGCAATCAGCCGCGAAAGCGGCTGATTTCTTTTTGAGCCGAGCAGTCTTGCAGCGGATGATTTCAATCAAGCGCGCGCCTCGCGTCGCAATGTCGCCGTCGGCGATTACCTATCACGCGCATGGATTGGGCTCATGTTGAGGGTCACCGCCTGCTGTCTGGCAAACCCACGCGCCTTCCGTCTCGATTGGGCAACGCCGATGGCGCGTCGCCACTAGGTCGCTTAGGAAAGTCCGCCGGAAAAATAAAAAATCCGCGCCACAAAAGGCGCGGATTTCATTCAACGATCGGAAAATTCAGGACAGTCGGCTGATCACTATCGTGACTTCCACCTTCTTGCCGATCTCTTCCAATGTCACCGTTCGCACCACCCGCTTGAGCCCATCTTCCAGCTTGGCATCATCCGAGCGCACCTTATTGGGTGCACGGCGCAACCATTGATCAAGATCCTCTTCCAGCACATCCACCAAGGGCGCACGGCTCCGTCCGGTTTCCGCCAAACCACGGATTTCACACCAAGGTTCCCCCAGCGGCTCGTTATTCTCATCAAGAATAACGTTCACCATAACCAATCCATTCAGCGCCATCCGAATGCGATCACGGATCACACCATCCATCGCCCCGACATGCACTGAACCATCCAGATAGGTTCGGCCCGTTTCGACATAGCCCGCAACTTGCGGTCGGTTGCCTTCAAGCGAAATCATCATTCCATTGACTGCGACAATGGATTGAAGGCCATTCTCGGCTCCAATCCGCGCATGTTCGCGCAAATGGCGGTGCTCGCCATGCATCGGGATCAGGATTTGCGGCTTCACCAGCGCATGCATCTCCTCAAGATCGGGACGATTGGCATGGCCAGAGACATGATATTTCCCCCCAGCATCATCCACCACGTCCACGCCTTTTTCCGACAGTTGGTTCATGATGCGGATCACGCCCCGCTCATTGCCCGGAATAGTCTTGGAAGAGAACAAGAACAGGTCGCCCTCTTTCAACTCCACACCATTATACTTGCCATTGGCCAATTGGGCCGACGCGGCGCGGCGCTCTCCTTGGCTTCCCGTGACGATCAGCATCAGATTGCCACGTGGCACTTCGCTCACGTGGTCAATGCTGATCACCGTAGGGAAGTTGGTCAGCACACCTGTTTCCACGGCGGCCTCGACCATGCGCCGCATCGCCCGCCCCATCAGGCAAATGGAGCGCCCGGCGCGCTCACCGGCCTCTGCAAGCGTCTTCAGACGCGCCACATTGGAGGCGAACGTCGTCGCAACGACCGCACCTTTGGCATTCATTACCAAATCTTCAATCGCCGGCCCAAGTGTCGATTCCGAACGCCCGGCGAGGGGCGAAAAGACGTTGGTTGAATCGCACATCAGCGCCTTGACACCGCCCTTGACCGCTTCGCCCCACAGCTCTGGATCATAGGCCTCACCCACCACCGGGTTACGATCAAGCTTGAAATCACCCGAATGCACCACGCGCCCGGCAGGTGTCTCGATCATCAGCCCGGCGCTTTCCGGAATGGAATGCGAAATCGGCAAAAAACTGACGCGGAAAGGCCCCGCCGTCACCGTTTCGGGGAATTTCCCAACTGTCTTGATAGCCTTAGGATCATGGCCGCGCTCGTCCATTTTGTGCCGTCCGAGATTGGCTGTGAAGGCACGCGCATAAACCACTGGCCTTCCCAGCGTCTCAAACAGATGGCCCACTGCCCCAAGGTGATCTTCATGAGCATGGGTAATAAAAATGGCTTCGATGCGGTCTTTGCGCTCGGCCAGCCATGACACGTCCGGCAAGATCAGGTCGACGCCCGGAGAGCCATCCATATCTGGGAAAGTTACCCCTAGGTCGACCACGATCAGACGCTCTTGGTCTGGTTTGCCATATCCGTAGACATAGCAATTCATGCCAATCTCCCCCGCGCCACCGAGAGGGAGATAGATCAGGCGTTCATTGCTCATACGCTGCCTTGGTCCTTGTTATAATTGTGAATGACCGTCAGGCCATGAATGGTGAGGTCGTCTTCGATCTCGTCAAATAACACGTCTGACGCGCCAAACAATGACGCAAGTCCCCCCGTGCCAATAATACGCATCTCGCGATCACGTTCTGCTTTGATCCGCGTGCAGACCTCTTTTACCAAACCGACGTAGCCCCAGAAAATCCCTGCCTGCATACAAGCCACCGTATTGCGCCCAATCACGCCTTGCGGCTTTGAGATATCCACATGGGGCAATGCAGCCGCTGCCATGTGCAGCGCTTCAAGCGACAGGTTCACACCGGGTGCAATCACGCCCCCAACATAGGCCCCGTCGTCATCGACGACGTCAAAGGTCGTCGCTGTGCCGAAATCCACCACGATCAGGTTTCCACCATGACGATCATACGCACCAGCCGAATTGACCAAACGATCCGGCCCAACCGTGGTGCCCTGATCAACGCGCGGCATGCGTGGCAAGAGGCAATCCGGCTTACCCACGACGAGAGGGCGGCAATTGAAATAGCGATCAGCCAGAACTCGAAGGTTGAACACCACCCGTGGCACAGTCGATGAGATGATCACTGAATTGATATTCATCGGGATCTTATGATGCTGCAACAGCGTCGAGAGCCAGACAAAGTATTGATCCGCCGTGCGCTGATGCTCGGTCGCGGTGCGAAGCGTGCAGAGAAACTTTTCTCCGTCCCATAGCGAGAAAACCGTATTTGTATTGCCAGTGTCGATGCAAAGAAGCATGCGCTCCCCCTTAGAAATAAACATCTGCGGCAGGCAAGCTTATCGTGCCTGTCGCCGTCCGCAAAACCAGATTGCCTGTCTCATCCACCGTTTCAAAGCGCCCGTGAAAAGTATCACGCATTGTTTTCGCAGTGATTTCTTCGCCTAACCGCGCCGCATGCGTCAGCCACGCCCGTCGGATCGGCGCAAATCCCTGTTGTGACAATTGTGTTTCAAGCGGTGCAAAGGCGGCTGCCAGGCGTTCCAAAAACGCTTCTGGCTCGATGCTGACGGCTGTTTCCCCCAGCACTGAAACAGGGCGAACCGCTCCTGGCTCAACACCCTCCGCTGGCGGAGCCGCAGCAAGGTTCACGCCGATACCAATGATCAGCAGGCCCCCAACGCTCTCGAGCAGGATGCCAGCCACCTTGCCCCCATTCAGCAGCACATCATTGGGCCATTTCAGCCCCAGCGTTGCCTGCTCCTTGACCACATCTTCCAAAGCCTGCCGCAGCGCCAGCGCTGCAACAAAAGACCGTAGCGCCATTTGATCTGGGGCCGCCTCGGGGCGCATTACCAGCGATGCTGCAAAATTGCCCTTGGGATTGATCCAAGCTCTCCCCCGACGCCCACGTGCTGCCGATTGTTCATGCGCCAGAATCCAAGTGGGGGCAGATAGCTCCGCCCCCAGTCTTTGCGCTTCACTCATCGTGCTATCGACCGACAGGAGCACCCGTCGGTCATATCCTTGTGGCCAATGGCTCACGGAACCAGCGTTGCCGCAGCTGCCGCTGCCGCTCCCTCAAGGCCAAACAGGTTGACGACCCCGACCACCATCGCCACAGCCGATCCCATGAGGAAAAGCCACAGCACAGGCGATCGATTGGCCTGCAAGCCCTCACCCTCTTCGCCGAAATACATGTAGTACACGATGCGAAGATAGTAGAACGCCCCAATCACCGAAGCGATCACGCCAGCAATGGCCAGCCAAGCCAAGCCCGCATCATAGGCGGCGCGCAGCACATAGAACTTGCCAAAGAAGCCCACCAAAGGGGGCACCCCTGCAAGGCTGAACAGCAAAACCAACATCGCCAGCGCCCGTCCGGGCTCTGCTTTCGCAAAAAGGTTAAGCGCACGAATATCGGTCACCGGAGCGCCGTCTTTTTCCATCGACAAGATAAACGCGAAAGTGCCCACATTCATCGTGATGTAAATCGCCATATAGATAAGAAGCGCCTGCACCCCAAACTGGGTTCCAGCCGCCAAGCCCATCAGCGCATAGCCCATATGAGCAATCGATGAATAGGCCATCAGACGTTTGATATTGGTCTGTCCAATCGCCGCAATCGCCCCAAGGAACATCGACAGCGCCGAGATCAGTGCGATCACTTGGCCCCAATCACCAGTAATTCCGCCGAATGCGTCATGCATCAGTCGGGCAAACAGCCCCATTGCCGCCATTTTGGGCGCGGTGGCAAAAAACGCGGTTACAGGCGTTGGCGAGCCTTCATAGACATCG
The DNA here is from genome assembly GCA_003512825.1 of Paracoccaceae bacterium. Classification (GTDB taxonomy): domain Bacteria; phylum Pseudomonadota; class Alphaproteobacteria; order Rhodobacterales; family Rhodobacteraceae; genus UBA9554. The sequence continues at coordinate 12,362 of DOOI01000183.1, read as the reverse complement.
GGTGTCCACATATGGAACGGCACAGCCGAGACCTTGAACGCTAGACCGGAAATCATGAACACCAGACCGAACAACAGCCCCAACGAGGCATGTTCGTCGCCTGCCGCGGCAATGATCCCAGAAAACAGCGTGGTGCCCGAATAGCCATAGACCAAAGAGGCCCCATAAAGCAGCAAGCCCGACGAGAGTGCGCCCAGCACAAAATACTTCAGGCCCGCTTCCGTAGAGCGCGCCGAGTCCCGACGCAGCGACGCGACCACATAAAGCGCCAAAGACTGCAACTCGAGCCCCATATAAAGCGCAATCAGATCACCCGCAGAAACCATCATCATCATGCCGATGGCCGACAAGACAACGAGCACCGGATATTCAAATCGCAGCAATCCGCGCCGCGCCATGTAGTCTTGGCTCATCACCAGCACAGCCGCCGCCGAAAGCAAGATCGCCACTTTGGCAAAGCGCGAAAAGCCATCGTCATGGAACATCCCATGAAAAGCGATATTCTCGCCCTGCCCTGTCAGGCCGATATAGCCAGCCAATGCGGCCATCAGCGCCGCCGAGGCCCATGTCAAAAGGCCCGCCATGCGGTCTTTTCCCGTGTAAACCGCAACCATCAACCCGCCCATCGCAAAGAGGGCCAGGATGAGTTCCGGCAGGATGATATTCAGATCAGCCGAAGTCATGTCCATCTCCTCAGTGCTGGGCCAAGGCCACTTTGGACGAGGCGCCAGCCTCGGCCACGGCCGTGTCATAGTTTGAAACCAAGGCTTCCACCGACGGTCCGATGATGTCCGTCACCGCTGCCGGATAAATGCCAAGGAAAAGCGTCATCACGATCAGAGGCGCAAAAATCCACTTCTCACGCCGAGTCATATCGTTGATCGACCGCAAAGCCTCTTTGATGAGGTCGCCAAAGACCACCCGACGATAAAGCCAAAGCGCATAGGCCGCCGACAAAATCACGCCAGAGGTCGCCACTGCGGCCACCCATGTGTTGACTTGGAAAATGCCCATCAAGGTCAGGAATTCACCAACAAACCCAGAGGTGCCGGGCAAGCCCACATTCGCCATCGTGAAGAACATGAACACCAGCGCATATGCCGGCATCCGATTGACCAAACCGCCATAGGCGTCGATCTCACGGGTGTGCATGCGGTCATAAATGACCCCAACGCAAAGGAAGAGCGCGCCAGAAATGAACCCGTGGCTCAGCATCTGAAAAATCGCACCGTCAATGCCTTGCTGATTGGCCGCGAAAATCCCCATCGTGACATATCCCATGTGCGCGACCGAAGAATAGGCGATGAGCTTTTTCATGTCTTCTTGCACCAAAGCCACAAGCGACGTGTAAACGATTGCTATGGCCGACATCCACAACACCATTGGCGCCAGCACATCAGCCCCTACCGGGAACATCGGCAGCGAGAACCGCAAGAAGCCATAGCCCCCCATTTTCAGCAGGATAGCGGCCAGCACCACAGAGCCCGCCGTCGGCGCCTGCACGTGGGCGTCGGGTAGCCAAGTATGGACAGGCCACATAGGCATTTTGACCGCGAAAGAGGCAAAGAACGCGAGGAAGAGAAGCGTTTGCATGCCACCAACGATCTGAATGCCAAGGATCGAGAACTCCTCGGAGCCGAAGCGATGCACCATCAACTTGGCGATATCAGTGGTCCCGGCATCCGAGAACATCGCCACCATCGCCACCAACATCAAAACAGAGCCGAGGAAGGTGTAGAGGAAGAACTTGAAAGACGCATAGATGCGGTTTTTTCCGCCCCAAATACCAATGATCAGGAACATCGGGATCAGCCCTGCCTCAAAGAAGAGGTAGAACAACACCAAATCCAGAGCCATGAACACGCCGAGCATCAGCGTCTCCAACAGCAAAAACGCGATCATGTATTCTTTGACCCGGTGTTCCACATTCCAGCTTGCGGCAATCACCAGCGGCATCATGAAGGTTGTCAGCATCACAAACAGCACCGAGATGCCGTCCACCCCAAGCTTGTAAGTCAGACCCAAAAGCCAAGGTCTCTCTTCCACCAATTGGAAACCGGTATCTGCCGGATCGAATTGCGCCAGAATAAAGAGCGAGACCAAAAACGTCGCGGAGGTAGCCGTCATTGCCAGCCACTTGGCATTGCGCTGCGCGGCAACGTCATCACCTTGCAAAAACACCGCCATGATAAGCGCAGCAGCTGCTGGCAGGAAAGTTACGATGGAAAGAAGGTTATCCATTATTCCGCTCCCCCGGTGAGCGTCATCCACGTGATCAGAACCGCAATCCCGACCACCATGGCAAAGGCGTAAGTGAAGATGTAACCGGACTGTGCGCGTCCAGCGATGCGGGTCAGCATGGGCACGATCCCCATGGCAATCCCGTTGATCGAGCCGTCAATCACGGCCCCATCGCCCCGGCTCCACAGGAACCGACCGAGCGCTTTGGCGGGCCGCACAAACAGAGCGTCATAGATCTCGTCGAAATACCATTTGTTGAGCAGGAACAAATAGAGCGGTTGCTGCACCTCGGCCCAACGCTTGGGCAAGGCCGGGTTCACGATGTAGAACCAGAACGAGACAAGAAATCCGAGCACCATCGCGACAAAGGGCGAAACCTTCACCCAAACGGGTGCATGGTGGGCGTCGTCCATGACGTGATTGTCGGGGTGCATGTAAATCGCCCCTTGCGTCCAGCCCGCTTCATGCGGCGCCGCCGCATCTGCGTGACCTTCTGCAGCAGCTCCATGGCCCGCCTCAGGCGCAGCATGGCCCGCATCAGCCCCATGTGTCTCGGCTTTCGGTGCATCATGGGTAGCAGCATCCCCATGGGCGGCGGCCTCCATATGTTCGGGCACGCCAAAGAATTTGTTCACCGCAGTATGGTCGCCAAAGAAGGAATTATACCACACCATCCCCGAGAAAATCGCGCCAAGCGCCAAGGCTCCCAAGGGCACCAGCATCACCATCGGGCTTTCATGCGCGTGGTCATGCGTGTGCTTGTCGCCGCGTGGCGCACCAAAGAAGGTCAGGAACATCAAGCGCCAGCTGTAAAACGAGGTGAACAACGCCGCCACAACCAGCATCCAGAAGGCATAGCCCCCCGCCGTGCCCGCCCAAGCGCTCTCGATCACCGCATCCTTTGAAAGGAAACCCGCAAAGCCAAAATGCGTCAGCGGAATGCCCACACCGGTGATGGCCAGCGTCCCGATCATCATTGCCCAGAACGTATAGGGCAGCTTCGTCCGCAACCCGCCATAGTTCCGCATATCTTGCTCGTGATGCATCCCATGGATCACCGAACCCGCCCCAAGAAACAGCATCGCTTTGAAAAACGCGTGTGTGAACAGGTGGAACATAGCGACCGAATACATACCCACACCTGCGGCAACAAACATATAGCCCAGCTGCGACATG
>DOOI01000183.1:0-8691 GCA_003512825.1 Paracoccaceae bacterium | reverse complement strand
CTGCGGCAACAAACATATAGCCCAGCTGCGACATGGTCGAATAGGCGATGACCCGCTTGATATCATTCTGCACCAGACCGATGGTCGCCGCGACAAACGCTGTGGTGGCTCCAAGAACCGTCACAAACCCCATCGCCTCGGGTGCAAACTCCATCAAAGGCGACATGCGGCACACAAGGAACACCCCTGCAGTCACCATGGTCGCCGCGTGGATCAACGCCGAAACAGGCGTCGGACCTTCCATCGCATCAGGCAACCATGTGTGCAAAAACAACTGCGCCGACTTGCCCATCGCCCCGACAAACAACAAAAATGCCACCAAATTTGCCGCATTCCACTCCGTCCAGAGGAAGGAAATCTGCGTTTCTGCCAAAGCCGGAGCCGCGGCAAAAATGTCGTCGAACCGGATCGAGTCAGTCAAATAGTAAAGGCCGAAAATCCCCAAGGCGAAGCCAAAGTCCCCGACCCGGTTAACCACAAACGCCTTGATCGCTGCCGCGTTGGCCGATGGCTTTTTATAGTAAAAGCCAATCAAGAGATAAGACGCCACACCGACGCCCTCCCAGCCAAAGAACATCTGAACAAGATTGTCAGAGGTCACCAGCATCAACATGGCAAAGGTAAAGAACGACAGATAGGCAAAGAAACGCGCCTTGTAGTGCTCGTGATGGCCCCAATTGTCGTCATGCGCCATGTAGCCCATCGAATACAGGTGCACGAGCGCCGAGACCGATGTGACCACAATCAACATGATTGCCGTCAGCCGATCCACCCGAATACCCCAGTCTGTCGACAGCGTGCCGCTTTCGATCCAGCGCAGGATCTGAATATGCTGGGTTTCAGACGCATCCAAAGTCAGGAACACAATCCATGACAGGAAGGCCGCGAGGAACAATAGCCCCGTCGTGAGCCACATCGCGCCCTTTTCTCCAATGATCCGCCAGCCAAACCCGCCAAGGATCGCCCCGATGAGAGGCGCAAAAAGAATTACCGTGGTCATCGGGTTAGCCTTTCATCACGTTAACGTCTTCCACGGCAATCGTGCCGCGGTTACGGAAGAAACAGACAAGGATCGCCAAACCGATTGCCGCTTCGGCGGCTGCCACTGTCAGCACAAACAACGTGAACACCTGCCCCGCCAGATCGCCCAAGAAGGACGAGAAGGCCACGAGGTTGATATTCACCGCCAACAAGATCAATTCGATCGACATCAGAAGCACGATCACGTTCTTCCGGTTGAGGAAGATCCCGAAGATCCCGATCATGAACAGCGCCGCAGCAACTGTCAGGTAGTGTTCCAAACCGATCATGATTTCTGTCCCATCAACTGTCTCTTTTCGCCCGGATCTTTTCCCAGGTCATTTGCGCGGCAGGCAAAGCCCGCCAAATTCCAACGTGGATCAGAGCCCCTGCCCCGGTTTCACGTCCTTCAACTCCATCGCCTTCGCCGGATCCCGCCACATCTGAGCCAAGACGTTCTGTCGCTTCACGTCTTTGCGGTGGCGCAATGTCAAAACGATTGCCCCGATCATCGCCACCAACAGGATGAGGCCTGAAAGTTGGAAAATCAGGAAATAACGGTCGTAGATCAACAGCCCCAAAGCGGCTGTGTTCTCTACACCCTCCGGCGCAATTGCTGTGCGCGCGGCAGTGGCACCATCCGCAGTTTCCCACACGCCGTAAGCCAGCCCCAATTGCATCAAGATCACCACGCCGATTAACAAGGCCAATGGCATATACTTGGTCATTTCGGCCTTCAACTCGGCGAAATCCACGTCGAGCATCATCACGACGAAAAGGAACAACACCGCCACCGCGCCGACATAGACAATGATCAGCAGCATGGCGACGAACTCTGCGCCCAACAGCACAAACAGCCCCGCCGCGCTCAAAAACGCCAAGATCAACCAAAGCACCGAATGCACCGGATTGCGGCTCACAACCGTAAAGAACCCACCCGCCAACGCCGATGCGGCGAAAAGATAAAACGCCAGTGCCGCGATGCTCATTTCACTTCTTCCCCTTTTGCGCCCATGACATCGCGCGCGATTTCCATCGCTCGGGTCATGCTCGGAATGCCGGCAAACACCACCATATGGGCAATGGTTCCAGCCACTTCATCCTTAGTCGCTCCCGCTTCCAGCGCATGGCGCACCGTCAGCCGAAGCCCCCCTTCATTCTGTGCGCCCTGCATAGTCAGTCCTGACAGGGTCAACAAAAGCCGGGTCTTGGCATCCAGCCCATCTTTCGACAGGCCTTTGCCAAACATCATTTCCATGAACTCTTTCGGCATCGTCGGCCAAAGCGCCTCAAAGTCTTTCGGATTGAAAGATTCAAGCGCGGGGTTGATCGACTTCGCCATAGCTTGCGCCTGCTGCATCATCAGCTCGAAAGGGTTCAAAGTGTCGTTCATCGGTAAGGAGCATCCATCTCTAGGTTTCTTGCGATCTCGGCTTCCCACCGCTCGCCATTTGCCAAAAGGCGGTCCTTGTTATAAAACAACTCTTCCCGTGTCTCGGTCGAAAACTCGAAATTCGGGCCTTCCACAATCGCATCCACCGGGCAGGCTTCCTGACAGAAGCCGCAATAGATGCATTTGGTCATGTCGATGTCATAGCGCGTGGTGCGGCGCGATCCGTCTTCGCGGGGTTCTGCGTCGATGGTGATCGCCTGTGCTGGACAAATCGCTTCGCACAGCTTGCACGCAATGCACCGCTCCTCCCCATTGGCATAGCGGCGCAGCGCATGCTCGCCCCGAAACCGAGGGCTGAGCGGGCCTTTTTCATGCGGATAGTTCAACGTCGCCTTTGGCGCGAAGAAATACTTGAGGCCAAGGCCAAAGCCCTTCCAGAAGTCCGACAGCAAGAAATACCCAACTGCGCGCCCATAATCGATATTGGCCATGTCGATCAGCCCCCCATCGTGTAGCGGGCCCAAAAGGCACCCAGCACTTCAAATTTTGCCAAAAACGCGATCACCACAACCCATGCCAACGACAGCGGCAGAAAGACTTTCCAACCGATCCGCATCAATTGGTCGTAGCGGTAACGCGGCACAACGGCCTTCACCATTGCGAACATGAAGAAGAAGAACGCCATCTTCGCAACCATCCAAAGCGCCCCATCCGGCAGCCCCGGAATAGGCGACAGCCAGCCGCCAAAGAACAACAGCGTCGTCAAAGCGCACATCAGGAAAATCGCGATATATTCCCCAGCCATGAACAACAGGAACGGCGTCGAGGAATATTCCACCTGATATCCGGCCACCAATTCGGACTCCGCTTCCGGAAGGTCAAAGGGCGGGCGGTTCGTCTCAGCCAAGGCCGAGATAAAGAACAGGAAGACCATCGGGAAATGCGGCAACCAATACCACCCAAAGAACCCATAGCCAGTGTCTTGCGCGCGCACGATCTCGCCGAAATTCATCGATCCCGTCGATAGGATGATGCCGATGATGATCAGGCCGAGCGAAACTTCATAAGAAATCATCTGCGCCGCCGAGCGGAGCGAACCGAGGAAGGGGTATTTCGAGTTCGAAGCCCACCCGCCCATGATCACGCCATACACCTCCAAGGAGGAGACCGCGAAGACATACAGGATCGCCACGTTGATATCAGACAGCACCCAGCCATCCGCAAATGGGATCACGGCCCAAGCAATGAGCGCCAAGACGAACGACAGCATCGGCGCCAGAAAGAAGACCGGGCGATCCGCGCCTGCGGGCACCACCACTTCCTTCACCACGTATTTCAGCGCATCCGCCACCGTCTGCAAAAGCCCGTAAGCCCCCACAACGTTCGGTCCACGGCGCATCTGCACCGCCGCCCAGATTTTCCGGTCGCCATAGACGAGGAACAGGAGCGAGATCATCACAAAAGCAACCACCGCAAGGCATTGCGCCACGATGAGAACTGCGATCCCGGCAGGTGTGGTAAAGAAGTCAGCCATCTAGTCCCTCAAACCATCGGTATTCCGTTTTCCGCGCAGGCCGCAGTTACGACCTCCGCGTCGATTGTCTTTAGCCCTTCGGGCAAGGCCGGAGAGATGGTGTAAACCGCGTCTCCTTGCCACCGTCCATTGGTCAGCGCCACATCTGTCTTGATATGGCGCGCAAACCCAAATCCTCGGATCAGCGCATATTGGGCTGCGGCACATTCCGCATAATCCGCCACATCGCCCTCACTGCGTGCATTCTCCACAACAACGCGGAAATTCACCAAAGCCCCATCCAACAGAATGGTCTCGACCCCCCCATAGATCGGGGCCGACGCGCCTCCATCCGGCTGCGCTTGCACGCAGCCCGCCAGTGCCAGAAAGGCACCCAGCGCAAAAAGGGAGGGGCGCACACGTTTCATTCGGCGGCCATTCCCCGAACCCGAGCCAGAGCGTTAGAGGACAGCTCTGCCATCAAGCTTGACGCGCGCGCAATCGGGTTTGTCAGATAAAAATCCCGTATCGCATTGCGGAATGACGCAGACCCCAACTTGCCTTGCGCCTCAGCCACCCAAGCATTCTCAGGCACCTCATCCACATCACCCAAATGCGGCACCGCCGCCACCAGCGCCACCCGCAGCGCCGCCAGACTGTCCCAAGGCTGCGTAGCCCCCAACTCCGCAGACAAAGCCCGCAAAATAGCCCAGTTTTCTTTGGCTTCGCCGGGCGCAAACCCTGCCCGGAAGGCCAGCTGCGGGCGGCCTTCCGTGTTCACGAACAAGCCGTTTTCTTCGGTATAAGCGGCCGCAGGCAGAATGATATCCGCGCGATGCGCGCCGCGATCCCCATGGCTGCCTTGATAAATCACTGTTGCGCCAGCCGAGATCTCCACCTCGTCCGCACCAAGCGAATAAATCACATCCGCACCATCAATGGCCGCGGCCATTCCGCCTTCGGTCACAGCACCGACATCCAAGGCCCCCACACGAGCGGCCGCTGTATGCAAAACCATAAAGCCAGAGTTGGTCTTTTCTGCTAGGGCTTGTGCCGCGGCCAGCACCGCTGCGCCATCCGCTTCATTCACCGCACCTTGGCCCAGCACAACCACTGACGGCAGATCTTTGACCGCGTCGTAATCCCTTGCCAACAGATCCTGCAACGCCGCACGATCCGTTCCCATGTGCACATATTCATAGGTCAGGTCTACCGCTGCGCCGACAAGCGCCAAATTGGCCCCTTTGCTCCACGCCTTGCGAATGCGCGCATTGAGTACCGGGGCTTCATCACGCGGATTGCTGCCAATGATCAGGATATACTTTGCAGTATCAATATCTTCGATCGTCGCAGTGCCCACATATCCCGAGCGGTTTCCGGCAGGCAGACGCGCGCTGTCGGTCCGGCACTCCACAGAGCCACCCAGCCCTTCCACCAAGGACTTCAGCGCGAACACCGCTTCAACAGGCGCCAAATCCCCAACAAGACCAGCAACTTTCTTGGCCCCTTTGAGCGCACCCGCCGTTTTTTCCAGCGCCTCGCCCCAAGTGGCCTTCCGCAACTTGCCATTCTCGCGAATATAAGGCGTGTCGAGCCTCTGGCGGCGCAGACCATCCCAGACAAACCGCGTTTTGTCAGAAATCCACTCTTCGTTCACACCGTCATGGTTGCGTGGCAAAATCCGCATCACTTCGCGGCCCTTGGTATCCACCCGAATGTTCGCGCCAAGCGCATCCATCACGTCAATCGTCTCGGTCTTGGTCAGTTCCCAAGGCCGCGCAGTAAAGGCGTATGGCTTCGACGTAAGCGCACCCACGGGGCACAAGTCGATGATATTGCCCTGCAAATTGGAATCGAGCGTTTGGTTGAGGTAGCTGGTAATCTCGCTGTCCTCGCCACGGCCCGTCTGGCCCATTTGGGTGATGCCTGCCACTTCCGAGGTGAAGCGCACACAGCGCGTGCAGGAAATGCACCGCGTCATGGTCGTTGCCACCAATGGCCCAAGGTTAAGATCTTCAGACGCCCGCTTGGGCTCACGATAACGCGTATCGGCCAAACCATAAGCCATGGCTTGGTCTTGCAGATCGCATTCGCCGCCTTGGTCACAAATTGGGCAATCCAACGGATGGTTGATCAGGAGAAACTCCATAACCCCTTCGCGCGCCTTCTTCACCATCGGCGAATTCGTCTTCACAACTGGCGGCTGGCCTTCCGGGCCGGGGCGCAAATCTCGCACCTGCATCGCACAAGACGCAGCAGGCTTGGGCGGACCGCCAACAACCTCAACCAGACACATCCGGCAGTTTCCGGCAATCGACAACCGCTCATGATAGCAGAACCGCGGCACCTCGATCCCCGCCTCTTCGCAGGCTTGGATCAGGGTCATGGCACCGGGCACTTCTACTTCGCGGCCGTCGATGATGATCTTTTTGAGGTCGGACATGTCAGCTCACTTCGCTTTCAGGTAAGTTCCGGTCGCGGTTTTAGCGGCTATTTCCGCTTTCCCCGCCCGGCAGAAACTCGCGGGCTTGCCCGCATCAATCTTGCGTTCCTTAAAGAGCGCCGCGACATCTGCCGCCAAACGCTCCATCGGCACCTGCGTCGCAAGGGCCGTCAATTCCGTCTCCGAGAGCCCCGATGCCACTTCCACCGCTTTGCTTGCGGCATCGGCGGCCTCACGATCAAACGTGTAGGCATCGCAGGCTCCGGCAATCTGCTCGGCCAAAAACCGATCCAGCGTATGGGTATAAATAGCGTCAGGGATCCCCTCCGCATGCGCGATACCCGCCATCAGGAAAAAAGCCGCAACACTCCGCATCATCGCACCCTCAAGAAGGAGCCGATCAGGCTCCCGCGTGCCACTTCATCCCGGCCAACCGTGCAATAGCTCAAAGGATTGTCCTTCATCACACCAGCCTTGGAGAGATACGCCTCCCCCTTGGCGCGCATCTTGGCTTTCTCCGCCTTGTTCGTCACATAAGCCTTGATTTCAGCCTCGCTGTAACCCATTGCCTTCGCTTTGTTTTCCAAAGAATTCATAAACGTCAGCGCGCGGATCATACGCGGCGCGATCGCGTCGCATTTTTTGCGGATCTCATCGGCAATCCCAACCGCCAGCAACCCTTCATTAATCGCATCTTGCTGCGACAAAGGAGGCAGCGCGGTTGCACTCGTCGCACTTGCTCCCACGATAAACGCTGCGGCCAATACCAACTGTTTCATCGAACATCTCCCGATAGGCTGCGTGGCACTGCGCCCCGCCCTGCGCGACACATGGAAACGTCAGCGGCTGCTATGCAATAACAGCCCCCCGAACCTCCGATGATGTCGCGGGAAATTCTCATCCTTTGCACCGCCCCGCCAAGATCAGCTGATCATCAACCACGGCCAGCCCTTCGGTATCCGGCCCGACGGTCCAAGTCGCATCTGACCGCCCATAAATCTCGATGCAATATCGGGTCGCCTCATAGCGGCCAGCTTCACGAGCGCCCTCAATGCCTTGGGCTGCGCGATTTACCGTCACAGTAAAGGCCTTGCGATCGTCACGATTGGGTGACAGCCGTGCCGGGTAATACAGCCCTTCAAACAACACGCGTTTGCTCGACGACTGCGTCAGATTCTTCAGGCTGCCACAGCCAGCGACCATGCCAAGCGCCGCGCCGACGAGCATCACCCGTCCAAGCCGCTTTGCTAATTTCATCTCGCTTTGCATGATCACTACCCTTCCGTAAGCTGCGCTCACCGTGCCGCTACCGGACGGCGCGAACTGCTGCGCTTATGCGCGATACGTTCCTCGATCACGTCGCGGAAGTTGCGGATCAGCCCTTGAATAGGCCATGCCGCCGCATCCCCCAGCGCACAAATCGTGTGGCCCTCAACTTGTTTGGTGACATCAAACAACATGTCGATTTCCGCAGGTTCAGCATCGCCAGTGACCAAACGCTCCATCACCCGCATCATCCAGCCTGTGCCCTCGCGGCAAGGCGTGCATTGTCCACAGCTTTCGTGCTTGTAAAACTTCGCCAAGCGCCAGATCGCCTTGATGATATCTGTTTGCTTGTCCATGACGATCACCGCCGCCGTGCCAAGGCCAGACCCCAGCTCGGAGCGCAGGTAATCGAAGTCCATGATGGCGTCCTTCATCTTCTCGCCGCGCACACAAGGCACAGACGATCCACCAGGGATCACCGCCAAAAGATTGTCCCAACCACCGCGAATACCGCCACAATGCTTCTCGATCAGTTCTTCAAACGTGATCGACATGGCCTCTTCGACAACGCAAGGCGTGTTCACATGACCCGAGATGGCAAAAAGCTTGGTCCCGACATTGTTCGGTCGCCCAAAACCCGCAAACCATTCCGGACCACGGCGCAAGATCGTCGGCACCACGGCAATGGATTCCACATTATTCACAGTCGTCGGGCAACCATAAAGCCCTGACCCCGCCGGAAACGGCGGCTTCATGCGCGGCATGCCTTTCTTGCCTTCAAGGCTCTCCAGCAGCGCGGTTTCTTCACCACAGATATAGGCTCCGGCGCCGTGATGCAGGTATAGGTCAAAATCCCAGCCCGATTTGGCGGCATTCTTGCCCAACAAGCCAGCTTCATAAGCCTCATCAATCGCGGCCTGAAGCGCCTCGCGCTCGCGGATGTATTCGCCGCGAATATAGATATAGCAGGCATGCGCGTTCATCGCGAAAGACGCGATCAGCGCCCCTTCAATCAAGGTATGCGGATCATGACGCATGATTTCGCGGTCTTTGCAG
>DOOI01000200.1 GCA_003512825.1 Paracoccaceae bacterium | reverse complement strand
AGAAACATAGGTGTATTTACGATCCCATTTCACTAAGGGAATTTTGTTGAGTGCGGGGGCTTTTTCTGGGGCGTCGGCAAAAAACATCCGCTGGCGCGGACCACCCTGAATCCAGAGGTTGCCATAGCGCGTGTTGCGCTCAATCACGTAATTTCCCGCATCGAACCAACTGGCGATTTCCAATGGATCCTGACCTGCTCGGTAGGGCTGCTCATCGATCCGACCTTTGGGATACATATCAAGGAGCATCGCCGAGAAAGACTTGATCGAAGACGCGTCAAGCCAGTCGGTCAGTGCTCGCAAAGGGCGGGTATCGGAGAAAGGATAGATCAGGAATTCGTCAGGATCGACGACCAGAGTCCAATGCCCATGCCCATATTTGCGCTGCAACCAATTGAGCCAATCAACTCCAAATCGAGAGCGCTTGTAACTGGCCTTGGTGTGCCAAACTGAAACGTCGGGTTGATCGGCAAGATAGTCCAAACTGCCATCGGTCGAATCGTTATCGACGATCAGGAAGTGATTCACCCCCATATCTCGGTAGTATTTTAGAAAATATGGATGGCGGACATGCTCATTGCGCTGCGTGCAGAAAAGCAGAATATCGCCGGGCTTTATTGCGGCAGTTCGGTTGACAATAGCCTTTAATTCGCGGCGTTTTCGAAACGCGCGGATCAGCCAACGCTTGCGTTGGAGCCTAAGCCTATATGTGCGCCAAAACCCCAATTCCCGTATCCTTTACCGCAGTTTAGGCGGCATATACCTTTCTCATAACTCTCTTAAGACCATGTTGAAATGTGTATCCCAACTTGGAGGTAAAAACATTGATTGTTTCGTTTTTAACGACAGATTTACCCATTTAACGTCAAGACGTTGCTGAATCTCCCTTAACCATGCGGATGCATCGGTGCTGCTGATATAAACGGCACGGTCACCAAGGATTTCACTGACAGAGGGCAAATTTGCCGAAATAACCTCGGCGCCCAAGGCCGCAGCTTCAAGAGGCGGCAGACCATATCCTTCAGCGAGGGACGGGAACAGAAGGCCGCGTGACCGGCTCAGCAACCAAGCGATTTCACCATCGTCGAGACCGGGCGCCTCTATGACATGAGGCTCCAGCGGGCCCAATGCATCAAGCTTGGCGAAAACTGCCTCATTGGCCCAACCGCGCGCGCCGCAAATCACCAACTGCGGCATGGCATTTGCGGGCTGCACGGCAAGAAGTTCCTGCCAAACATTCAGCAAAAGCGCGTGGCCTTTGCGCGGCTCTATCGTGCCCACCATCACGAAAAACGGGCGCGACGGATCTAGTGGCAGAGCACACTTGAGAGGGTGAGGCGTGACCGGATTCACCCCGAGGGGCGCAACAATTACACGAGGCACTGTCCCGGTCACGTGACGCGCGAAATCATTCGCAGTCGCCGCAGAGTTGGCGATGACCATATCCGCAAAAATACAAATTCGGCGCAAGAAGGCACGAAAAGGCTCAATAGTTCCGGGGCGCTGAAGCGTCGGATGATCGAGCGGAATAGTGTCATGCACAAACACGGCAATACGAACTTTTGCCTGATGCTTGAGCGAGGAGAGCACGCGATCAGTGGCATTAGAATGCCCTGTGTTGAAATAGACTGCCCCAGCTGGAAGGTATTTTGCCAGCATACGCCCCAAGGAAACGGGCAAGCAGCGGGCAAGAGCCAATCGACGCAAATCCGCTTCTGCGGCGCGCTGCGCGTCATCCAGACCGCGGGCTATCCGGGAGAGACGATCAGGGGGGCCCCAAGGTGTCAGGCCCGTGACCCGCGCCTGAAAGGCGCGGCAACCTTACTTGTTGAGGAGCAAATACCCAAGACTGGTGCGGATAAGTCCAAAGAGCGGCTGAGGCAAATTCACAAAATGCGTCAGATAAGCCAGCTCTACCCGATCGCCCCCGGTCAAGCTCCGCCCGGCCCGCCGAGTGAGCCGCGTCAGATCAAGTATATGGGCAGATGGATTACCGCTCATAGCTTCCAGACTGGTGCCACCTCCACGCATCGGCAATCATTGTGGCCATGTCGGAGCGTTTCGGGCGCCAGCCCAATTCTTGCACCGCACGGCTTGAGCCGGAAACGAGACGCGTGCAATCACCAGCACGGCGCTCGCCTTCGATAATTGGCACATCGCGGTTAGTTACGGTGCGGCTGGCAGAAACAACTTCTCGCACCGAAAATCCCATGCCTGTGCCTAGGTTGAAGACACGGCTTTCACGGCCATCCTCAAGCCATTTCAAACCCAGCACATGAGCATCCACAAGATCACAAACATGAACATAGTCGCGGATACAGGTGCCATCAGGCGTGTCATAATCTGTGCCAAAAATGGTCAGCGCGCCACGCTTTCCGTCAATTGCATCGAGCATGAGGGGAATGAGATGGGTCTCGGGGCGATGAAACTCGCCAACCTCGGCTTCAGGATCGGCGCCAGCCACGTTGAAGTAGCGAAAAACCACAGCATTCACGCCGTTTGAAGCTCCAAAGTCACGAAGCATATCTTCGATGGCGCGCTTTGAGGCCCCATAAGCGTTGATCGGATGCTGAGGTGTCGTTTCATCCAAGACCACATTGTCATGATCTCCGTAGGTGGCGCAGGTCGAGGAAAAGACGACATTCAAGCACCCCGCAGCAATGGAGGCTTCGAAGAGATTGAGCGATCCCATCACATTATTGAGCCAGTATTTTCCCGGCATGCTCATGCTTTCGCCGACTTGGCTGAGGGCCGCAAAATGCATCACGGCCACTGGCCGCCATTTGGCGAAGACGGCATCAAGTCGGGAGCGGTCGAGCAAGTCGCCTTGTTCGAAGGGCCCAAACTTCACGGCGTCTTGCCAGCCTGTCACGAGATTGTCGAAGGCGACGGGAGTATAGCCTGCGTCGCGCAGGGCTTTGCAGGCGTGCGACCCAATATAGCCCGCCCCTCCAGTTACCAAAACATGCTTCGTCATGAATTACTGTGCTGCCCTTTGTTCCGCGACAACCGATTGCAAGAACATTGCCAATTCATCGCGCAAATCCGGGCGCGATAATGCAAATGAAACAGTCGCTTGCAAGAAGCCTGCTTTGGACCCGCAATCGAAGCGTTGACCACGGAAGCGGTAGCCATAAACAGGGCGGTCGGCTTCGATTTCCTGCGCGATTGCATCCGTCAATTGGATCTCGCCACCAGCACCAACCTTGATCTTGTTGAGGTTGGACAAGACACGCGGCGTCAGGATGTAGCGACCGATCACAGCAAGGTTGGACGGCTCAGAGCCCGTGGCGGGCTTTTCGACCATGCCGCGCACAGAGACGATGGAACCCATATCTTCCTTGACGTCGAGAATGCCATAAGAGCTGGCCTTTTCCTGCGGCACTTCCATTGCGGCCACGATATTGCCGCCCGTTTCTTCGTAGGCCTCGACCATCTGTTGCAAGCAGGGTTTTTCCGCCGCAATCACATCATCGGGAAGTATGACGGCGAAGGGTTCGTTACCGATGAGGCGACGGGCGCACCACACGGCATGACCCAAGCCCATGGCTTTATGTTGGCGGATATACGCGATGGCCCCGGAATCCATATTGGTGTTCTTCAACAGCTCCAGAAGGTCATCCTTGCCCTTCTTTCGCAATTCGGCCTCAAGCTGGGGGGCAGTGTCGAAGTAATCTTCCAGTGCACCCTTACCGCGTGATGTGACGAAAATAAATTCCTTGATACCCGCGGCACGGGCTTCGTCGATCGCGTATTGGATCAACGGTCGATCCACCAAGGTCATGATTTCTTTGGGAACAGACTTGGTCGCTGGAAGGAATCGGGTGCCGAGACCTGCCACAGGAAAGATAGCCTTGGTTACTTTTTTACGCATTCGCCCCACCTCTATATCCAATTGCGCCGTGTTTCCCGGCTTAAGGATACCATACACGACTTATGGATCATGAAAGCTTGCTAATTGCTAAAAACGGCAAAAAAGCGGTGATGTTTAGGGGAATTGCATTGATTTATTGTCAAAGTCCGCGCGCGCGCGCAACTCTGACGCGTTCTATATCAACTCTTTTCGTAAAAAGGTGGAATTGACGACGCGAGAATTTCCGCTCTGACCGACCCCAAAGCCCGCCGCTTTGCCACCAGATTCCGGGAGCAAGGTAGCGGACAGAGTGAAAAAGAAAGGTTCGGGAGAAGACAAAAACAGAGACGATGTGACCCTCGCGCGCAAGGCGTTCGGCGTCACGGCGAATGCTGCGGACGCGCCAAAAGCGACCTGCGAGAACATGATGCTGGCCTGTGCTGAGGCTCTCAAAGGGGGAGAAGGAAGGCGCGGAGGGAGGCATTGCGATAAGCGGTTCAAGGCCCGTGGACAGGCCCGTGGAAAGCCCCTGTGCGATACCGCGCTCCAAGGTAGCCATCAACCGGGGCAGATCACGGGGTTCGATCAGACCATCGACCATCTGTTGCGTCAAACGCCGTCGCTGTTCGGTGCGAATTTCGTCAAGCCGGGGCCTGTGAGTGTCAGGCGGGGCATGACGGCGCAGAAAAATCGCGGAGGAGGCACCGATTTGGGTAAGATCACGCACCGCCCGGTCCCCACGGCGTAAATCCGACGGGCCATAGGCGTGGTGCACTTCAGCCAAAGGCACCAGCACAGTTTTATGGCCTGCAAGCCCAAGACGACGATTGAGGTCGGTCTCATCAAGATAGAAGCGAAAAGAGGGATCGAAACCACCTAAAGCGCAAAGAATATCACGCCGCACCGCCATGTTCGTGCCCTCGGTTTTCACCGATTGCCCCGCGGGAACGATAGGCAAAAACGGCTCGGAGCTAGGCATATCAAGTGCGAAAGCGCGGCCTGTCTCATCGACGCTGCGTGCGCGCCATTGCCAAGAAATGCCATTGCGGCCGCGCACATACCCGCCCACGGCGGCGCAATTGAATTGGGCAAAGGCGGCGGCAAAATGGGCCAACCATGCAGGCTCGGGAACCGCGTCATCATCAATAAAGGCGATGATCTCGCCCCCCGCAGCCAAAACCCCGGCGTTACGAGCGGCGGAAATATTGGCCTCATCAAACGCGACAAGTTTGAGGGCTGCCGCAAACGGCAAGGCACGGGCCGCTTCCAAGCCCAAAGCATCGGCCACAACAACGATTTCATAGGGCGCATAAACCAGTCGCGCGACACCCATAAGGCAAAGTGACAGGCTGGCAGGCCGACCCCGGCTAACGATCACAACGCTGATCGTTGGCCGATCCTGGGTCATGCCATGCCCATCTCGGCCATCATCGCCTCGATGCGGGGCACATCGGAGGGGTTGTTCAATTCCCAGAACTGACGACCCTTTGCATCGACTTCAACGCAGAGCACCTTGCGCCCGTTTTCTAGGAAACGAAGCTGTTCGAGACCCTCTAGCGTTTCGAGAGGGCCCGTCGTCCAACCCGCATAGGCGGCCAAAGCGGGCGGACGATAGGCGTAGACACCAACATGATGAAAGACTGGCGTATCATCTTGATCGGCGTAGGTTTTTCCAGTGTAGGGGATCACCTCTTTGGAGAAGTAAAGCGCCCGGCCTCCAGCCCCGAATACCGCGGTGGTACCCCCCACACGCCCGGCGCGGCGATCTTCGAGAAAGCCAGTGAGGGCGCGGCCTTCGGTGCGAAGAACCGGGGTTGCAATATCCGCATCAGGAGCGGCGCGAAGGCCCGCGATAAGGTCTTCGACAAACCAAGCGGGGGTAAGCGGAGCATCGCCCTGTAGATTGACCACCATCTCAAAACCGCCGCCCAGTTTTTCGGCCGCTTCTGCACAGCGCTCGGTGCCATTCTGGCATGCGACTGAAGTCATCACGACTTCAGCGCCGAAGCTCTGTGCGTGGGTGCGGATGCGGTCGTCATCAGTGGCCACGACGACGCGGTCTGCGCCCTTAACTGCGCTTGCGGCTTCCCAGCTGCGCTGGATCAGGGTTTTGGCTAGGCCCGTTGCCCCGGTCAACGCGACCAACGGCTTCCCGGGATAGCGTGTGGACGCGTAGCGGGCGGGAATCGCAATCAGGACGCTCATTTTTTCAAGTCCACGCCGGGCGCAAAGGCAATGAAAAAGGGGTTTTCAAACCCGTCTTTGCCATATCGCAGTGGCTGATGGCTATCAAAGCGAACGACGTCGCCGCCTGCGCCAACCAAAACAGCGTGTCCGGCTGCGGTGTCCCATTCCATTGTTCGGCCCAATCGAGGGTAAATATCGGATTCGCCTGTAGCCACGAGACAGAATTTCAAAGAAGACCCGGCACTCCGCATGTCTTTGACCGAATATTTTGAAATGTAATCGTCGGTCGCTTGATCTCTGTGCGATTTAGACGCGACAACCATTAAGGAGCCATTATCAGGGCGTGCCACGCGCAAGCTGCGTTTTTCGCCGGGAGTAGATTTATTGAATGGACCAATTTCCTCGACGGCATTTCCGCCTTTATCGGTATAGAACAGGCGTTCTTTTGCGGGAGCATAAACAATTCCGCGCACAGGCGAGCCATCTAATACATAAGCGATATTTACGGTGAAATCGCCGCGACGTTGAACGAATTCCTTGGTTCCGTCGAGTGGATCGACGACGAGGAACGTCTTTACCGATTGCGCGTGGCTGGTCGATTGTTCTTCGGTGACGAGCGCTTCATCGGGGAATGCGGCCCGAAGGCCCGCCGAGATCAGGGCGTCTGCGGCTTCATCGGCTTCGGTGACGGGGGAGGCGTCGGATTTGGTTTTGACTTCAAAATCAGGAGATTGGTAGATTTCCATGATTTTGTCGCCAGCCTCCAAGGCCAAACGCCGCATCACGATCTCAAGCTTTTCGTAATCCAAATGCCGCACTCCTGTTATCGTGTTCATCCGGGAACAACGCAGCGTTGATCCCTTTCGTCAGGCCTCTTATGATGCGCGTCAGGAAGTTCGGCAAGTTTCCATTCCTCAAATTGCTCAAACCAATTGGGCCGTGAGTAGTCATGTTTCAAACACGTTCCACCAACCGCAATTTTCTGGCCTCAGCGTTTACGCTGTTTGAATTGGTCTACCACGGGGTGGTGCGATCCGTGCGAAAGTCGCATGGAAATGCGTTGATGTCGATTTTGACCAACATGATGCAGGCCATCATTTTTGTGCTGGCCTTCTACATCATGTTCGACCTTTTGGGCCTGCGCCGCACAGCCATTCGCGGGGATTTCCTGCTCTACATCATGTCGGGCGTGTTTTTGTACATGACGCATGCGAAGACCTTGGGCGCGGTTGCCGGAGCGGAGGGCCCGTCAAGCCCGATGATGCAGCACGCGCCGATGAATACGATTGTGGCCATCCTCTCGGCGGCGTTCGGAGCCCTTTATATTCAGGTTTTATCGCTGTTTGCGATTTTGTTTGTCTATTACACCATCGTGCCTTTCGAGATTGAACAGCCCGTTGCAGCGTTTGGGATGCTGCTTGTTGCGTGGTTTACCGGGCTGGCGTTGGGGATGGTTTTTCTGGCGCTCAAGCCATGGAACCCCGGCGCGGTGGGGGTGTTGTCGACGGTGTATCAGCGGGCAAACATGATCGCGTCAGGCAAGATGTTCGTGGCCAATACGCTGCCGGGCTATATGCGCGACATGTTCGATTGGAACCCGCTTTTCCATATTATCGATCAAAGCCGTGGGTTTGTGTTTCTCAATTATGAGCCCCGGTATTCGTCGGTGATGTATGCGATCTACATGGGAATTATTTTTCTGGTGATCGGGCTATTGGGTGAGTTTTACACGCGTCGGGCGGCGTCGCTGTCTTGGGGCGCGCGGCGGTGATCTGAACCTTGGCGGCGCTATTTTGTTGGCGCCGCATTGCAATAGGCGCACCCGTGCTTTGCTAACAGCGGCTATTCCGTTTCGGTATTAACCCTTGGGCATTTTGGCGAAAAACGGGTCTGTTTTACGTATGGGTGACGTCTGGTTGGCGTCATGACGTTGGCGGGCGAAATGCGTTAACCGCAACGGCCGTAGGCATAGGGCCTTCTTTACCGTTTACCGAACAGTTTTCGGGGTTTGGCGCAGACGATTTGACGACAGCGCATAGCCGTCATGCCGTTGACCTTTCTGCGGGCAAGCGTGAGCATCGGGTCAAGAAACAGGGAGGTGCGTATGGACCCGGTCAAGGGCATCGCGTTCAAGATCGGATCGGTCTTGGTGTTTATCTGCATGTCGGCAATGATCAAGGCCACCTCTGCAGAGGTGCCGCCCGGTGAGGCCGTCTTTTTCCGCTCGTTCTTTGCTATTCCAGTGATCCTTGGCTGGCTTTGGTGGCGTGGCGACTTGTCGACCGGATTGCGGGTGCAGTCTCGGATGGCCCACTTCTGGCGCGGATTGATTGGCACCTGCGCCATGGGTTTCGGCTTTTCGGCGCTGGGGTTTTTGCCGCTGCCTGATGTGACTGCCATCGGCTATGCGACACCATTATTGGTGGTGATTTTCGCGGCGATGTTCCTAGGCGAAGATGTGCGGGCGTTCCGATTGGGCGCCGTAGCGTTGGGGCTTACGGGTGTGTTGATCATTCTCGCGCCGAAACTGACGTTATTGGAAAGTGGCGCAGTGATGCAGGGCGAGGCGATTGGTGCGATTTTGGTCTTGATCGCGGCGGTTTTTGCGTCGCTTGCGGCGATTCATGTGCGACAGATGGTGAAGGTGGAGCAGACCTCGGCAATCGTGTTTTATTTCTCGGCAACGGCAAGCCTTTTGGGGCTGGCGACGCTGCCCTTTGGTTGGGTTGTGCCGACCGCATTTGAGGCTGCTTTGTTGATCATGGCCGGGCTTTTGGGTGGGCTGGGGCAGATATTTCTGACCTCGGCTTATCGGCATGCGGATGCCAGCGTCGTGGCTCCGTTTGATTATTCTTCAATGCTGTTTGCTGTCTTGATTGGCTATTTCATCTTTGACGAGGTGCCGACGCTTCGCACGCTGTTGGGTGGAGCGATTGTGATCTTGGCAGGGGTGCTGATTATTTGGCGCGAACATGCTTTGGGGCTGAAGCGCGAAAAGAGCCGCCAAGGGATGACGCCGCAAGGTTAACGCAAGTCCGCGAGGCCGCGTGCGGCGTATGCAAAAGGCATGGCGAGGCGGCGAAAGCGGCCCAGCGGGATACGCGGCGGCGGCACGCGCATGACCGAAGGGTAAAGTGCGGGCGTTTCCCCTTTGATGAGCTGTGCAAGCAATGCGCCGGCAAAACTACCCATGGCGACCCCGTTGCCGTGAAAGCTTAATGCGGCCCAAGCATTGGGGAGGTCAGGGATTGCGCCAGCAAAGGGCAATCCATGTGCGGCGAGTGAGACCATGCCAGACCAGTTCCATGGGCTTTCGACATGGGACCATGCGGGAAAGAGGCGGTCGAAATGATGTCGGGTGGCTTTGTGCATTGCCTCATCGGCGCGGCGCGACGACAGGAGGCCGCCGCGCATGCCAAACAGGAAGCGGCCATCGGGGAGCAGGCGGAAATAATGCAGGAGATTGCGGCTGTCATAAGCCATTTGCGCCGATGTCCAGCCTGCCTCGGCTTGTTCGTCCGGGGTGATTGGGCGGGTCATCAGCACGTTTGACTGTGCAGGCATGAAGCGTGCGCCGAGCCAAGGGGGGAGGTTTTCGGACGAGTAGCCATTGGTGGCGACCAAAAGGCGGCGGGCAGAGAGCGTGCCGTGTGGCGTGGTCAGGCGGTGTGGTGCACCGGGGGTGAGAGCCGTGACCGGACTATGCGCGTAAATCTGCGCGCCTGCGGCGAGGGCGGCGTCGCGCAGGCCCTTGAGATAGCGCCTTGGATGGAGGCCAAAGCCCAAGGGGATGGTAAGCCCGCCATGCCAAGGGCCGGACATGCCAAGGTCGCTGAGGTCTTGCGGCGTATGAAGCGCGGCACGTAAGCCACGCTCGGCTTCAACTTCGGCGGAGAGCGTAATCAGGTCGCGAAAGGCGCGCGGCGAATGGGCGAGAATGGTTTCGCCGTTCGAATGCGTTTGAGCGTCAACGGCGTGATCGGTGAGGAAGGCCTGCACGGTATCGATGGCTGCACGCTCTGTGAGGCGCCATTCGGCCAGCGCGGAGGCACCGTATTTTGTAGCGATTTCCTGCGAAGAAAGATGGGAGCCCCCCAAGCAGCAAAACCCGCCATTGCGGCCGGAAGCACCATGGCCGGGGAAATGCTCGTCGAGCACAGTGACAGGGACACCCGCGCGGGCGAGATGAAGGGCCGCGGTGAGCCCGGTGTAGCCCGCGCCAATGATCGCGACATCGGTGGTGGCAGAGCCCGGCAGGGCGGGGCCATCAAGTGCGGCGTCGGGAATATCGGCAGACCAGCCGCATTGCGCGGCAGGACCGGGGCCGTAGGCATGAGCACCAAAGAGACGGCGCATCGCCTTAACCAGTGGCGCGGGCGGCGGCTTGCTCGTCGCGTTTTTGGCGAAGGGCGGCGCGTTTGGTGCCGATGGAAGTGCCGATGACCCCAATTGCGACGATGGCGATCATGAGCGTACAAAGCGCGTTGATTTCTGGCGAGACGCCGAGGCGGACGGCGGAGAAGATCTTGATCGGCAAGGTTGTCGCAGAGGGGCCTGCGGTAAACGAGGCGATGACGAGATCATCCAGCGAGAGCGTAAAGGCAAGGAGCCAGCCTGACACCACAGCGGGGGCGATGATTGGCAGAGTGACCAGACGGAAGGCTGTGAAGGCAGAGCACCCCAAATCCAGCGCCGCTTCTTCGAGGGATTGATCGAAGGTGACAAGGCGGGAGGAGACCACGACAGAAACATAGCACATCGCGAAGGTGGTATGGGCGAGGATGATGGTAAAGACACCGCGATCGACGCCAAGGGAAATGAAGAGGAGAAGCAGTGAGAGGCCTGTGATGACTTCGGGCATCACAAGGGGGGCGTAGATCATGCCGGAAAACAGGGTGCGGCCGGGAAACCGCCCGGCGCGAACCAGCACGAGGGCCGCCATGGTGCCCAGCACGGTGGCGAGAGTGGAGGCGGCAACGCCAACTTTGAGCGTGACCCAAGCGGCATCGAGGAAGGCTTGGTTTTGCATCAACTCCCCATACCATTTGGTGGAAAACCCAGCCCAGACGGTTACGAGTTTGGATTCGTTGAACGAATAGATCACCAAGATGACCATGGGCATGTAAAGGAAGGCAAAGCCCAGGGTGAGCGAGGTGGCGTTGAACCAAGTGAACCGTCTCATGCGCGCGCCTTTCGTGCCACGAGGGGCGAAATCCCTTGCAAGGGATTTTCGCGTTTCTTGCAAGAAACGCTGGCGGAATTTTGCAAAATTCCGGGGGGGAGGGACGGTTGGGTCATTTCCCGGCCTCGCGCTGTTTTTGTTCGTTCCGTTGGAACAGGATGATTGGAATGATCAAGATTGCCAGCAGCACCACAGCCACGGCCGAGGCTACGGGCCAGTCGCGGTTGTTGAAAAACTCCTCCCAAAGGATCTTGCCTATCATCAGCGTCTCGGAGCCGCCCAAGAGCGAGGGGATCACAAATTCGCCCAAGGCGGGAATAAAGACGAGGAAGCATCCCGCGATAATCCCCGGTCTGGAGAGGGGAACGGTGAGCAGCCAGAAGGCCCGCGTGCGGGTGCAGCCAAGATCTTCGGCTGCTTCAAGGAGCGAGTTGTCGAGTTTTTCCAAAGCGGCATAGATCGGCAGGATCATGAACGGCAGATAGGTATACACGATGCCGATATAGACGGCGATTTTAGTGTTCATGATGATCAAGGGCGTATCAATCACCCCGATCCAGATCAGGAACTGATTGAGAAATCCCTCGGTCGAGAGAATGCCGATCCATGCGTAGACGCGAATGAGAAAGGATGTCCAGAACGGCAAGATCACCAGCATCATCAGCGTGGTGCGCCATTCATCGGGCGCTTGAGCCATGCCATATGCAATGGGAAAACCGACAAGGAGCGCCAGCGTGGTGGAGATCGTCGCGATTTGCAGCGAGGAGAAATACGCTTTCCAATACAGCGGATCTTCGGTGAGGAAGGTGAAATTTTCGAAATCAAGCCCGGCAAAGAAGGCTTTGATCCCGGCCCAGCCTTCGGCCAGATCGAGGGTCGGCGTATAGGGCGGGATCGCCAGAGCCGTGTCAGACAGGCTGATTTTCAGCACGATCAGGAACGGCACCAAAAAGAGGATCAGGAGCCAAAAATAGGGCACTGAGACAAGGGCGAATTTCCGCATGAGACGCTCCCCCCTATTCGGCCAGCAAGATCGCGGCGGTATCGGTCCAAGACAGCCAGACAGTATCTTCCCATGTGAAGGGGCGCAGCGCGAGGCGGCGGGTGTTGGCGGTTTGGGCGCGGACCATGGTGCCGTTGGCGAGGCGGACGTGATAGGTGGACAGATTGCCAAGATAGGCCACGTCGATAATCTTGCCTTGCACGGCATTGGCGACGCCTTGGGGTTTGTCGGCGTGTATGGCGACCTTCTCGGGACGAATCGCCAGATAGGCCTTGCCGCCTTCGGGAATGGCGACAATCTCGCCTTCTTCCTTTCGGGTGTGCAGGGGCGCTTCGCCCTCGGCCCAAGTAATCTCGTAGCCGGTGCCGGCGCGTTTGGCGGCACCTTCGATGATATTCACGTCGCCGATGAAGTCGGCGACATAAACGGAGTTTGGCGCTTCATAGATCGTGGCGGGAGTGGCGACTTGGATGACGCATCCTTCGTCCATGACTGCGATCCGGGAGGCGACAGTCATCGCTTCTTCCTGATCATGGGTCACGATGACAAAGGTGGTGCCCGTTTTTTCCTGAATATCCATCAGTTCAAATTGCGTTTCTTCGCGCAATTTCTTGTCGAGAGCGCCCAAGGGCTCGTCCAGCAAGAGGAGTTTGGGGGCGCGGGCGAGCGAGCGGGCCAAGGCCACGCGTTGGCGTTGGCCCCCCGAAATCTGGTGGGGTTTGCGTCTGGCGAATTTGGTCAGGCGGGTGAGGCGCAGCATCTCTTCGACGCGGGCTTCGAGCTCGTCTTTGGGTTGGCCCATACGGCGCAAACCAAAGGCGATGTTTTCCCAGACCGAAAGATGCGGGAAGAGCGCATAGCTTTGGAACATCATGTTCACTTCGCGCTCGTTGGGCGGGACGCCCTTCATATCTATGCCGCCGATGAGGATCTGGCCTTCGGTGGGCTGTTCAAACCCGGCCAGCATTCGCATCATCGTGGTTTTGCCGCAGCCGGAGGGGCCGAGTAAAGCGAAGAATTCGCGCGTATAGATGTCGAGGGTTTGGTTATCGATGGCGGTAAAATCGCCGAAGCGTTTTGTCACACCTTTGAACTGGATCAGCGGCTTTTGGGTTGGATCTTCCCAAGGCGCGAAAACGGGCACGGCCATCGTCTATTGTCCCCATTGGTTACGAGGGTCTTGTGCCCTCTTGATGAGAAAGCCCGCGCCAACGAGGGCGCGGGCCGATTGCATCAGGTCAGGTGCCTGACTTCACCTTGGTCCAAAGGCGCGTGACGGTGCGCTGGAGTTTGGTGTCGTAGGGTGACTTGGTGTAGAGGTTTTCCAGCGCCTTTTCAGATGGGTAGATTGCCGGATCGCCGATGACATCCTCGGCAAGGAACTCTTGCGAGGCTTTGTTTCCATTGGCGTAATAGACGTAGTTGGACGCTGCGGCCATGTTCTCGGCGTTCAGGATGAAGTCGAGGAACTTATGGGCGGCTTCGGCGTTTGGCGCGTCTACCGGGATGGCCATTTGGTCGAACCACATCAGCGCGCCCTCGGACGGCGCGTTATAGGCAATTTCGACACCGTTATTGGCTTCGGCCGCACGATCGCGCGCTTGAAGGATGTCACCGGACCAACCGAAGGCAACGCAGATGTCCCCATTGGCAAGCGCGTTGATATACTCGGACGAGTTGAACTTCTGAATGAAGGGACGCACGCCCATCAGCAGGGGTTCGACTTTTTCGATCACGGCAGCGTCGGAGCTGTCGGGGTCTTCGCCAAGGAACTTGAGCGCAGCCGGGATCACCTCATCGGGCGCATCGAGCATGTGGATGCCACAGGCCGCCAGTTTTTCCGCATTTTTCGGATCAAAGATCAGCGCGAGGCTGTCGATGGGAGCATCTTCGCCCAGCGCTTCTTTGACTTTGGCGAGGTTCACGCCAAGCCCTGTGGTGCCCCACATGTAGTTGATCGAATATTCATTGCCGGGGTCGTATTTATCAGTCCGCGAGGACACCACGTCCCAGACGTTGCCGATGTTCGAGAGTTTCGATTTGTCGAGCTTCTGGAAAGCGCCGGCTTGGATCTGGCGTTGCAAGAAAGAGCCTGTGGGAACGACAATGTCGTAGCCTGAGCCACCTGCGAGAAGTTTGGTTTCGAGAACTTCGTTCGAGTCGAAGACGTCATAGATCAGTTTGATGCCGGTATCGGCTTCAAACTTGGTCAAGAGCGCCTCGTCGATATAGTCGGACCAGTTGTACACGCGCACTTCTTCGGCGGTAGCGGCGGTCGCGAGCGCAAGTGCGGCGACGGTCGTCAGCAGTTTCATGGTCATCCGTGTCGTCTCCCTTTGGACATTTCCCTTGAGTGGCAAGGGTTGTTGCGCCAATTTTGATCAAGTTGCCCTTTGCGGGCAATGGGGTATTGTTTTCACGCGGATGGCTTTGTGGCAAGGATGGGTTTCCTTGCTACGGGGTGAATAGATAAAAAAGCGGTGAAATGAACGTAAAAACGGCAGAACAAGTCGCTGTGGAACTCTCCGATGGCGGGCGGCGACCGGAACATGAACTGGTCTACAGGCGGCTCAGGACGCTGATTTTGCATGGCGAGTTGGTGCCGGGACAGGCTGTGACGATTCAGGGGCTGACCACCGATCTTTCTGCGGGGATGACACCTGTGCGCGAGGCGATCCGGCGTTTGACTGCGGAGGGGGCATTGATGGCGCAGGGCAATCGGCGGGTAAGCGTGCCGATTCTCGGCCCAGAAAACCTTGAAGAGATCATTTTTATTCGTGAAGCGCTGGATACCGAACTGGCGCGCCGTGCCGCTGATCGGGCCAAACCAGAGGACGCAAACAGGCTTGAAGCGATTGATATGGCGCTGGATGCCGCGATTCGGCGCGGCGATGTGCGCGGCTATCTGACGGAGAACCACCGCTTTCATACAGCGATTTACGAAATGGCGGGTGCGCCCATTTTGGCAGAGCTGGCCGAGGGGCTGTGGCTGCGTTTTGGGCCATCGCTGCGGGTGGTCTGTGGACGGGTCGGCACGCAGAATGTGCCCGACCGCCATAAGGAGGCGATTGCGGCCTTGCGAGCGGGCGATGTGGAGGGTGTGGCACAAGCCATGCGCGAAGATGTGGTGCAGGGAATGGATGTGATCCGGATGGTTTTGAGCGAGGCGATCTCGGCCTGATTCGATTGACTTGGCGCAATTTGATCATATTCTGGAGGCAGATTCCGGCGGGCGCTGCCCTGCGCGGAAAATCCTTTTTCCAAACACAGAGGTAGACCCATGGTCACGATCTCCAGCCAATTGCCCACCGCCGAACTGCAAGCGCTTGATGCGGCGCATCACATGCATCCGTTTTCCAACCAGCTGAAGCTGGCGGAGCGGGGTGCACGGGTGATTACACGCGGCGAGGGCGTTTGGCTCACTGATAGCGAAGGCAACCGCATTCTTGATGGCATGGCAGGTTTGTGGTGTGTGAATGTGGGCTATGGGCGCGACAGCATGGCGGAAGTGGCCGCCAAGCAAATGCGCGAACTGCCTTATTATAACACGTTTTTCATGACGACCCATGTTCCGGTCATCGCGTTGTCGGCCAAACTGGCAGAAGTGGCGCCGGGTGATTTGAACCATGTTTTCTATGCCGGGTCGGGTTCGGAAGCGAATGACACCAATATTCGCATGGCGCGGGTCTATTGGGCGCAAAAGGGCAAGCCCTCGAAGCAAGTTATCATCAGTCGCAAGAACGCCTACCACGGATCGACGATGGCCGGAGCAAGCCTGGGTGGGATGACGCCTATGCATGAGCAGGGCGGCATGCCTATTCCCGGCATTCACCACATTGACCAGCCAAATTGGTGGGCCGAAGGCGGCGCGCTGAGCCCGGAGGAGTTCGGCTTGGAGCGGGCGCGCCAGTTGGAGCAAGCCATCCACGATCTGGGCGAAGACAATGTCGCGGCCTTTATCGCCGAGCCTGTTCAGGGTGCAGGTGGGGTGATTGTGCCGCCCGAAAGCTATTGGCCGGAAATTCAGCGCATTTGCGACAAATACGAGATTCTCTTGATTGCTGACGAGGTGATCTGTGGCTTTGGCCGGACCGGAAATTGGTTTGGTTCGCAAACCGTGGGTTGGAAACCGCACATCATGACAATCGCCAAGGGGCTGACCTCGGGCTATCAGCCGATGGGTGGGTCGATTGTCTGTGACGAGGTGGCGGCGGTCATCGGGGCCTGCGAATTCAACCACGGTTACACCTATCATGGGCATCCTGTGGCCGCAGCGGTGGCGTTGGAGAACCTGCGGATTCTCGAAGAGGAAAAGATCATCGACCGGGTGCGTGAGGACATTGCGCCCTATGTGAAGGAAAAGTGGGAAGCCCTGACCGCGCATCCGATGGTCGGGGAAGCGAAGATTGTTGGGTTGATGGGGTCACTCGCGCTGACGCCGCACAAAGAAAGCCGTGCAAAATTTGCAGCGGAAGCGGGCACAGTAGGGTATCTTTGCCGTGAACGGTGCTTTGCCAATGGTTTGGTGATGCGTCACGTGGGCGACCGGATGATCATCTCGCCGCCTTTGGTGATTACCAAATCCGAGGTTGATCTGTTGATTGAGCGGGCATGGAAGAGCCTCGACGAGGGAATGGCGGCGGCGAAAGCAGAGGGATTGTGGCACGCAGCAACGTAAGGAAGGGCTGCGCGCAGGCGGGGATGCTCAAACGGATCACCGTCGGGTTTCTGGCTGGTTGGTTTGGCTATTTCTTGCTGTGGCCTGTTCCTGCTGACCCGGTCGCTTGGGAGGCTCCGCAAGACGCGGGGTTTACCGGCGCATATGAGGTGAATTCCGGTTTGCGCGACCTTGCGATGGTCGACTTGCGTGGTGAAAGCGGACCGGAGGATGCTGCCGTTGGGCCGGATGGGTTGCTTTACACGGCAAGCCACAGTGGCGCGTTGCTGCGTGGGCCAATTGAGGGACCGCTCGATAGATGGGTAGAAACCGGCGGGCGGCCTTTGGGGCTCGAGTTTGGCGCTGATGGAACGCTTTGGGTCGCGGATGCGATCTTGGGGCTGGTGTCGGTCACGCCCTCGGGTGCGCTGACTGTGCGGGCAACAGAAGCGGGCGGTGTGCCAATAGGCTATGCCAATGACGTGGACATTGCCCCGGATGGGATGGTGTATTTTTCCGACGCTTCGACGCGCTTTAGCGCGGCCGCGCATGGGGGCACCTTGGCCGCGTCGGTGCTTGATCTGATTGAGCACTCCGCCAGTGGACGCATTCTGCGCTATGACCCGCAGCGAGATGAAACGACTGTTTTCATTGCCGGGTTCGCCTTTGCCAATGGGGTGGCGGTAAGTGCGGATGGCGGTCTATTGATGGTGGTGGAAACCGGGAAATATCGACTGTTGTCATATGAGATTGCCGACCCAAGCGCGCCGCCTGTGGTGGAGTTGGAGAACTTGCCGGGATTTCCAGACAATATCAACGATGCGCCGGGTGGCTATTGGCTTGGGCTGGTGAGCCCGCGCAATGCGTTGATGGATAAGCTGGCCGGGCTGCCGTTTCTTCGCAAGATTGTATTGCGCTTGCCTGAGAGCCTGAAGCCCGCGCCGGCGCGGCATGGGCTGATCGTAAGGCTGGATGAGTCCGGTCAAGTGATGGGCACATGGCAAGATCCGAGCGGGGATTATGCCCTGACAACGGGCGCGGTGAGCCTGCCGGATGGGCGGGTTGCTGTGACCTCTTTGACGGAACCGCGCTTGGGGATTCTCTCTCCGTGACCGCAAGGCGGCGTGAAGAGCAGGCGAAATGGCTTTTAATGCCCCTGTTTGCAGCACTCTGACCTGACCGTGTCGCAAATTGCGATTTTCCGTCGCCTTACTGTTGCATCACTATCCACGAAGCGGTTTAGTGAGATGCCAGAAAGCGGCTATAGATCGCTTCGGTTTACACGGGGAGCCTGATTTGGCCGATACCAAGACCACGGACGCATTTGTCGTTTTTGACCGCGTTCAGAAAAGCTACGACGGCGAAACGCTGGTCGTAAAAGATTTGAACCTTTCGATGCCCAAGGGCGAGTTTTTGACGATGCTCGGCCCGTCGGGGTCGGGGAAGACGACATGCTTGATGATGCTGGCAGGTTTTGAGACGGCGACGCATGGAGAGATCCTGCTCGACGGGCGGCCTATCAACAACATCCCGCCGCATAAGCGCGGCATCGGCATGGTGTTTCAGAATTACGCCTTGTTCCCGCATATGTCGGTGGCGGAAAACCTCTCCTTCCCGCTGGAAGTGCGTGGCATGGACAAGACTGTGCGCGAAGCCAAGATCACCCGCGCGCTGGACATGGTGCAGATGGGGCAATTCGCCAACCGTCGCCCGGCGCAGCTTTCGGGCGGTCAGCAACAGCGGATCGCTTTGGCGCGCGCGCTGGTGTTTGAGCCCGAGCTGGTGCTGATGGACGAGCCATTGGGAGCGCTCGACAAGCAGTTGCGCGAACATATGCAATTTGAGATCACCCGCTTGGCGCATGATCTGGGAATTACCGTGGTCTATGTGACGCACGACCAGACCGAAGCGCTGACCATGTCGGACCGTGTGGCCGTATTCAACGACGGGCGTATCCAGCAATTGGCCCCGCCCGCGTCGCTTTATGAAGCGCCGCAAAACAGTTTCGTCGCGCAGTTCATCGGTGAGAATAACACGATGGAAGGTATCGTGACCGAGATCAGCGGTGACAAATGCGTGGTCAAGCTGGACGATGGCGAGTTGATTGATGCCAAGCCTGTGAACGTGTCGAAAGTGGGTGAGCGCACCCGCGTTTCGATCCGGCCAGAGCGGGTGGAGATGAACAAATCCCGCCTGCAACCCGGCGCACATACGCTCAAAGCGACGGTGCGCGAGTTCATTTACATGGGCGATATTTTCCGCACACGGCTTTCGGTCGCGGGCAATGACAATTTCATCATCAAGACCCGGAACGCGCCGGATGCTGTGCGTCTGGAGCCGGGTGCGGAGATTGAGATTGGCTGGCTGCCGCAGGATTGTCGTGCATTGGATGCCTAAGAAATTTACCTCTCTCACTCTGAGAGAGGTGGAAAAGGGGTTAGGCCGAGGCCCGCGGTTTAGCCCTGAAAGTGACCAGACGGGTCATTGGGAGTTATGAATATGAAACTAAAGACCGCACTTCTGGCGACAGCTCTTTCCAGCGCCGCATTTGCCGCTCAAGCCGCAGAATTGACTGTGATGTCTTGGGGTGGCGCTTATGAAGCCAGCCAAATCGAAGCCTATAACAAGCCTTTCGCTGCCATGAAGGGCGTCACTGTCAACATGGTCGCCGCGGACAACCCCGGCACGCCGATCGCTGCAATGGTGGAAGCCAACAACGTAACCATCGATGTGGCTGACGTTGAGCTTTCGGACGCGGTTCGCCTTTGCGACGAAGGCAAGCTTGAAGTCATCGATCACGCAGCCCTGCCCGCAGGCGTTGACGGCACTCCAGCTGCGGACGACTTCGTAGCAGGCGCTCTGGCGTCCGAGTGCGCGGTTGCCAACATCGTTTGGTCGACTGTCGTGTCTTACGACTCCTCCAAAGTGACCGGCGTGACCTCGATCGCGGATTTCTTTGACACCGCAAAGTTCCCCGGCAAGCGCGGCCTGCGTAAGTCGGCCAAAGCGAACCTCGAAATGGCGCTGATGGCAGACGGTGTTCCCGCGGCTGAAGTCTATAGCCTGCTTGAGACCGAAGAAGGCGTTGCCCGCGCATTCGCCAAGCTCGACACCATCAAGGCAGATGTTGTTTGGTGGGAAGCAGGCGCTCAGCCGCCACAGCTGCTTGCAGACGGTGAAGTGGTCATGACCACTGGCTATAACGGCCGTATCTTCAACGCCGCTATCGGCGAAGGTAAGCCTTTCACCATCCTGTGGGATGGCCAGATCATGGACTTCGACCTCTTCGTCATTCCTAAGGGCGCGCCCAACAAAGACCTCGCGATGGAATATGTCGCCTTCGCAACCGACAGCCAGCGTTTGGCTGACCAAGCGAAGTACATCTCCTACGGTCCTGCGCGTAAGTCGTCGGCACCGCTGGTAGGTCTGTATCAGGACGGCAAGACCGAGATGGCGCCTCACATGCCCACCTCGCCCGAAGCCCTGAAGAACGCGCTGACCAACGACTTCGAATTCTGGGCCGACCGTGATGTCGAGCTGTCGGAGAAGTTCAACGCGTGGCTGTTGAAGTAAGATAAAAAGGGGCGGCATCACGACCTGTGGTGCCGCCCTCATTTCATTCTGAGACAAGGGACGCGGGATGAGCGATACAATTCTACGCACTGCAGATGGAAAGCCCCTGAAGGCGGCGCTTATGCGCGCTTCGGCTGTGGCGCGGCGGCGTGCGTTTATGCTCGTGCTTCCTCTCTTGGCCTTCGTGCTGATCACCTTCGTCGTGCCGATTGGGCAGATGTTGAGCCGCTCGGTGACGAACGATGCTTTCTCCGCGAATATGCCGAGTGTTGTGGCGTGGTTTGCCGCCAACCCAGAGGGCACCGAACCTGATGAAGCCGCCTATGCGGCGCTGGTTGTGGATTTGGTGAACGCTGCGAATGCGCGCACAATCGGCACCGTGGCGACCCGGATCAACTATGATGTGTCGGGCACACGCTCGTTGTTTACCTCGACTGGGCGTAAAGCCAAGAACATGGAAGCCCCGTTCAAAGATGCGGTGCTGGCTGCGGATGAGGAATGGGGTGACAAGGTGGTCTGGGCCGCGATGCGGAACGCCTCTGCCGCAGTCACGACGACTTTTTATCAGGCGGCAACAGACCGCAAGCTGACCGATGAAGGCGTTTATGCAAAAGCGCCAGAAGACCTGCGGGTATATCTGACGCTGTTTTGGCGGACCTTTGTGCTGTCGGGGGCGGTGACGCTGTTGTGCTTGATCCTTGGATTTCCGGTGGCGCATTTGTTGGCGCGGTTACCAATGCGGATTTCCAGCCTGCTGATGATCCTTGTGCTTTTGCCATTCTGGACCTCGCTTCTGGTTCGGACCACCAGCTGGATGGTTTTGTTGCAAGAACAGGGAATTCTCAACAACATGTTGGTTTATCTGGGTATTCTGGAAGACAATGGCCGCTTGGCATTGATGTATAACCAGACGGGCACGATCATTGCGATGACGCATATCTTGCTGCCTTTCATGATCTTGCCGCTTTATTCGGTGATGAAAACGATACCGATCACCTATACCCGCGCGGCGCGCAGTTTGGGTGCAACAAGCTGGACCACGTTCCGGCGGATCTATGTGCCGCAGACCATTCCAGGCATTGGCGCAGGGGGTATCCTCGTGTTCATTCTTGCCGTTGGATATTACATCACGCCTGCCTTGGTGGGCGGTGCGACGGGCACACTGATCTCGAACCAAATCGCGTTCCATATGCAGGATTCGCTGAACTGGTCGCTTGCGGCGGCTCTGGCGGCAATGTTGCTGGCCGCAGTCTTGGCGCTTTACTGGGTGTATGATCGCTTGGTTGGCATTGATAATATGAAGCTGGGGTAAGTCATGGCACTTCCAATTTATGCCACGCCGCTGGAGCGGGTCTGGCACAAGACCTACCTGGTGATTTGTGCGCTGATCTTTTTGTTTTTGATCGCGCCTATTCTCATTGTGATCCCGCTGTCGTTCAACGCAGAGCCGTATTTCACCTTCACAGAAAAGATGCTTTCGTTTGATCCCGAAGGCTATTCGATGCGTTGGTACGACAATCTGCTGACCCATGGCATGCAATTCCCGAATGTGCTGCGGGATGGGGCTTGGTGGTCGGATATGTGGAATAACGCACAATGGATCCGGGCAGCGAAAAACTCGGTGATCGTCGGCTTTTGGGCGACACTTTTGGCAACTTCGCTGGGAACGCTGGCGGCATTGGGGCTGTCACGGCCAGAGATGCCTTATCGCAAACTGATCACGGCGGTGCTTTTGTCGCCGATGATTGTGCCCGTGATCATCACCGCGACGGGGCTGTTTTTCTTTTATTCCAACCCATGCTCGGTGTTGGGCCCGCTTGAGCCTGCCGGGGGCTGCGGTCGCCTGACATCAACCTATCTGGGCGTGATTTTGGCGCATGCCACGTTGGGCATTCCTTTCGTGATTATCACGGTAACGGCGACGCTGTCCTCCTTTGACAAATCACTGAGCCGCGCGGCCGCCAATCTGGGCGCGGGTCCCGTGCGGACCTTTTTCAAAGTGCAGTTGCCGTTGATCACGCCCGGTGTTGTTTCCGGGGCGCTGTTTGCTTTTGTGACATCTTTTGATGAGGTTGTGGTGGTTCTGTTCATTGGCAGCCACGAGCAGCAAACCATTCCGCGTCAGATGTGGAATGGTATCCGGGAGCAAATCTCGCCGTCGATCTTGGCCGTGGCGACGATCCTCGTGATTATCTCGATTGCGCTTTTGACTGTGGTGGAATTACTGCGGCGCCGGAGCGAGCGGATGCGTGGGCTGACGCCACAATGAAGCTAGAAGGGGTCACTGCCGTCGTTACTGGCGCGGCGCAGGGAATTGGTCGAGCGCTTTGTGTGGCTTTGGCAGAGGCTGGTGCCGCGCATGTTGTGGCGGTTGATTTGCGTCTTGAAGGCGCAGAAGAGACCGCGCGACTGGTGGGCGGTGTGGCGATGGCCTGTGATGTGGGCGACCAAGCACAGGTTGAGGCCATGCTGGAGCGCGTTGAGCGCGACGTGGGGCCTATCGACTTGATGTGTTCCAATGCGGGTATCCTGACAGGGAAAGACAGCCGCTTTGACAATATCGCCTTTGCGACCACTGACGTCTGGGATCAGGCTTGGGCCGTCAATGTGATGGCGCATGTGCATGCCGCGCGGTTTTTGATTCCTCGGATGGCGGCGCGTGGGGGCGGGTATTTCCTGCATACGGCTTCTGCGGCGGGGCTGCTTAACCAAGTCGGATCAGCGGTTTATGGCACGACAAAACATGCTGCGGTGGGATTTGCCGAGGCTTTGGCCTTTGGTCATAAGGACGACGGCATTCGGGTTTCCGTGCTGTGCCCCCAAGGGGTAGATACGCCGATGGTGGCAGAAGCGAGCAAAGAGAACCCCGCCTTGGCAGATGGTATCTTGCCCGCAGAAACCGTCGCGCGAGCCGCTTTGGACGCGGTGCGCGAGGAGCGGTTTTTGGTACTGCCCCATGCGGTGGTGGCGGGCTATATGAAGGCCAAAGTTGAGAATTACGATCGCTGGATTGGTGGCATGGCCAAGCTTCAACGTTTTCTCAAATCCTTTTAACGCTCTGAAACAAAAGCCTTTTGGGAGATCGCAATGAGTGACGACACGGCGGCGCATAAAGCGGATATGCAAAAGCTGCAAAAGGTGCAGCGCGAGAAAGTGGCCGAATTGCGCGACCCGGAGCGGGGGCTGGTTTTGGTGCATACCGGGAATGGCAAGGGCAAGTCTTCTTCGGCGTTTGGCGTGGCCATTCGAGCGATTGGCTGGAAGCAGACCGTCGGCGTGGTGCAATTCATCAAGGGAACATGGGTGACCGGAGAACGCCAATTCTTTCAACAGCTTGGCGGCGTTGATTGGTATACGATGGGCGAAGGGTTCACTTGGGATACCCAAGATAAAGCCCGCGATATTCAGGCCGCAGAGGCGGCGCTGGCGCGGGCCGCGGAGATGCTGGCCAGTGGAAAATATGATCTGATTATCCTTGATGAGATCAATATTGCGCTTAGATATCATTATCTTACACCAGAGGCCGTCATTGCCGCGCTGGACAAGCGTGCGTCGAAGACCGGAGCGATTTTGACCGGGCGGGATGCGCCCGAGGCGGTGTGTGCTTATGCGGATTTGGTGAGTGTCATCGAAGAGCAAAAGCACCCGTTTCAAAACGGGATCAAGGCGCAGCGCGGGGTGGATTTCTAAGCTGCGCCTCGCTGGGACGGGTGCAGTTGAAGGGGCCGATCGGGCAAGTCTTAACGGGAAAGCCTGTCACTTTTTCACGTATGATCCGCGTCTGGTTGGCGTCTGGCTTGCGTCATGACGCGCAAAGACGGCGCTGACGCGTTAACCTTTTCACCGCGGGCGTGGCGCGGGAGAGATTTCCTTGCAAGGAAATCGGAATTTCCCTGCAGGGAAATTGGCAATTTCTTGCAAGAAATTGCGGCGCGGGTTGGGTCAGGTCACGACGCGGCAGGTGAGATTGATGCGGCCACCTCGGGGCAGGAGGTTTGACGAGCCGGGGCGGATGCGGTCAATGCCGTGGAAGCACAGGCGCGCCGCGCCCGCCATGAGGACAACGTCCCCCGAGCGAAGCCAGAGCGATTCTGTTCGGTCGCTGCGCGCGGTGCCGCCGACGCGAAAGAGGGCTTCGTCACCCAGCGAGATCGACAGCACTGGCCAGCCAAAATCGCCTTCGTCGCGATCTTGGTGCAGACCCATCCGGGCGCTGGCATCATACCAGTTGATCAGGCAACTGTCGGGCAGTCGTGCAGGATCACGCAGGTGCGGGGCGGCAATCGCGCGCCAGATTGCGAGGACCGAGTCGGGAATGGCGGGCCAGGGGGCGCCGGTAGCGGGATGGCGGGTCTCGTAGCGCGCACCGCGAGGATCGCTGACCCAGCCGAAGCGGCCTGCAGAGCTCATTCGCACGCTCATCTGTTTGCCGCCCGCGATGCTGGAGCGAAAAAGCGGGGCGGCGACAAGTAGTCCGCGCAACTCCGCGACAAGAGCCAATTGGGCGGCCAGCCCGAGATGACCGGGGTAGACATGGACGTATTTGATCATGATCGACATGCTGCGGGCCTTTGTGGCGGGGTGAGATAGACTAAATTGCAGTGAAAATGACCGAAACGGAGGGTCAGAATGGGCGGCAGCGCTTGCAGCTCAAATTTGGCGCTCCTATATACGCCCAGAGCGCGGTGATGGGACAAGCCCAAATCCGCACCAAAGTATCGGGGCAGGATGCCTAATCGGGTCTGCGCCTCGAGCCATCGCCTTGAATTGAAAGGGATCGAACATGGGTAAAGTAATCGGGATTGACCTCGGAACCACCAACTCCTGCATCGCCATCATGGATGGTTCGCAGCCGAAGGTGATCGAGAATTCGGAAGGCGCACGGACGACGCCTTCTATCGTTGCCTTCACGGAGAGCGAGCGGCTGGTGGGTCAGCCTGCAAAGCGCCAAGCCGTGACCAATGCGTCCAACACAATTTTCGGTGTGAAGCGTTTGGTCGGCCGTCGGGCCGATGACGCGCATCTCGCCAAGGACAAGAAGAACCTGCCCTACACCGTGATCAGCGGTGGCAATGGGGATGCGTGGGTTGAAGCGCGTGGTGAGAAATATTCACCGTCGCAAATCTCGGCGTTCATTCTGCAAAAGATGAAAGAGACGGCTGAGTCGTATTTGGGTGAGCCTGTCACGCAGGCCGTCATCACGGTTCCGGCCTATTTCAACGACGCGCAGCGTCAGGCCACCAAAGACGCGGGCAAGATTGCCGGGCTTGAGGTGCTTCGCATCATCAACGAGCCGACGGCTGCTGCACTGGCCTATGGTTTGGACAAGAAGAATACGCATACGATTGCGGTTTATGACTTGGGCGGCGGCACGTTTGACGTGACGATCCTTGAGATTGACGATGGTTTGTTTGAAGTGAAATCCACCAACGGGGACACGTTCCTTGGCGGCGAAGATTTTGACATGCGGATCGTCAACTACCTCGCGGATGAGTTCAAGAAAGAGCATGGCGTTGACCTGACCAAGGACAAGATGGCGCTGCAGCGTCTCAAGGAAGCGGCTGAAAAGGCGAAGATTGAACTGTCCTCGTCGTCGCAGACCGAGATCAACCAGCCCTTCATCGCGATGAACCCGAATTCGGGTGCGCCGCTTCACATGGTGGTCAAGCTGACGCGGGCAAAGCTGGAGTCGTTGGTGGGTGATCTCATCAAACGGTCGATGGATCCGTGCAAGGCCGCTCTGAAGGACGCCGGTCTGTCGACGAGCGACATCGATGAGGTGGTGCTTGTGGGCGGGATGACCCGGATGCCCAAGGTGATGGAGGAAGTGACCAAGTTCTTTGGCAAGGAGCCGCATAAGGGTGTGAACCCGGATGAGGTTGTGGCCATGGGCGCGGCTATTCAGGCAGGTGTTTTGCAAGGTGACGTCAAGGACGTGGTGCTGCTCGACGTCACCCCGCTGTCTTTGGGGATTGAGACGCTGGGCTGTGTGTTCACCCGGTTGATCGACCGCAACACAACCATTCCGACCAAGAAGAGCCAAGTGTTCTCGACGGCTGAGGACAACCAGAACGCAGTGACGATCCGGGTGTTCCAAGGCGAGCGTGAAATGGCGGCGGATAACAAGATCCTTGGCCAATTCAACCTTGAGAACATTCCACCTGCTCCGCGCGGCATGCCGCAGATCGAAGTGACCTTCGACATTGATGCCAACGGTATCGTGGCGGTGGGTGCGAAGGATAAGGGCACTGGCAAAGAGCAGAAGATCACCATTCAAGCCTCGGGCGGCCTCTCGGATGAGGATATCGAGAAGATGGTGAAGGATGCCGAAGCCAATGCGGAATCGGACAAGGAGCGGCGGGAACTGGTTGAATCCAGAAACCAAGCGGAAAGCCTGATCCATTCGACCGAGAAGGCGATGGAAGAGCATGCCGACAAGGTGGACCCGACGACAATCGAAGCCATTGAGCTGGCGATTGCGGCGCTAAAGGATGATCTGGAGAAGGACAATGCCAGCAAGATCAAGTCTGGCATCCAGAACGTCACCGAAGCCGCGATGAAGCTGGGCGAGGCGATCTACAAGTCGAGCCAGTCGGAAGGCGGCGATGAGCCGGATATGGATGGCGGACCTCGTTCGAGCGGCGATGACGATATCATCGACGCCGATTTTGAGGACATGGGCAACGGCAAGCGCCGTTGACCTTGGCTGACGGAACCGTAAGGGGCCGGTTCGGGCGACCGGGCTGGCCCCCTGCATTCCGGCAAGGGGGACCCCTGAATGGCAAAACGTGACTATTATGACGTGCTCGGCATCGCAAAAGGTGCCAATGCGGACGAGATCAAGAAAGCCTATCGCACCAAAGCCAAAGAACTGCACCCCGATCGCAACGCGGATAATCCGAATGCAGAGGCGCAGTTCAAGGAAGCCAATGAGGCCTATGATTGCCTGAAGGACGCTGACAAGAAGGCGGCCTATGATCGGTATGGCCATGCTGCTTTTGAAGGCGGAATGGGTGGTGGCGGTCGGCCGGGTGGTGGTTTTGGCAACCAGCAAGGCGATTTCGCCTCGGCCTTCTCTGATGTTTTTGACGACCTGTTCGGTGATTTCATGGGCGGGCGCGGCAATGGCGGTCGGCAGCGCGCCGTGCGCGGGGCGGATTTGCGCTATAACCTGCGGGTCAGTCTGGAAGAGGCCTATGGCGGGCTGCAAAAGACGATCAATGTGCCAACTTCGATCAAATGCACCGGCTGCGAAGGCTCGGGCGCAGAGGGCGGCGCGGAACCGACGTCTTGCCCGACATGTTCGGGCTTGGGCAAAGTGCGGGCGCAACAGGGCTTTTTCACTGTGGAACGCACCTGTCCAACCTGTTCGGGGCTAGGTCAGATCATCAAGAACCCTTGCAAATCTTGTGGCGGGCAAGGTCGCGTGCAGCGGGATCGTTCACTGTCGGTCAATATTCCCAAAGGGGTGGAGACGGGCACACGAATCCGGTTGTCGGGTGAGGGCGAAGCGGGGATGCGAGGCGGGCCTTCGGGCGACCTTTATATCTTTATCGAAGTTGCGAACCACGCGATTTTCGAACGCGAGGGGACGAACCTGTTCTGTCGCGTGCCAGTGTCGATGACGGCGGCAGCTTTGGGCGGAGATATTGAAGTGCCGACGATTGACGGTGGCCGCTCCAAGGTGAAGATTCCGGCGGGGTCGCAATCGGGGCGGCAAATGCGGCTACGCGCCAAAGGCATGCCTGCGCTGCGTGGCGGGGGCGAGGGCGATATGTTTATCGAACTGGCTGTGGAAACACCGGTAAACCTGACCTCGCGGCAGAAAGAGCTGTTGAAGGAGTTTGAGGACCTTTCGGAAGAGAATAACCCCGAAAGCTCGACCTTTTTCCGCTCGGTCAAAAACTTCTGGGATTCGATGAAGGGCTAAGACCGCCCTCGGATACCGCGCCTTTGAGGCGGATGGGAAACAAAACGGCCTGCACCTCATGGTTGCGGGCCGTTTTTTATTGGATGTGCTGAGGGTTAGGGGCGTGCCCTCTTGCGCCTTGGCCTGCTTCCAGCCAAAACTCAGGCCCATCCCCAAGGGAGAGGGCCATGACCGATATCGCGACACGTGTCTGGAATCATAAGTGGAAGATCGACCCGATTGTCCGCTCGTTGATCGACACGGATTTTTACAAATTGCTGATGTGCCAATCGGTGTTTCGCAACAAGGCCGATACGGTGGTGACGTTTTCGCTCATCAACCGCTCGAAAGATGTGCAGCTTGCCGAGTTGATTGATGAGGGTGAATTGCGCGAGCAATTGGACCATATCCGCTCGCTGTCACTGAGCCGTGGCGAGAGCACTTGGCTGCGCGGCAATACATTTTATGGCAAGCGCCAAATGTTTCGCCCGGATTTCATGGAGTGGTTTGAGGGCCTGCGATTGCCGCCCTACCATCTGGAAAAGCGCAACGGGCAATATGAGCTGACATTTGAGGGCAAATGGCCCGAAGTGATGATGTGGGAAATTCCGGCGTTGTCGGTGTTGATGGAGCTGAGATCGCGCGCCGTGTTGAACCGGATGGGACGGTTTGAGCTGAAGGTGCTTTATGCCCGCGCGCTGACCAAATTGTGGGAAAAGATCGAGCAATTGGCCACAGTAGAGGGGCTGCGAATTGCTGATTTTGGCACAAGACGGCGCCATTCTTACCTGTGGCAGGATCAATCGGTGCAAGCGATGATCGAAGGCCTGGGCGAGAAGTTCGTTGGCACCTCGAATTGTCTGATCGCGATGAAGCGCGACATTGAGGCAATTGGCACCAACGCGCATGAGTTGCCGATGGTGTATTCGGCGCTGGCGCGCGATGATGCGGAATTGGCCGATGCGCCCTATAAGGTGCTGGCCGATTGGCAAGACGAGCATGACGGCAATTTGCGGATCATTCTGCCCGACACATTCGGCACGAAGGGGTTCTTGGACCGAGCGCCGGATTGGCTGGCTGGATGGACGGGCATCCGTATCGACTCGGGTGCGCCCGAAGAGGGGGCGGAAACCGCCATTGCGTGGTGGAAATCACGCGGAGAAGACCCGCGGGAGAAGCTGATCATTTTCTCGGACGGTTTGGATGTGGACCGGATCGTAGCGCTCTCCGAACGGTTTAGGGGCCGCGCCAAGGTTTCCTTTGGTTGGGGCACTCTTTTGACGAATGATTTCAGAGGATTAACCAAGAACGATGGATTGGCGCCGTTCAGCTTGGTGTGCAAGGCCGTGGCTGCGAATGGGCACCCAACGGTGAAACTCTCGGACAATCCGAACAAGGCCATGGGGCCGGAGACGGAGATTCAGCGCTATAAGCGGGTGTTTCAGGTGGGCACGCAGGAGGCGATTGCCGTCGAAGTGTGACTCTTTTGACATTGCGCCTTTCCGCCGTTGACGGCGGTTGCAGCGGAAAAGGTAGTAGGTGTGAGTTGTTTTAAGGTGGTTAATATGTGATGAGACAATTGTCTAACCAAGGTATTTCAGATGCTTAAAGATCCTACTCGTGGCCCAAGCGCATCCATTTCAGCGCAGACGCCAGAGGATGAAATCGACCTGATGGAACTGGTCCGCACCCTGTGGCGCGCCAAGTGGCTGATCATGGCCTGTGCCGTGCTCGGGTTTTTGATTGGTGTCTGGTATGGGTTTTTCCAAGCAACCCCGCTTTACACGGCGCGCGCCACTGTGGCGCTTGAGAGCCGTGAATCGCAAGTGACCGATCTGACGTCCGTGATGGCAGGGCTTGGGGGTGATCAATCGACGATCAATACGGAAGTGGAAGTGATCCGGTCGCGCGGATTGGCGGAAAAACTGGTTGATGAGTTGGATTTGGTGAAAGACCCCGAATTTAACGCCGCGTTAAGAAAGCCCGAGAAATATACGCCCGGAGCGATTGTGCGAAATGTCGTCAGGCTGATACGTGGAGAGAGAGAAGCGGCTCTGCCCAGTGAGACAGTGCAGCGTGATCGCACTGTCGCGGCCGTGCAGAGCGCGATTACGGTATCGAACCTGCGGCAAAGCTATGTGTTCGAATTGACGGCAGTGACGCAGAATGCGGAGAAGTCCGCGCTTTTGGCCAATGCCTTGGCGGAGGCGTATATTCAGGATCAGTTGGATGTGAAGTTTGCCGCCACCGAACGTGCAACGGAATGGTTGAGCGAGCGGGTTCTGGAGCTGCAAACGGAGCTGGAGACGTCGGAATCGCGGCTCAAGGAGTTCTCGTCCAATACAGATTTGATCAGTCCGGAAGGCTTGGTTGGGCTGAACCGTTGGACTGCCCCCATCGAGTGGTCCGGGGTAAATGTTAGTGCATGGTCGGCCTCTGGTCTATGGGCACGATGCGTTCGGGGGCCGGGGGGCGG